>JADYYD010000402.1 GCA_020853845.1 Candidatus Melainabacteria bacterium
CGCCTAAATCAAACAGGCTATGGCGCCCTGCCTGCCCGTCAAACCGCCGGATTGCCTGTGAGAGTAGAAGAGCTGGGGATTGCAGGCGGTGCAAAGGTCAGACACATCCACGGTGCTGATGCCGCGCTCCAAGAGCTGCATAGCATTAATTGCGCGCAAATCCGGACAGGGTTGACCATCCCGCAAAGTGATAAACAGTTCACCATCGGTAACGGTAGATGCCAGGCTTTTGGCAGCCTCGAAAGATGTCGGGTAGCAGCAACTGCCGATTGCCGGACCGACTGCTGCAATCAAGTCCCAGGCCTCGCTGCCTGCGCGCGTTACCAGCGCGGTCACGGCTTCGCTGGCGATCATAGCCGCCGTCCCTCTCCACCCTGCATGAACGACTGCCAGGGCGCTGCGGCGGGGGTCGAAAATGATGATCGGCACGCAATCTGCATAATGCAAAAGTACCGGCACATTGCTCGAAACCGTGGCTACGGCGTCGACTTCCTTCAACTGATGGGCATCTTCGGCAAAGACGACTCTTTTCGAATGAACTTGACCGGGCACGCGCAATTCGTTAAAAGGCATAGCCAGGGCAGCGCAAAGCTTCTTTCTATTTTCGAGCGCGTCGTCCCAGCACTGGGCGGCAGCATCGTGGCGACCGAGATTGAACGAGTCGAAAGGCGCAGGAGTATTGCCGCCTTTGCGTGTCGTAAAGGCATGTTTGAGGCGATGACCAGACAGACCGGGCGCCTGCAGGAGCAGCATGCCGTCAATTTCAACCGTGGGCCAGGAGGTCTTCTCGTGGGCTCTTTCCACCAATTTTGCAGTTTCGGCTCTCAATTGAGGGAAAGACCTCCGCATATATTTATTGACTGTCCGGTTATACCGCGAGCATTTTCGCTACACAAAAATGATACTAAATGTGCCACCTCTTCGGGCTGAATTAGGCGTTTTTGAGGAACGGAAAGCCGGGCTATCTCTTCTGATTGACTGACTTCCAGATGATTGAGCGCACACCATTTCTCATCGTTGAGTTGCGCGCGCGTCATCTCGGTCGCCACCCAGCCGGGGCAGACGGCATTCACCGTGATGCCGTGCTCGGCGACTTCCAGAGCCAACGCTTGCGTCAAGCCGATCATGCCGAATTTCGAGGCGGAATAAGCGGCTCCAAAAGCTTCGGCAACCTTGCCGGATATAGAAGATATATTGACGATCCGCCCCCAGGAGTTTTTCTTCATGTCGGAAACGACGAACTGGCAGGCATTGAGCGCGCTTGTCAGGTTCGTTTCCAACACTTCATTGAAAAGATCGATGGAATGCCCTTCAACGCTCTGGGTGTAATAAACGCCCGCATTATTGACTAAAACGGCAGGTGCGCCGCATTTCCTGCGGGCATTCTCGAGCGCCTCAGAGAAACTAGGAGCATCGGAAACATCGACCCGAAAAGCCTCAGCCCGCACGCCCAGTGCTTTCAAGTCAGACTCGAGCTTGCTCAGGAGATCTTCGCTGCGGGCAAAAAGTGCAATGTCAAAACCATCCTGCGCCAGCCTTTCGGCAAGCGCCCGTCCAATACCCCTGCTGGCGCCGGTTATGAACGCCGTCTTTCCGAGGCCGGGTTTATCGAGATCGTTTTTGTCCATCTTCTATATAGTAGCCATCGACACTTAGAGCGAGTTAAACCCGTCCAATGGACGCGCATTCCCGGCAGTGAAAAACTCTATTATCGGGCGGCCGGCAGGGTTCTCAGGACTAGCTGCAAAACGTCTGGTCTCGGGCATTTTCAAAGTTTCCAACAGGTCTTAGCCGACTCTCAGACAGTCCTTCGGGAACATTGCTAAACTTTTTGCTGTCTCTGGGTTCGTGAAGCACAGGAAAGCTGCATAGGCACCTGATGACTCTCAGTTAGGTCAGGTATGACAGTTTCCCTGAAAACAGCCTGTAACTGGACTCGAACTAAAACTCTGGCAAGGTGAAAAAATAAGATGACTTCGTTCAATTCTTCTAAACGCAGACTTGTCGCCGGCGCTCTAGTCCTGAGCCAAGCATTCCTAATCGCACCACTCTCGGTGCTGGCAGCGAGTGCAGACGTTCATGTCGCTGGTGTTCCCGTTATCTCAAGCAAGGTGGCTGTAGGCGGCATGAGCCCCGAAGCCCGCGCTGGAGTAATCCAAAAAAATCTGGACAACGCTCTTGTAGCATCAAAAGATCGCAGCCCGTCTTCAGTCAACATCACTTATGTAAAAGGCAGCCCGGTCATCACTTTGGGCGGCTACAAAATTGTCGAAGTCGACGCAGCCAATGCTAAAGCCAGCGGCACGACACCGGCACTCCTGGCGAAGAGATGGGCAGACGCTCTGCGCAACACCCTGGTCGACCAGGCCAGTGTAGAAAGCTATGTTGCTCAGCTCACCGGCGAATATAGCTCGAGCGCACCGGCAGTGGCTCAAGCACCGCAAAGACAACAGTCTTATTCGGCGACTGCACAACCGCCCACTGACTATTATCAAACCGGCGCACCACAAGGTTATGGCGCTCCGCAACAAGCAACTTATGGAATGCCGCCGCAAGGTGGTTATGGCGCTCCTCCGCAGGGATATGGCGCACCGCAAGGTTTCCGCCAGGGTCGCGTAGCTTATGCACCGGCCGGTTTGACCATTGCGATCAATTTGCAAACAGCTATTTCGACTCAAGTAGCCAAACCCGGCGATTTGATTCAAGCAACAATTAATCAAAGCGTTATGCTGGGCGACTCGCAAATTCCTGCCGGCTCGCTTGTAATCGGCACTGTAACTGATGCTTCGGCAGGCAGATACTTCGGACGCGCATCCAGCTTGACCATCAAGTTCAACCGCCTGCGCACTCCCGATGGTATTGAAACACCCATCACCGCTCACCTTGTTGGCGGCATCGGCAAATACACCGATGGCGGCAGCGATCAAGACGATACACTGAGAGGCGAAACCTGGAAGACGAAAGTTGGTCAGGGAGCCATCCGTGGAGCGATCGGCGCAGGAACGGGCGCCGCACTCGGCACCGCAGTTGGTGCTATCGCCGGCGGCAGAGGCGGTGTAGGCAGAGGCGCCTGGTCTGGTACCGCAATTGGTGCCGGCGCCGGGGTCGCACAAAGCTTGATCATGAGAAAAGGAAAGGAAGTGACTATCCCGTCGGGAACAGCCATGCAGCTTCAACTGGACGCTCCAGTGACGATTGCAGGCGGCGGTCATCCGATGTCCGGTAATTTCTAAGCCGGATAACGACAAATAACAGGAAGCCAAAAGGGAGTCGCATCAGCGGCTCCCTTCTCCTTTTGCATGCACGCCGCTTACCCGTCCAGACGCGCTCATAAGTTGTGCTCCGGGTGAAAAGACTGAGCGGTCACCCTGCGCAAAGACGGCTGCAAGCAGAGTCTTTGCTCCGGATAACCGCTCAGTCCTTGCTAAGAAGCGCCGGGGAAATCCCCAGCGCTTCTCTGCAACTTGTTGGTTGCCTTTCGCTGTTTCAGCCTATTTCTTTTTGGCTTTGTCAGCGCCCGGCTCTTTAACTACCTGACCACGAACCTTGGTAGATCCGCCAGCCAGAATTGAAGCATCGGTTTCAGGCTCGCCGTTGAATTCTTGCTTGAAGGCAGCGTAGAACTCATCGCCTGGCTTAATAACTGCTTCCTGACCCTTTACGGTGGTGTCTTCAATCAACCAGCTTCCGGGAATACCGCTCAAGAAGCCCCATGCGAAGCCTTTGATGCGGCGGTGGCGAACGTTGAGTCCGACCGGTTTGCCGAATGCGAAGTTAGGATTGGCGGCGCCGATCACACCCAGAGCTACCGGCATAGCGCCGAAGCTGAATACGCCGGCTGGTGCCAGAGCAAAGTTGAGTCCAACACGCACTGCTTTGTATCGCAGTTGCTGAGCCCACGGACCGGTGACTTGACCGTTGTGGTTGACGCCCAACTCGCGACCTTCACACTTGTTTTTGATGACGCGACCGGCTCTTGCTGGTGCGGCAAAGCAAGGAATGTGCTCGCCTTTCTCGTTGACGATTTCGTCGAAGTCGATGCCGACGCAACCTGAATTTCTGTACCAGCGCTCGGGGCTGACCAACGAGTGGAGAATGGTGCGTGCTTTCAAGCAGTAGTTGAGATGACCTCTAACAATCGAGCCTTTCTTGGCGATCAGTTTGTCACCGATCTTCAAGTCATACTTCAATCTCGCTTCAACGCGATCGCCTTTTTTGGCAGTCTTGCTGTTGATAGCAGAAGAAATCACGACCGGGAAACGTGCCCCGATCTTAATTTTGGACTTGCCCTCATCGAGCGGCATGTCTTCGTATTCGAGGTGATCGTTTTGTTCGATCGCTTCGTCATTGTCTACAACAATGATGCCGTCCGGCGACAACTTGGATGCGGCTTCCAAATCGTTCAATGTGCCTGGCAATCCGAATGCGATTGATGCACCGTCGTGCTTATCGCCGTTGTTGTCTTCGATGGTTTCGGCAGCGTCAACGATGGGAGCAGCGGTTGAAGCATCACCATCGGTGGCTTGCGCAGGAGCGGCAGCGCTTGCATCGGTTTTCACTTCAGAAGCATCAGCAGCCGGGGTTGCTTCGGCAGTACTGTTTTTCTCTCCAGCGCTCGAGCTTTCATTCCAACCTGGTGCATCGGCAGTGGCAGCTTCCGGGTTGCCTGCCACACTCGCTTTGGTTTCGGCGGAAGCTGTACCCGCTTCAGCCGGCGCACTGGCTGTTTCTACCGTGCTGGTCGTTTGTGTCGCTTCAGCTTTTTTCTCGTCCTTTTTCTCGTCAGACGCAGCTACATCGGCACTGGCAATTTGCTTTTTCTCGCGAGTCAAACGCACACGAGAAGCCATTTTGCGCAGCTTGGACATTTTGCCGCCGGCTTTCTGCACATCCTTCGAGTCTATTTTCGAAACTTCTTTTGAAACTTCTTTTGAAACTTCTTTTGAAACTTCATTCGGCTTTGCAGACTCTTTGACGGCACCCGCTTGCTCTGTCTTGCCGTCTTTGTTTTCGGCGCCAGCGGGTTTGGCGGAGATGTCGGTGTAAACCGCGTTGGTCGGGGCAATTTTTTCTGGATCAGTGGAAGTTGCTTGAGGCGCGGCGAGAATGTTGAGAACTTCGCCTTCGCTCACTACAGAAACTGGTGCCATTTTGCTCTCGGCTGAAGTTTCCGCCGATGCAGTATCTGCATAAGCGGCTAGCGGCGACGCAAGCACTGATGCAGCAAGGCTCAAACAAGCAATTTGCTTTCTCGCGGTGGAACCGCAAAATCTCTTGGCAACATTACGCCTTTTCATATGCAACCCCAATTACAACTGACCCGGATATTGAGTTATACAACGCGTATACTTTCAGCGAACTTCTTGACTTCAATACTTAATGTATAAGGCGGAAAACCTTTCCATCGTCTAACAAATCGCGGTTGTCATGCGCACTTAGAAACCAGGACCGAGCAATTGGAATGATGCCCATGATTTCGCAGAGGGATCTTTTGACAACGCCAGCATTTGGGCGCGTCTCAGAGATTGCGCTTGACTCAATCCGGCTTGCTTGCTCTTGTAGAACTCAACAAGCTCGGCTTGTCTGTCGCCGGAAGGCTCCGACCAGAGAGTCATGAGAACGTTGCGAACGCCCGCATAATTCAGGCCGGAACTGAACACTTTCACGGCATTGCCCTGGATGTCTTTTCCATAAATAGAGCTGCCGCTCCAGACCATCAAATCATTCGGCAAACTGAGTCCGAACAACTTGTCCGCTGTTACTTTCTTTCCGCCGTCATCCTTACCGGGAGCGAGCGGCAAGATTGAATCCATCGGATTCTTTTCATGCAGCGGCACCTTGCTGGAGAAGTGAACTACGGATTTACCGCGGACATTCTCTTGTATAGAACTGATAGGTGTTTCTTTTCCGACCAGACGCGTTACCAGTTCCGGTTGGAAGAGCCGCACGAACATGTCGTCACTAGATTGTGCTCCGGAGGCCAGCACGAGCGACTGGTCGTCGGTGTAGCGCGGAGGGCTGTCCATGAACACACCAAGCGATGGCGCCATGGTCAGGGTGTGACGTTCGATCATATATTTGCCGTTGCCATCTATCAATGCTGCGAACGGCAGATTGTAGAGAACGCCATCAGGAATAATCACAACAGTCTGCTCAGGATTATTGGGCAGAGACTGCGCTACCGCCGGCGGTAGCAGCTCGCGGTAGAGAGTTTGCAGGAGCATTCTCTCGCTGGCTTGTGAATCCGGTGATTGCGGGCTATTCATGCTGGCAATCAAGGCATTCACTTGATCCTTGAGCTTAGCTTGACCGACCGGAATTACCGAAGCGGAAAGGCGACCAGTACCGTCCATTGTGAAAACTACAGACGAGCTGTTGCCGACCAGATAGTCGATCATTGTGGCTTTGTTGTTTCGCACAGACACAAGAACTTGCTCCGCGCTTGTCGGCAAAGGAGCAATCAACCGAGCCAGAGCGCGATTGTCTGCGGACAACTGGCGGAAACGCTCGATCCACTTTTTCCATTCTTTGGTGAGGGCGGACGGAGGGCTGGCATCTTCGCAAGCGTGCAAGTGAGCGCGCATCGTCATCAAATCGTTATAGATGTCTGCATCGTCAGGCTTAACCCTGCCGCCGCGACGGTTCCATTCAACGATGAACAATTCATCCTTCAACTGTTCGGCAGCAATCAAAGCTTCTTGCGACATTTTGTGCTTCGCAAGCAATGCCACCAATTGCTCGCCTAAATCCTGACGAGTAGTCGGATAGTCGAGCCTCTCAGGTGCCGGATATACACCGGCTTGAGGAGAACGGAAGTGAGAGAGCGCGCTGGTCAACAGCTCAGTGACCGGAGTTTCCGGAGCCGGATCGTTTTGAGCAATCTTGGCCAACAACGTATAGGCGCGCCAGAGAGTGGCGTCATCCTGAATTCTAGTCGCCAGAGTGACTGCGTCTTTCAAGCGAGCCTGCGCAATCTGAGTGTCTGAGAGCTTGAGCAGAACTTCACCCAGACCAACCATGGTTTTGGTTTCCATGATCGGATCTTGCAGCGGTTTTTTCGCTCTTGTGAAAAGCGACATGCCCTGTGCAAGAAGGAGTTTTGCTTCGCTGTTCTTTCCTGATCTGGACTGAGCAGCCGCCAAGTTTTGGGTGATGGCTAGCTGCAATCTCTCATTGCGAGGATTCATGACCGACTGCAGATCGAGAGCTTCATGGAAAAGAAGGGCAGCTTTTTCAGGGTGGCCAAGGTTAGTTTCAATGATGCCGAGCGCATTAGTAGCTTGTGCTTGTCCGGCTACGCTTGCGCCTTTCTTGAAGAGCGGAATGGATAGTTCGATATGAGTCTTTGCTTGCTCGAAATAACCGCAGGCAATCAATGCATGTCCGTAGCCGAGCTCGAGATTCCCTTTGGACAAATCAGGCATGGGCGCATTGGCAGGCAGCTTATTGGTGACCTGAACCGTCTCTTCGAATGTTTTAAGAGCCTTGGAATACTCGCCCAGAGCATACTGGGCGTTTGCCAGGCAAGCCAGAGCAACCGGCATGCTGACCGGATTCTTGCTGGTCTTAGCGGTGGCGACTGCACGGTTTGCTTCTTCCATGGCCGCAGTGTAGAGACCGAGGCTGATCATAATGTTGGCGGAAGCGACGCGCTTAGCCACAGCCGTATGCAATTCCTGGCACTGCTCCAAATAAGTCGCTGATGCCTGGTTAAACATCAAAGCTTCTTTGAACTTACCGATCTTCAACAGAACACCGGCGCAAATTGCTGTCAACTGAGCCGAGTCACGCGAATTGGTGGTGCCGACAGCAGCATAATCTTTGAGCGCCAACTCCAATTGCTGACCGGCCAGAATCGGGTTGTCCAGACCGAAATAAGCTTGTGCAAGCGCAACTCTCGCTTTACCAAGGTCCTTCTTATTTTGCGTTTCCAGCAAAATTTCGCAGGCGTTATCAGCGAGATATTTGGCTTTGACGTAGTGAGCGTTGGCGAGGTAAGTGCGCGCCATATTTGTAAGTGCGCGCGCCTGACCTTCTATGTACTTCATCTCAAGGCACAATCCGTAGCCTTCTTGCCACTTGATCAGCGCCTTATCGACCATATTCTTGTTGAAAAGTTTTTCGCCCTCTTCTTCGAGCTTGTGAACTTTATCGATAGCTTCCGGAGTCTGAGCCATCTCCGGCAATTGCGGGATTTGCTGAACCGTTCCCGGGCTGGTCAAATGGTCCAGTCCAGCCGGCGTGGGAGACTGATCATTTGCTCTTACGCGAATTTCGCCAAGTCCCTTGGGAATATCGAATTGTCCTTTAGGCAGCACCGGGGCCGACGGGTTTTCCGCGGCAAGCGCACCACATGTAGTGCTAGCCAGCAATGCACAGAGTCCACTCGTAATCAGATTTTTCATCGTTCGTTTTACCAATTCCAATTTTCGCAGCGTCAAAACCGCGCTTGCGACCTGACTGGGCTTTAACATTTTTGAGCGCCGGCCGGCTGACACACATGCATCAGGACCAGCTTTGGCAGTTCTAAAGAATAAAGTATTAGCCTTCGAATTACCTTGTAGATCTCACAGCTTCAGGCAAGATGGGCAAAAAATAAGGTGCCGAGTCCGACCGGGATTTCTCAAACCCGCCCGCAGCAAAGGTTTTAGCGATGAAGGACGAGCGGAAGAAAAAGAACTTTCCAGCTCCTATTCATCGCTTACTTATGTTCACAGCCTCGGGCGCTGATATCCCAACATGTCACAATAGGACGTCAGATCGAAATACCCACCGGTCAAACGATGATGGCGCCCGGCTGCTCTATCCGAACACAGGCACAGAACAGGAAACCAGAGAATGAAGCCACGAAGTCAAGCAGTCGAAGACGCCTCGAAATTTGAATTCGACCTAGCCGTAATCGGGGGTGGAATCGTCGGGGCGGGAATCGCCCAGAATGCAGCATCACGCGGCTTGAAAGTAGCGCTTGTCGAAAAGCGCGATTTCGCTTCCGGCACATCGAGCAAGACAACCAAGCTCATCCATGGCGGGTTGCGCTATCTAGAACAATTTCATTTTGGACTTACTCGCGAACTGCTCCACGAACGAGCGCTGCTCGAAAAGCTTGCACCGCACATGGTCAGAGACTTTTCCTTCGTGCTGCCCATTCTAAAAGAAAGTCGCTTCTTCGGGTTCAAAGCGCGACTGGGTCTGACTTTGTACGATTTTCTAGCCCTCGATGTGATCAAGGATCACAAACACACACAATTAACGAGGGCGCAGGTGCTCGAATCGACCCCTGCATTGAGCAAAGAAAAAATCGTCGACGGTCTTCGCTTTCACGACTGCATCACGGATGATGCGCGGCTGGTAATGGAGGTCGTGAAGTCCGCCTGCAGGGAAGGCGCGACGGCCATTAATTACATGGAGGTAACCGGCTTCCGCACCGACGCCGGCAAGCTCGTCGCAATTAAGTGTCATGACTGCTACGCCGGTGGCGACATCGAGATACGTGCCCGGGCCTTTGTGAACGCGGCCGGTATCTGGTCCGACAAATTGATGCAAATGCTCGATCCGTCCTGGCAGCCACGCTGCTCGCCTGCCAAGGGGACGCATATCATGGTCCCTCAGTCAGCGTTCGAGACGAATACTGCGCTCTTTCTGCCAACAAATGATGGTCGCTACGTATTTGTAGTGCCCTGGCAGCGCGCCGTCATGATCGGCACCACCGACACCGCCTACGCTGCCGATATCGACAATCCGCTCGCCACGGTCGATGAAGTCGATTATCTGATTTCGGTCGTCAATTCATATGCGGGCGCCAAAAAGATCGGCCGCCAGGACGTAATTGCCACCTGGGCAGGTTTGCGTCCTTTAGTTGGCCCGCCGCCCTCCGAGTCGGGAAAAGCGACTGGCAATGTTTCACGCGAACATTTGATTTATGTAGGGCCCTATAAAGTAGTCGGGCTCTTGGGCGGAAAGCTTACGAATTACCGCATCATGGCTAACGAAATTCTGAAAAAAGTTTTCGAGCAACACCCGGAATTAGGCTCTGCCGCGCGCGAGTCCGCAACCGAAACAATGATGTTGGGCGGATTCAGCGACAAGCAAGACTTTCTCACCTCCTCGGCGCACATAGCAACGCGAGCGCGCAAACTTTCAATTGAACCGGCCACAATCGAGCACCTGATTGCCAGCTATGGAAAAGATGCCGAGGAAGTTTTGGCGGTTGTTGAAAACGACCCTCAGCTCGCGGAAAGAGTCTGTCCCGACTTTCCTCCCATCATGGCTGAAATTCCCCATTGCATAGTCAATGAATCAGCCATGCTTCTGGAAGACCTGCTTTTCCGGCGCATGAGGATGGGGTTGGTTCACCAGGGGCAGTGCCTCGAGGCAATTCCGAAAGTGGCGCGACTGGTCAAGGACTGCCTCGACTGGAGTTACGCCCGCACGGAAATAGAAGTCGAGAACACAATCGGTATCCTCAACGAGCACCTGGTTTCATCGCAGACGGTCGGGCAAAACTAAATACAAATGCACTAGCGCAGGAAAATCTCACATTGAAAGTATTCGTAACCGGAAAACTCTCTGATAAGGCGGCACAGGCATTAAGCAACTTCGCGCAGGTGGACGCCTACGAATCGGACGAGCCCATGGAACGCTCGCAAGTTGAGGAGCGCCTGGAGGGAAAAGATGCCCTTGTCTGTATCTTGGGAGACAGGGTGGACGCAGAGCTTTTCACAAAGCGGCCGCAACTGAAACTGGTGGCGAATGTGGCCGTCGGATACGACAACATCAATATTTCCGATGCCAACGACTCAGGAGTGCTCATAACAAACACTCCGGGTGTTCTCGACAATGCCACAGCCGATCTGGCATTCGGTCTTTTGCTGGCGGCGGCAAGAAGAATTGTCGAAGCGGACGGATTCGTTCGCCGCGGCGAGTGGACCGGCTGGAAACGTGAGCTGATGCTGGGTGCTGAGCTGAATGGAAAAACGCTCGGAATCATCGGCATGGGACGGATTGGCAAAGCGGTGGCCAAAAGAGCGCGCGCTTTTGGGCTCAACATCATATATGCAAGAAAAGGCAACGACAAAAAGACCGACGACGAGTTGAAAAAAACGTTTCAAGCCGAACGTGTCGAGCTGAACGAGCTTTGCCGGAGGGCGGATTTTATCAGCGTCAATTGCCCGCTCAGAGCAGACACACGACATCTGATAAACAAGAATCAGTTCGACATCATGCAGCCGCACTGTGTTTTGATCAACACCTCGCGCGGAGCAGTAATAGATGAGCAAGCTCTTGTTCAGGCGATGGAAGAGAGAAAAATTGCAAGCTGTGGGCTTGATGTTTTTGAAAACGAGCCGCAAGTGCCGGAGGGGCTGCTTGCTCTGGACAATGTGGTGCTCGCCCCGCACATAGGAAGCGCCACCAGGGAAACCCGCGCCGCAATGGACGAGCTGGCGGTCAAAGGGCTGATCGAGGCATTCAACGGAAAGCTGCCGACTAATGCAGTCAATCCCGACGTCTGGCAAAAATTCTCGGCTAAACTTAAAACGACTGCGTCGCCTTGATAGACAGGTAGACTTGATAGACATGCTCAGCCAAAAAAATCGAGAACGCTTCTGGGTGCTCTACTTCGGCTTTGCTTTTTTCTGGGCCCTGCAGGCGTTTGCTCTGCTCGGGCAGTGGATGCACGACAAAGAACTGCACGCCCGAAAAATCGACGGGCGACCATATATAAGTGATTTTGTGAGTTTCTACGGTAGCGGCGTTTTAGCTCGCCAGTGCCTGTCTCAGCCGACAAAGATTTACGACGGACCCACGCAGATTGAGTTGGAGACGAAGCTGACCGCGCCGGTGGTGCCGGAAGCGCCATTCTCGAATCCGAACACGCCTGTCACTTTCGTTGCGCTTTTGCCGCTTTCTTTCTTCTCTTTAGATGCTGCATGGGCAGTCTGGGGACTGGTTACTCTGTCAGCCTCAATCGGCGTCTTGCTGGCCACCTTTGTCAAACCGCTTCAGCACTGGTTTGCCAAGCTCACGGCAGTGACTGCTTTTACCGCCTCATATGCGACCTGGTTCAGCATTAGATTGGGTTCCACATCTTGCCTGCTGTTTCCCATGGTGCTTTCGTACTTTCATTTTTTGAAAGAGGGAAATCTTATAGCTGCGGCAGCAATGGCTTGTGTTGGGACGATGAAACTGCAGTACGCGCCCTATTTGCTGTCAATTGGAACGGCACGATTCGGTTGGAAATTCCCCGCAATTTTCGCCGGATTTGGCGTGCTCTTGCTGGGCATATGCACGGCCGTTCTGGGCTGGGACAACATAATGGCATTTCCTCAGGCGTTCTTGACCAATGAAGCTTCCAGCCAGATTGTGGGCGTTCAGCCTGAAAAAATGCAAAATCTAAGAGGCATGCTCGTTTTGATTACCGGTTCGGATTCGAAGCCTGTTCATTATCTGAGCGCCGGAGTATGCCTGGCTGTAGCCGGCTCATTATTTTTCTTGTGGAAAAAACTGGACTGGAAAGATTCGCTGCGGTTCAATCTGCTCGCCAGCGCGACCGTACTGTTGATGCTGGTTTCCAGCCCGCACACGCACACTCAGGACTATATACTTGCGTTCATCCCGTGCTTGCTGTTGTTTCTCGCGGCCGACCGCAGTGACACCAATTTCGATACCAGAGATAAATTGATATTGAAAATCGCGTCAGTGTCGTTTGTCTATCTGAGCTGGATTTTGTTCTTCCTCGACTTCCTGTTCCACCTTTGCAGAATCCAACCTTTTGCGCTCTGGGCGGCAGTCTTGGCAGTATACGTTTTACGTTTGTATTTCAAAACATCGCAATCGCCGCAAGCGGAAAAAGCAATCGAAAGTTGAACTAGCGTTATTGAACTAGCAATATTGAACTAGCGAAAGTTGAATTAGCAAGTGCGAACCAGCAACCGCTGCCACCAAGCAGAATCAAACCTGTTTCTCACCAGGGTTGTTCTTCTCTGTCGCGAAAGAGCTTGCCAGAGAC
>JADYYD010000403.1 GCA_020853845.1 Candidatus Melainabacteria bacterium
AGACACGGTTCTGGTGCGCAAAGCGGGCGAGATTATTCCTGAGGTTCTCTCTGTCAAATTAGAGAAGCGCAAACCCGACAGCGTTCCTTTCGAGTATCCGACAACTTGCCCTGTGTGCGGACAGGAATTGGCAAGAGAAGGTGACGAAGTGGCTTTTCGCTGCCCGAATACTTACGGCTGTCCCACGCAGACCAAGCGCCGCATCGAGCACTTCACCAGTCGCGATGCGATGGATATCGAAGGAGTAGGCGAAGTTCTTGTCGACTTGCTGGTCGATCAAGGTTTCATCAAAGACGTCGCGGATCTCTATCGTCTTGATGCTGAAAGGCTAAAAGGGCTCAAGTGGAAAGACAAGAAGAGCGGCGAAGCCGGCAAGGAAAAGCAAGGCAGCAAGTGGATTGAAAATGTTCTTTCCGCTCTGGAGTCTTCGAAAACTCGCCCGTTTCCCAACTTCATCCACGGGCTCGGCATCCGCCATATCGGCACATCCGGGGCCGAACTGCTCGCCGATCGCTTCACTTCAGTCGAGCAGTTGGAGGCCGCTACTGCCGAAGACATTCTTGCGATCGACGGCATGGGACCGGCAATTGCGCAATCTATTAACGAATTTTTTCAAAGCGACATCACCAAAAAGCTGATTGCCGATCTGCGCAGCCTCGGCGTGCAAATGAAGGTGAGCGACAGCGAAATTCAGGCCCGCAATGCCATCGAGAAAACGCTTACGGGCAAGACCTTTGTGCTCACCGGCACGTTGGAAACTCTGGACCGCGCAGCCGCCGAAAAAATGATCAAAGACAGAGGCGGCAAAGCCTCCGGGTCCGTTTCCAAAAAGACCGATTTTGTGGTCGCCGGCACCAGCGCCGGCTCGAAACTGGCAAAAGCGCAAGAACTTGGTATAACAGTTCTTGATGAGGCCCAATTCAAAGAGTTGATGGGCGTCTGATCTCTGGAGATCCGCAGCATTGGACCGTTTATACAAATTGCCCGGAACGTCCCTGGCACTTTCGCTTATCTTCTGCTTTTTCCTGACCGCCGATGCCGGTTTTGCCAAGTCCGAGCGCGGCAAAGGTCACGTTTTGCCGTCTGATGCCAACTACAACGTCGGCATCAGCAAGTACAAGGCGAAAGACTACGATGGCGCCGTGGATGCGTTCAAACAATCGATCTATTTTGCCAGAAACGAATACATGCCCCAGGCCTGGTACTGGCTGGGCGTGACTTACATGGTCAAAGGCGGAGAAGACTCCAAGGCCATCGAGGCTTTCAACAAGCATCTGGAGCAGAATGTCGGGCCGTCGTGGGAAGCTCATATTCATCTGGGTCATATTTATTTGCGATTAAACCGGCTCAGTGAAGCCGAAGATGAAGCAAGAAAAGCGCTGGCCGATTATCAGGGGCAGTGTCCGAAGGCTTACAACCTCTATGGACTGGTGAGCAAGGCGAGAAATGACTATGACGGCGCTGTTGGCTGGTTCCTGCAAGCGCTCGGCGATAAGCCCTGGTCATATACCGAAGCGTGGATGAATTACGCTGATATGCTCATGTGGGCAAAACGCTGGCCCAGCGCGATTCAGCAATTCACAGGCATGATCAACAGTGAGAAAACCTTGAAAGGTCTCGATGAAGAAACGCTGTTTACGAGCCGCGGCAAGTGCCTTCTTGCTCTGGGCGATCACCAGAATGCGCTGGAAGATTTTCACAGAACATTGAGCATAAACAAAGACAATTCCGAAGCGCATTTGAATCTGGGCATGATGTTCGACCAGGAACGCCACATTTCATCTGCTATCAAAGAATACAAAGAATTCTGCAGAACTTGTCCGGAGCAGAAGCGAACCTCGGCAGTTCAGCAGCGCATCGCCATGCTGGAGCAAATGCTGGGTCCGTCTCAAGCCGCGCCGCAAGCGCCTCAGCCATCGCCGTACATGCGCAAGCAGCAGATGGAAGGAGAGAAAGAGCAACAAATGCAAGACCACACGCCGGGCGATTCCGGTTTCTAAAACGTCTTGTTGTCTCCAATGTGAACGTTGCGCACATTGTTCTGTTTCCAAATGCGCGTATTGCCGGTGAGCGTATTGTTCTCAATTCTCGAATTGCTGACACCACCATTGCTTGCCTTGCCACCACCTAATGAAATGGCGGCTAAATGGCTGTTCTCAATGCGGTTTCCAAAGACTCTGATATCTGTCGCCGCCCACCCTTTTCTCTCAGAGGCGAGTTCGATTCCATAGTTGGAGTTTCTCACGACATTGTCGCGAATAGTAATGTCGCCGCCACCATCGACATAGATGCCTGCTGCAGACATGCGATTGTAGGTCGGGTTTTTGCGCGTGTCGATGTTGCTTATCAAATTCCCGGCAATCAGTCCTTTGCGGGCTCTGTCGATGCCTTTGCGGCCGACGCCTTCACCGCCTATGATGTCGATGCCGATATTGTCATTGTCGCGAATCGTGTTGCCGATGATTTTGAATCCTTCGACATTGCCATTGATGACGACAGCTTCGCTCTGTCCGAGTTTTAAATCGTGCACGCGATTGTCTTGTATAAGCACATCTCTCAATGGTTGAGCTCGGTCGCCGAATACCGCTATTCCATGCGCGTTTCTGTTGCTCTTGATGCCATGAATGTCATTGTTGATGATTTTGATGTTGCTGCTGGCGCCGTCCACTCGGATCGCCGTCGGAACCTCTCCACCCTTAACATTTCTGATTTCGAAACCGTCTATGGTTACATCCCGGCGCCCGGATATGTTGATTACCGCTCCGCTCAGCGGTTTGTCGCCCATGTCTATGACTGCTCTGCCGTGACCTCTCAATGTAATTCCGTCGCGTTTGATGTCCAGCTTTTCTCTGTACACGCCTTCGGCAACATTGATGATCGTTCCCGGCTGAGCCGTATCAATTGCGCGCTGAATACTTTCTCCAGCGCGTACGTGCACTTCGCTTGCGGACTGCGCCCGCTCGAGGGATCCCTGTCGAATTTCGTTCAATGTGCTATCGGCAAACACGTTTGAAAGCGCGGTTCTTGCCTCGTGGGCGTGGTCTCTTAGAGCTTTCACGCCGGTTGCCGGCGCAAACCCTTCATAGCTGTTCCAATCGGTCACCACGTCACCTCAGTACAAAGTCTGTAGTTTGGACAGACTAGCACCGATAAATAACAGGATAGTAACGACGCAGAAAAGCGAAACGGAGCTGGTTTTGAGCAGCTCCGTTCCCGGTTCGACTTTTCTTTGAGAAACTATTTGCCTGTGTAGGCGGGTGTGCGTTTTTCAACAAACGCTTTGACACCTTCGGCAAAGTCATCCGAACGTCCTGCGATTTCCTGCAGTTGCGCTTCGTATTCGAGCAATTCTTCCAGGTCCGAGAACATAGAGCGATTGACTGCGCGCTTGGTCAGGGCGAACGCTTTCGTCGGTCCTTTTGCCAGCTTCTCAGCCAATTCGGTCGCTTCTTTTAAAAGCGCATCGGCGGCAACGATCTTGTTGATAGCGCCGAGTTCGAGTGCTTCTTTCGCTTCCAGTTTGTCTGCCGAGAGCATTAGATCAAAGGCACGAGTGGCGCCGATCAAGCGTGGCAGAAGGAAGGTGGCGCCGGAATCCGGAACCAATCCGACCTTTGTGAAAGACTGAATGAAGCTGACTCCTTCAGCAACTATTCTGTAATCGCAAGCAAAAGCCAGCGATGCGCCGGCACCGGCCGCGACACCATTGACAGCCGCGATGATTGGTTTTTCCATTCTGCGGATTTTGGTGATGATCGGATTGTAGCGGCGTCTAATCGAATCGCCGAGCGAGGGGCGAACGCCTTCTTCGTGACTGATGCTGCGGCTTTGCAAATCTTGCCCTGCGCAAAAACCACGACCTTGTCCGGTGATGACGATCGCTTTGACGTCTTTGGATTTCTCCATTTCTTTCAGCGCGTCTTGCAGGCGGAATGTCAGTTCGTCGGTAAACGAATTGAGTTTGTCGGGGCGGTTCAAAGTGATAATGCCCACGCCGTTTTTGATCTCTGTCAACAGAATTGTTTCTTCAGCCATGATTTATCAATATTCTCCAGTTCGAATTTTCTCAAAGTCTCAATTTCTTGCATTAGCGACCGGTGAAGGTGGCCTGGCGCTTTTCTAAGAATGCGCGCATGCCTTCTTTTTGATCTTCGGAAGAGAAGAGCATGTAGAAATTTTTGCGCTCGAATTCCAGACCTTCGACAAGCGAGCCGTCGAATGCTTTGAGAATCGCTTCTTTAGCCAGCTTGACGGCGACAGGAGATTTCTTGGCGATTTCTTTGGCCAGAGCTTTTGCTTCGTCCAGATAAAGTTCAACCGGAGCGACGCGGTTAACCAGTCCCATTGCGTGAGCTTCATTGGCTGTGATGGAGCGACCGGTGAGGATTATCTCCATTGCTTTGTGCTTGCCGACGACGCGAGTCAATCTTTGGGTTCCGCCTGCTCCCGGTATGACGCCGATGTTGATTTCCGGCTGACCGAATTGGGCTGTTTCCGAAGCGACGATCATGTCGCAGGTCATCACCAGTTCGCAGCCGCCGCCCAGAGCAAATCCGCTTACTGCCGCAATAATCGGCTTTTTGATATTGCGAACTCTGTCCCAGGTGGCGAAGCGATCTTTATTCATGATCGAAATCGTTGTTTCATCCGACATTTCTTTGATATCGGCGCCGGCTGCAAAGGCGCGCTCGCTGCCGGTGAGAATGATCACCCGGATGTTTTCATCTTTGTCGAACTCTTCCAAAGCTTTGACGAGCTCGTCCATCAAGTCATGACTCAATGCGTTCAAAACGGTCGGACGGTTCAGTGTCACGATGCCGATCTGGTCTTCAGTGCTGGTCAGAATGTTTCGGTAGGTCAGGGTCATCATCTCTTGCTCCTTTAGTCAGAACTTCAGTCAGTGTAGAAATCCGTGGAAGTGTTTCACTCAGCCTTTCAACTTGGTGCCGCAAGCACCGCAGAATGCATTGGTCGAAGGCATCGATTCATTGCAGGTGGGGCACGGCGCAGTATCGACATGTCCGCTGAAGGACTCTGCCGGCCCTGCAGCCTTGCATCTGATTTTGGGATAGGGAATTTCTTGTTTGCGCCGGAAAGAACGCAGGCCTTCTGCGGTTTCAGAAGCACCGGCGTGCAGTGTGAGCCAGTCGCGAGCATGTCCTACAGTCATGCTCCAGGAGAAATCACGCCAGAAATTGAGCTGCTGTTTTGTGTAGCGCGTGCACTCCGGCAATTTGTTGTAGAGCTTTTGAGCCAGCTCTTCCACCGCCTGATCGAGCATGGATGCTGGCACGACTTGATTGACAAGTCCCCATTCCAGAGCCGTGTAGGCGTCGATTGGTTCGCAAAGCAGCAGCATCTCGCGCGCCCGTCTGTCGCCGATGATTAACGGCAACCACTGTGTGGCGCCACCGGCGGCGACACTGCCGCGTCCTGCTCCGACTTGCCTGATTGTCACGTGGTCGGCTGCGACAGCCAGGTCGCAAGCCATGTTCAACTCATTGCCTCCGCCTACGACCATGCCGTTCAATTTAGCAATGGTAGGCTTGCCGATATTGCGCAGGCGGTCGTGCATTTCGATGAATTGATACATCCATTTGTAGTAGTTGTTCGGCTTTTTGAGAATGTGCTCCTCTTGCTCTTTCAAATCCGCGCCGGTGCAGAAAGCCTTATTGCCTGCGCCTGTAATGATCACTACCGCCACATTGTCGTCCTGGGAAGAATCTAAGAAAGCGGTGCCGAGTTCCTTCAATGTCAGGGAGTCAAAACAATTGAGCACGTCGGGGCGGTTGATGGTGATGGTGGACGTGAATCCGGATTTGGCATAGATAATGCGCTTGAAACCGAACGACTCGGGCGGTGCGCCGGTGAAAACGCTGTCTGCCGAGGATGTATGTGTCTGCGACATTTTTGAACCTTTTAATTCAGTTGATTTCTTTGAGTTGACCTAGTGTTTCGAAACCGGTGTTTTGACGGCGGCACTTTCCGCTTGTGATTTGTCTTCTTTTCTCTTGTCGACAACGCGCACCGCTTTCCCTTCACTGCGCGGCACCGCTTTCGGCTTCATCAGTTGAACATCGGCGGTGATGCCGAGATTGTCTTTGAGGAGCGTTTGAATATGAGTTGAAAGATTGGAGAACTCGACGCAATCGTTGTCGAAATGTCCCCATTGTTTGGTCAGCTCATCTGTAACTTCGACTTGCACTGACAGCACGTCGAGCGCTTTTCTGCGGTCGATGACCAACTGATAGTGCGGCGACAGCTCCTCCAGGGCCAGGAGCACCTTCTCGATTTCGGAAGGATAAACATTTACTCCTCTAATAATCAGCATGTCATCCAGACGTGCTCTGACACGCTGCATTCGCGCCGTGGTCCGTCCGCATGCGCAGGTTTCCAGCGACAAGCGGGAGATGTCGCCTGTGCGATAGCGCAATACCGGAATTGCTTCTTTTGTCAGTGTGGTGAAAACGAGCTCGCCTTCTTCTCCGATGGGAAGCACATCACCAGTGACCGGGTCGATGATCTCGGGCAGGAAATGATCTTCCCAGATATGCAGTCCATTGCGACCTTCAGCGCATTCCATCGACACACCCGGTCCGACGATTTCGCTCAGTCCGTAAATATCGAGCGCTTCGATTTTGAGCTTGTCTTCAATCTGGCTTCTCAGCTCTTCGGTCCAGGGCTCGGCGCCGAAAATGCCGCGCTCGAGCTTAATGGTGTCGCGCTTGATGCCGAGCTCCTCCATCGTGTATGCGATGTTGAGGGCATACGATGGCGTGGAGCAAAGAATGCGAGCGCCGAAGTCTTGCAGAAGCAAAATCTGCTGCTGCGTTCTGCCACCGGATGCGGGGACAACTGTGGCGCCGAATTTTTCCGCGCCGTAATGCATTCCCATGCCGCCGGTAAAAAGTCCATAACCGTAGCTGTTATGAAGAATGTCACCGGGACGGGCTCCGGCTGCGCATAGCGAGCGAGCGCAAACTTCCGACCACATGTCGATATCGTTTTTCGTGTAGCCGACAACTGTCGGTTTCCCTTTTGTTCCCGACGATGCGTGCAAGCGCGTGACGTTCGAGAGCGGTTCGGAAAAAAGACCGAAAGGATAGTTCTCGCGCAAGTCGGTTTTTTTCGTAAAGGGAAAAAACTTCAGATCGGCTAAGGTCTTCAGCGAGCTGGCGCTGACACCGGCTTTGTCCATGCGCTCTTTGTAGAACGGCACTTTTTTATAAAGGCTCTCGATCAAAGTCTTCAACCGGCCCAGTTGAAGATTCTCAAGCTCCGAGCGCGACATTCGTTCGCACTTTTCATTCCACATGAAGGTTTTTGACACGCAAACGCTCCAGTCCGCCTGGACCCGTGCAACACATGTGTGAGCGAGCCGGCGAGGCAACTTAGCACGAGGGCTGATCATAACCCCTTAGAAAGAGAATTCGCGTGGACTTTAGGCTGTCTTCCACTTTGAGAAGTGCATTACCAATTATCAAAATCTCTGTATTTGACAACACCATAGAGGAACTATGAAGGGCATTGACCTTGTCGAGTACTTACAATGGCAAGTATCCCAATCATCCGTACTATCAGACTAACGGCAGCCAATGGCAGAATCCGTCTCCGTTGACCCTAACAGGTTGGAGGCCCACCTCAAGTCCCCCCATCGCTACCTCTGGTGGTTGGGGCTTTTTGCGCTGGTCGGCTGCATTATCTATTTCACGAAGAACGACGAAGTTTTCGCCGCCGCCTCACTGAATCTTTCAATTCCCAAAGAACAGATCATCGAGAAAGCATGCCAGTGGGCTGTCAAGCTTGGGTACAACCCTGAGCCGAGTAGCGTTTCCAACGGCACCCAGTCTACGCCGCCGCCCAAACAAAACCCTCCTATACCTAAGCCGGGTGCGTTCGAACCCAAATCACCCGATCCTGAAACTCAGCGGGCTCTGAGATCCGTTACGTTTTCATATGACGACGATGCCAAGAGCTTTCTCGAGTATGAGCTTGGCGTAGCCAAAGCCAACGAGCTGATGGTCAAGGAAATTCCCGTCTGGTATTGGCGTGTGCGCCTGGTTCGAGAACTTCAGCAAGAAGAGTTGCGCGTCTGGATCAACCCGGAAGGCAAGTTGGCAGGAGTCGACCATGACTTCGAAAACGACAGGGAAATACCCTCACTGACGCATGAGCAAGCGGAGAAAGCCGCTCGCAAGTTTGTGGAGGAGGAAGCAGGCAATTCGCTCGACGGCTTTGAGTTGATCAAGGACGAAGAGAGTCAGAAACCCAAACGAAAGGATCACTCATTCACATTCGAAGACACGAAGAAAGACTACAAGGGCGCCAAACTCAGAGTCTTCGTTGGGCTGGCCGGCAACAAAATCGAGTCATACAACCGCTACTTGCATGTTCCGGAATCGTGGGAGAGGAAGTTCGCTGACATCCGTTCTTACAATTCGATGCTGGCGAGAATCGCTCAGATTTTTATGACTCTGCTCATGCTGGTCAGCGTTTTTGCTTTTGGTTGGGCGGTCATGACCGGCAATATTCGCTGGTTTCCCGTGATAATCATCGCTTTGATTTATTCGCTTGTGCCTTTCCT
>JADYYD010000404.1 GCA_020853845.1 Candidatus Melainabacteria bacterium
AAAGATCCAACAGATCCGAAAGATCCCGCCGATGATCCCCAAGATCCAGCCAAACCTGAAAAACCGGAAGATAATGTGCAGCGCTCGCACACTATTGAAAGGGGCGATACGATCTGGCGCATCTGCGCTGACGAGCTGCGCTCGAGAAGCGGCAAATCGCCTTCGCATATGGAAATTATCGGCGCAGTAGAAGCCGTGAAGAAAATGAATCCTGATGTGGATCCATATCGTCTCAGAGCTGGCGACGAACTGAAAATTCCGAAAGATTTGAGTTGCCCGCCTGGTGCCGAGTTTATTCCACATCCGCGCCCACCAAGACGACCGGTCGAACCGCCGATTGCCGTGCCGCGTCGCCCACCTGTCGAGCCACCGATTGCCGCACCGCCGGATGAGCGTCCAGGTCCGGTGCCGCCGATAGAGTCCAGACCTCCGCTCGAAAGAGAGCGCGAGCCGGAAATGACCAATGCCGACGTTCTGCGCGAGCACTGGGACGGAATCGATCGTGACAGCAATGGCAAGGTCAGCCGCGAGGAAATCAACGAATACAGAAGAGTCATGTCCCGCTATCTGTCCGACAAACAGGACGACGCGCTCAGGTTGATGGCGCAAAACGAACACAAGATCCAAGAGTTGGTGAACGATGAGAAAGGAGACGAAAACTCCGGAATCTCGCTAGCAGACCTTCGCAAAGCCGAAGTCATGCAGACCGCCGCCAGATATTTCCAGTCGAAAAATCTCGACATGATCAATTTCAACGGCGACCGTTTCATCGACCAGAGAGAACTGCACTACGCAAGCAACAGTCCTTATGTAACTGCGCGAGATCAGCAAATGCTCAAGGTTCTGAGAGCGTATTACGCTAACTTCCAGGAAGGTTCAAATAACGAAGATGGAGACGAGAACAGCGGAATCACCAGACACGACCTGCGCTATTACTCCAACTTGATTTGAACCAGGAGTTCAGAAAAGTCCGAAAAATAGATACACAACTACACAGCCGGATGAGGTAAAAATGTACTTTCCTCATCCGGTTTTCCTTTATGTTCGAAGCACAATTAGTTATAGATTTTTTGAAACCCATGCCTGGTGCGCATGTTCTGGACCTGGCTACGCATCACGGCGATACTGCAATCGCGCTTGCTCAAGTCGGCTGCAGGGTTACAGCCATCGATTCATCTGAAAAAGCGATTGAAAAATGCAAGGAAGTTTTGCAGGAGAAAAACATCTCCAATGTCAAAGCACTGATCATGGATGCTGAAAATCTCAATTTTGGAGAAACCAAATTCGACGGAGCAACATGCAGAATGGCTACACACCATTTTGACGATGTTCCTAGGGCTCTCAAGCAAGTTGCAAGCGTTTTGAAGGATAACGCACCACTGATTATCGCAGACTCCATATCGCCCGATAATCGTGCTCTGGGTGAGTTTCTCATGAAGATTGGCCGTCTGCGCGATTCGACTTTCAAAACGTTGTATACCGTCGATGACTGGAGAAAACTTTTGCAGGATAACGGATTGAAACTCGTCGATTACGCACTGACCAAAGACACCAGAGACGCCACCAGATGGCTCGCTCATTCTCCTTTATCGGACGAACAGAAAGGTCGCATCCATGAGGCTTTTGTCAAAAGCGATCAGGGGACCAAAGATTATTTGCAAACAAAAATTGTCGACGGCAAAATTATCGAATTCACGGACGACAAGATTCTGATAAGGGCAGTGCCCTCATTATAGAAAGCGCTCAAACGCGCCTGGCGATCCGATAACAACAAAAAGACCGCCGGTGGGGGGCGGTCTTAAATGCGTGTGTGTGGTGTTCTCGTCCGGTTTTCTGCCTGACCGGCGGAGATTCGAATTCGTGAATTAAGCGGCTTGCAATTGAACGTCGTAGTTCAAGCGGACAAAGTCGTATTCAACGCGGATAGATACTGTGTCGCGGGTCGCAAATTCCAGTCTGACGCGGCCGAGCGAGCTAGTCGAGTATTCGGACCAGTGGCGCGGAACGGATACGATGACGTTTTCCGGACCCCACTCTTCAACGTAGGCTTTGAGGACTTGGCAGAGTTTTTCTTCGTCGCATGAGTTCTTAAACATAATTCCCACCTGCTTTTCTAAAAATCGTGTCGGCAACTTCGCTGTTCGATGCACTCACTTTACGGCGGTGAGCCGGCATTTCCAATTGGGGAAAATCCCCCCGGCTTCGTAGTTCTCCCACATCTGAAACGCCCACCTGGTGGGGCTGAGCCGGAATGAGCCACCCCGTGGGCGGCTCCGGTAATGCCGTGCCTCCCTGGCCAAAACAACCGCAAACAAAAGCTCCGCAAGCCTTTCCGGCGTTTTTACACCACCTGCCAGAGCTTCGCCTAGTTCCGGGCGAAGATTAAATGCTCTTCTATGAAAGAGAGACTAAGGAGACATCACTTTGAAGTTCTTTGGTCCTTTGCTAACTTCTCTGTTTTTTTGATCACTGGTTTCTTCTCCAGCTTCTTAGCATTGACGGCTTTTGAAACCGACAATGAGTCTTTCCGCCGCGTTGCAGATTTTTTACCGCCTGTGCCCGCAGCGGCAGCAGCAGGCAAGTCTTTTCGAGCCTTCTCAGGTTCATCTGCCTTTTCTTGTACCTTAAGCTGCGACTTCATACGGCTCCGCAACTTCTCACTAACAGTTCGATATGCTTCAGTTTTTCGGACTTCAGGGGTTTCTCCTGTAGAGTCCAGTATTTCTTGATACTTCCGAGAGTGAGATTTCACACTCATCTTGCTGTTTGTAAGCTTACAAGCCAGCCTGAACGGCTCTTCATGATAAATGAGTTCCACAACCGGACTAGTCGACTTCAATGGGAAGCGCTTCTGTAACTCGGCAACTTTCTCGTCGGCTTTAGCTGGTTGAAACTTATGAAACGCAACCAGACACATGGAAACGCGTTTCCAATACTGCTTTCGCTGCCTTAATTCAGTTGCTGAAATCACCATTCGTAAGTATTCACCACTCCTTGATTCAAAATTTTGTACCCCTTCTCAGAGTGAAAGCTAAACTGGTCATAATTCCTCTTCGCACGCTTGCTTTGGTACCTAATACATACAGGACCAACTACTAAGTCATACCATCGATTTAAGGACCGGTTACTTTCTCCGTATGCTCTACACGATTCAACCAGATTCCAATAGTCATTGGAATGGCGATTAGCCAGTACAAATGCAAGAGTATCAAGTTTTGCCAGATCGTCCCTACGAACCAGGAACTCGATGACAGCGGGCTTTCCATTTTCTCGCCCAGAGACTAATTCAGCCCACCTTCTAGCTTGAATCCAATTGGTTGTGGTGTAAAAACCTTTCCCAAAATCCGCATCAGGGTTCATTTTACCAGGATCAATCTTGGTTTCTATCGAACCAACATGCGACGCTAACGTCCCATGAAACAAAGTCAAATCCTGGTTTCTCCACGGTGGTAATTCTGCCTTCACCAGTTTCATGCCATCAACCTACTTCGAGTACAGCGACTGAATCGTGTTGATGTCTCGGGGAGTCAGGTCTTTCCAAACTTCTGCAAGAGGTGTCGAGAAGAACATGATGTCTTGCGGGTTTCTCGTATGCCCACCCAGACCAAGTGCGTGACCGATCTCGTGCAAGCAAATCCAGCGCAGGCGAGGTTCGCTCACAGGCACGCCGGGAGACATGGGGTGAGGAACTGTGAGAATTTGGATGGTGCAATGCTGAATCACATTGTTGGCGCCGTACACTGTGGTTTCACCAGCCTCGGCGGTGTTCATGAACTTGTTCGTATCACTTGTCCAAGTGCAAACAATGTCAGCAGTTTTTGCATCGCTGACGCCCTTGAACGAAACTTTGCCGCCTGACGAGTTTCCCCAATCCTGAAAACATTTGATCAAAAGCTGATCGAACGAAGGCTGGTAACCTTGCACGTTAGACGCAGGCACAATGCAGACTTTAAGGGGCATCTTAGCAGCAGCCCACCTTCCCAAACGAGCACCGCCGATCTCGCTGAGGTAGTTCGAAGATGCTGCTCCGGCACCGGCTTTAGTGGCAGCCGGCGGTTTCGATGCCGGAGGGCTATTCGTGGCAACCTGCGCCGGTTTCTTTGGCGGTTGCTGCATTTGCTGCTGCATCGGTTGCTGCATTGGCTGTTGCATAGGCTGTTGC
>JADYYD010000405.1 GCA_020853845.1 Candidatus Melainabacteria bacterium
AGCCGGAGGACGTTTTTATGGCACTTGAATCCCAATACTATGACGTACAGCTCGATAACACTACGGTCACTTCCTATCCCCTGGGCAGCGAGACACTGGGCAACCAGGGCTTAAACGACCTGTATCAATTCTCCAATCCGAAAGAACCGCTATCATTTCTTACCTCCGACAAAGTTCTTTTAGATCAGCTCTCTCAGTCAGATACGGCACAAGTCAGCCGCATGTCCGACGAAAGACAGCCGCAAAGTCACCGAGATAGCGTGCAAGTCGGCCCGCTCGACGTCGTCAGGGACGAAAAAGGAAACCTCTCAGTAGTTTCGACCATGGATGGCGACTATTACTACAAGACGCCGGACGGCAAATGGACACACATCGGTCCCAACCGTGAAAGACACGCTGTTGAGAATGTTCAAGTCGATGCGCAAGGTAATCTTTCTTACGACGTCCTAGTCAACGGCACCGTAGAACATCGCAAGGAAAACGCCGATGGCTCGGCAAGCATAGAGTCCGCTGATATCGGTGGCACCATCAAATACGACAAAGACGGCAACATCACCGAAACGCCCTCAGGCGGCGATCGAAAGAGAGAGTACCACTACACGAATGGTCAGTTGGACAAAATCAACGGCAATCTCGGGCAGTGGGAGCGCGTTGAGAAAGACGGACAGGTTTCATGGGTCAACAAAGAAAAAAACCTGACCTGGGAAGGCGATTTCACAGTAGATAAAGCAACAGGCGATTTGATTTTCGTGGCACGCGCAGGATACGCCTGGGGATTTACAACGCGCGGCGGCGATAAGCAAATCACCACCCGTTGAAAGGTTTTTGAGGAAGAGGAAGATGAGGGACGCGCCGCACGGTCGGCGCGTTTCTTATATTTAGCGGTGATAAGCTTCCCGCGTGACTATAAAACATTCGGGCAGATCGACCCGCTTTTCATTGGGAACTTTGATTGGAACGCCCAGTCTTGTGCTGGAAATACAACGCCCATGGATTGCTAGTCATGCATAAAGAACAGCCCAGCCGAAGAATAGATAGTGGCATGTTTGCTGCTTTGTCGGGCACCTATAAAACGTTGAAGCAAGAAGACACCTATGTTGATCCGCTCGCGCAGGAAGCTGCGGCACTAGCTGCGATCAATGTGCTCAACTTTTGGGACATGCGCAATTGCATCTTCCAGGCATGCGGTTTAGCATACGGCTATGGGAAACCGATGACCGTTCTCATGATCGCACTGGACGGCATGTCCGAATTGAATCGGCGCTTGGGCGTAGATCCTGCGAATCTGGCAAGCAATTTCATTATGCGCCAGCTTTCACATCATAGAAATGTGTTTTTCGGCACTCCGAACAATATTGCCATCGGTCAATATGTGCCGGGACGGTTTTTGATTTTACTTCCGGATATCTCCGGTTCCGCCGGGTACCAGGTCGCTGAATATTTTCGAAAAGCCATTTCCGAAAGCAACTTTCTTTGCAGTTCGCAAACCATCAACCTTACAATAAGTGTTGGAGTTGTGCATAAGCCCGGCCATGCAGGCAACCAGGACTTCATGATTTTGCAGGCAGATCAAGCTTGTGTCGAAGCTCAAAACATGGGCGGCAATAGAGTTATTTGCGGTCGAATGACAGAAGGCTTCCAAAACTGCGCCTGATTTCCACAGCGACACTGGACAATGCTTTTCGCGTATAATTTTGCGAGCACTTGTTGCGTGGTCTGCGGCTGTTAGTGGCATTAAAACGCCGCAAATAAGGAAACCTGCTGATGCCCTTTGAGCTTTTACGAGATGATGCCGCACAGTTGGAGTTCGCGGCTTTCATTCCAGAGAATTTCGACCGCGACGCGCACCTTCCGATAATTGTGTTTCTGCATGGGTCAGGCGAGCGCGGATTTGACAGAGGGCTTCCGCTCAAAGGCAATGCTCACGTATTCGAGAACTTGCAGTTGCCTGCCGTAGTGATTTTTCCGCAATGCGACTATGAACACCGAGCGTTCTATGGAGAGATGGAAACGCAAGTGTTCAAATCCATAGATTTCGCCGCCCGTGTATTTGGTTTGGACACCCAAAAGATTTTTCTTTCGGGATATTCCATGGGAGGCTCGAGCACACTCTGGCTTGGTGCTAAACATGCAGAGAAAATTGCGGCAATAGCCTGCATTGCCCCTGGTATCACATGGATGGGCGAAGAAAATCCGCCTCGATTGCCTGACGAGGACGAGGAGCTTTTCAATGCGATGTTTGTTGCTGAGGATAGAACAAAGAAAATAGCTGAGCGTATCAAAGACATACCACTCTGGTTTCTGCAAGGAACGGAAGACGAACCCTGCCCGATTGAAGAAACGAGAATGTTGGTCGACGAGATGAGAAACCTCGGCTCGAAGCCGCTGTTCACCGAATATTATGGCGTCGATCATGAATCGCTCACGCTTGCGCTCGAACAGGAAGGATTGTTCGGTTGGCTGCTGAGTCAAAAATAAAATGCCAAGTAAAAAAACGGCCGGGCAAAAACAAAAACGAAAAGACTTGAACACCTTCGAGCAAGTCTATGAAATCGCCAGGCAGATTCCGCGCGGCAAAGTTTATACCTATGGGCTGATTTCCAAACGGATGAACAAAAGGCTCAGCGCTGCCGCGGTTGGATGGGCTATGAATGCTCTGGGACGCGGCAAGGACGAAAAAGGATATACGTCCAATAATGTCCCATGGCACAGGGTGATTAATTCTCAAGGCAAACTTAGCACTCAACTCGATTCAGGCATGCTCTCGCCTGATGGTCGCCCAGCCAATCTCCAACGTGTCTTACTGGAACAGGAAGGCATATCTTTCAGAGATGATGACAGTATCGATCTAAGTCGATATCTGTGGGACGAATAGCTTATTAGATTCGCCGGCAAAGGCACTCATTACTACCGAGAAATGTGCAATTATATCGGTGGCTCTTCCAACAGGTGGATGATGGATATATCGGCAATGTATTCAGCGTTGTACGCGGCGGCAGAAATCAACGTCGACTCGCCCTATTCGCAGCAAGATCATATTAAGCAGATCAAGCAAATATCGACATCGATAGAATTGAAGCAAAAGCAATTGCACGATCGATTCGCTGATGACAATGATCAACTGGTGCAACAAATCATTCAGCAAACCCGCGCACTTTCAGCCCTGCTGACACAGCAAGTGCAAATGCTGGAACAACTCCAGGTTAAGTATGGATTGCAACTCAGAGCCAAGTGCAGCGAAGACATTCAAGAAATTCTGAGCGTCGCCAATCAAATTCAAGCGTCACTGAATCGCGCCGTGACCTTTGGCGCGACAGCAGACCCGATGTTGCTCAACGAGCTGGCAGCAAGTGCGTTCGCCGGTGCCACCAGATTGAATTTAATGCAACAGCGCATCTCCGGAAAAATGCGGAAAGTGCGTTAGGACCGCAGCGAGTCGCTGGAGCAAATAATCTGAATTGTTAGCGTTTCAAACGTGTTGCGATCAACCCGGCGAAACGGTCTGGACCTTTGTACCACCACCCGAGGTGGTTATGGCATTGCATGCAGATTGCGAATGTCCATGCGTACTCGGGAAACCAACTTGCCTCCGTTGTCGAATCGCCGACGTCGGCAGCGCCCGGCGCATCGCTGTAGCAAAGCACGTGAAACGAATAACCCTGAGGATTGCGAAAAGTGTGTTCGTGCGGTTCGACCGCAAGAGAAGGACTGGTAATCACATGATCGCAACTCTTGCAGCGAACGGATTTTTGCGTTTCGAAATCAGTGCTTTCGTCGACATCCGCGCTCTTGTCGAGATTTACCGAAAAACCCTTGCTCATAGAGTTAGTTCTTTATTCTGACTGCCAGCACAGGACTGATGGCGCCTGCAATCAGAATGGCAATGTTGATCCACACCCACCCGGCACCCATCCACTGCGTTTCGCCGCGTTGTTTCAGACGCTCGACAAGGCCCAAACCAAAGTTGCCGATGCCCTCTCCGTCACGGGTGTAAAGCCAATCTTCGATTTGATCTGCTTCAACCGATACGCTAGAGCCGGCCTTCAGATTTGGCAGCTTGCTCGACAACCCCTGGATCGTTCCTTCTATTTTCTTTCCGTCGATGCCGGTGACCTTAATCCACATGTGATCGATGGCACCATTTTCCTCAAACGGCGCCTTGACGCTAAATGTTTCTTTTTTTCCATTTTCTTTGAATTGTTGCTCAAACTCAGGAAACCGTTTTCTGGCTATAACTGGAGCATTGGCAATCATTTCTTCTTCGTCGACTTTCAGCCCCATGAAGCTGCTGTCGGTAGGTTTGCCCAACATTGACTCCTGCGCAGGACTGAGAAACGCTCCGATAATAATGCCACTGGCAATAGTGGCAATGACGGTCTTGCCGTATTTATGATTGGCAAGCTTGTGCAAAAACTTTCCGGCAAAAACCCCGGCAATGTAGACGAGAAACCAGATATAAAATCCGCCCATCAGAGATTCGTAGAAAAACCCGTATGCAAATCCGAGGGCGGCAGCGCCGGCACCTGTTCTCAGCATAATCGGCAGCGGCAGTTTTGTTATATGACCGGTAAAACGCCCAGTGCATTTGCGGCAACGGTTGCCTACCGGGCATTGTTCCAGGCAGGCAGGGCAGATCTGCGCCTGGCAATCAATACAAGTAAGCCGACTGTCTCCGCAGCTATGCGCTTTCATTTCAAGCAAACTCCCAAAGCACTTCCATGCCTTCAGCACAATTGTAACAGTTGGCGTTGCCGGATAAACGAGAAGCCCCTGGCTAACCAGGGGCCCTCGTTGCGTTTCACAGTGTTTTTCACTCCACTGTGCGGGTCTAAGCTGCACTAACTTCAACGTCTACAATGTCGTCATCTTGACGCGAGTTATTGTGCCCGTTGCCGCCGCCTCTC
>JADYYD010000406.1 GCA_020853845.1 Candidatus Melainabacteria bacterium
CAATCGGAAGGTCCGTCTTTCACTGTTGACGGGCACCAAATTAAGTGGCAGAAGTGGCGCTTTCGTTATGAATTAGACTCACGCGAAGGGCTGGTTCTTCACTGCATCGGATACGAAGATGAGGGCAAAGTGCGACCCATATTGCACAGAGCTGCAATATCGGAAGTTTCTGTCCCCTACGGCGCACCAGGGCTGGACTGGGTTTGGCGTTCACCAATCGACGAAGGTGAATATGGTCTGGGCCGGCTCACCACAACATTGCGTCCGGGACACGAAATTCCCCTCAATGCCACCACATTCGATGCGCCATATGCAGACAGCGTTGGCGCCGTAAAAATGAAGCCTGGCGCGCTGGCAATTTGGGAACAGGACGGCGGCATTTTGTGGGAGCACCACGATGACGATGCAATGCGCACTTCAACCAGACGCGGCCGGCAATTGGTGATCGGGCACATGTTCACGCTGGGCAACTATGATTATTTTACAAATTGGGTATTCAACCAGGACGGTTCAATCAATGTAAAAGTCACGCTCAATGGTGACGTTCTTGCCCAAGGTGTTTCCGAAAAAGTTTGCCAGGTCTGCTCCCAAGAACCAGACGCAGAAGGAAAGATAATTCCCAGAGGGGTCGAGCGCTACGGTACATTGTTGGCACCGAATATTGTCGGCATCAATCACCAGCATTTCTTCTGCTTCAGACTCGACTTCGACGTAGACGGAAGGAAGAATAATCTCTATGAGTTGAACGTGAGGCCGCTCGCAGAAAGCAGAGGATATCTCCAGCAAAACACTTTCACTCTCGAGCGCACACTGTTCCGCAAAGAAGAGGAGGCGGCGCGCGATCTGAATGAGGTTCAGAACCGGTGCTGGAAAGTGGTCAATCCTAATTCGCAGCGTTACCTCGGGCATCTTCCGGGTTATGTTATAGAACCTCAAGCCAATGCATATCCCTACAGTCACCCGGACTCTTACAACCGAAAAAGAGCGAGCTTTCTCTTGCACCACTTCTGGAGCACGCAATACAAGCCGGACGAGATGTATGCTGCCGGAGATTATCCGGTATCAAGTGCAGGCGGTGACGGACTTCCGAAATGGATCAATGATGACTCGATCGACAACGAAGACCTTGTTGTCTGGTACACGGTCGGAATCACGCACACACCAAGAGTGGAAGATTGGCCGGTGATGCCGTCTGCCGCCATGGGCTTCAAAATAGCGCCGGAATCGTTCTTCAAACGCAATCCTGCATTAGACATTCCGGAAGCTCAAACTCCACTCACGCATACGCCCATACAGAAACCGGCGCAATCACGCCGCACTGAATCGGGCATGCGTTAGTTTTTTCCCAATGAAATTCGCCTTGATTAATTCAAAAATTCCGTTCTCCACCTGCTTGACACAGCAATGTCGTGGCGCGAAGATTGGCAGCTAACTGAATTCCACTGAGGAGATAAAGGCATGAGCGGGGGAGTTAAGGCAAAATCGTTCGTTAGCACTCTTGTCAAGAATTCTTATGGGAAGAGTCTGGTCCGCATGACCAAGATTAATCGCTCAGGCAAAATTCCCACATGGAAAGAGATTACAGTCGAAATCGAACTGGAAGGACCGGAGTTCGGCGGCTGTTACTACGATGGTGACAACTCCAAAATCGTTGCCACGGATTCAATGAGGAATACGGTCTATGTATTCGGCGCCCGAAACGATCTGAAAAGCATCGAAGAATATGGGTTGGCGCTGGCAAAACATTTTCTGGACGAGTACAAACATGTTGAGGAAGTCAAAGTCGGAATCAGCGAAGACATGTGGGTTCCTATCACGGTCGGGCAAGGTCTTCACGACACTTCATTCGTAAAAGATCGAAGCGACCTTCGCTGCACCCAAATTCAAACAAACCGCAATCAAACCAAAATCACATCCGGCATCGACAATCTCGTAGTAGCGAAAATAACGAATTCCGAATTCACGGGATACATCACGGATTCGTACACAACATTGAAGCCGACTACCGACCGAATTTTAGGCACAAAGATTCAAGCGAGATGGTCCTGGAGCGGCACGTCTTGCGATTTCAACGCCGGTCATACGAAAGCCCGCAGCATAATGCTTGAGACATTCGCGCTTCACCATAGCTTATCCGCGCAGCAAACATTGTTTGCGATGGGTGATGCTGTTTTGGCTGCGGTTCCGGAAATTGAGGAAATCAGCCTGACGCTGCCCAACCTGCACAGATTGCCATTCAACCTGGAACCGCTTGGTTTGGAAAACAAAAACGAGATTTTCGTCACTACGAGTGAGCCGCATGGAACCATAAAAGGGACCATGGCCCGCAAGAAATAAGAACGCCCCGCCGTTCAATGCCATGAACTCTTGACCTTCGATCTCGAATTCGAGCAGCCGTCGCGTTTCAATTCATCGGATTTATTTCTTCTGCGCCTTGGCCCAGGAATCTTTCAATGTGACAATGCGGTTGAATACCAGCGAGCCGGGCTTGGTGTCTTTGGTATCGACAACAAAGTAACCCTGACGCTCGAATTGAAAACGATCTCCAGCCTTAGCCTCCCCGAGACTTCTTTCTAATTTGCAGCCTTTCAAAACCTGCAACGCATGCGGATTAATCGCATTGAGAAACTCACTGTCTTTTCCAGTCGGCGGAGCTTCGACCGAAAGCAAGCGGTCATAAAGTCGCACTTCGGCATCAACTGCATGCCGCGCGCTTACCCAATGAATAGTGCCTTTTACCTTGCGACCGACAGGATTGTTTCCGAGAGTATCCGGGTCATAAGTGCAACGAACTTCGGTGACATTGCCATCGGCATCCTTCACTACGTCAGTGCACTTGATGCAGTACGCATATCTCAACCGCACTTCCTGACCGGGTGCCAGGCGGAAATAGTCCTTAGGAGGCTCCAGCATGAAGTCGTCTTGCTCAATGTAGATTTCTTTGCAGAAAGGCACTTTTCGCGATCCTTCCTTGGGCACGTCATGCGGCCAATACGAAGCATCAAGCTCTTCGACTTTATCGTCAGGATATCCCTCGATCACTACTTTTAGCGGTTTCAATACCGCCATCACGCGCGGTGCCTTTTGATTGAGGTCATCGCGGATGCAGAATTCGAGTTGCGCCATGTCAACGGTGCTATTTGCTTTGGCAACGCCCACAGTCGCGCAGAACGCACGAATTGCGTCTGGCGTGATACCGCGGCGGCGCATTCCGGCAATCGTCGGCAGCCTCGGGTCATCCCAACCGTCCACATGCTTTCCTTCCACAAGCTCCAGCAAACGTCTCTTGCTCATCACCGTGTAATTCAGGTTCAGGCGAGCAAATTCATATTGATGGGGGCGGCTGGGGAATTTTGCAAACTCGATTAAGTTGTCGATTACCCAGTCGTACAACTCACGATTGTTTTCAAATTCGAGCGTGCAGATACTATGGGTGATGCCTTCCAATGCATCGGAAATCGGATGCGCATAGTCATACATGGGATAAATGCACCATTTATCACCGGTCATGTGGTGCGCTGTATGCCTGATTCGGTACAGCATCGGATCGCGCATCTTCATGTTCGCATTCGCCATGTCAATCTTGGCGCGCAAGACATGCTCGCCGTCTTTGAACTCGCCTTTTCGCATACGGCGAAATAAATCCAGATTCTCTTCCACCGTGCGATCGCGATATGGGCTGTTGGTGCCGGGCGTCTTCACATCGCCGCGATACTGTTTCGTCTCCGCATCCGAGAGACTGCAAACATATGCTTTGCCTGATTGAATCAGATGCTCGGCATATTCGTACATCTTCTCGAAATAATCACTGGCATGGAAAAAACCGCTCCACTCGAAGCCCAGCCAGCGCACGTCTTCCTGGATGCCATCTTCGAAAAGAGTGTCTTCCTTCGCCGGGTCGGTATCGTCGAAGCGCAGATTGCAACCGGTTCCGCTGCCTGGAAGCCTTTCGGAATACTCATTGCCCAATCCGAAATTCAAGCAAATGGACTTGGCATGCCCGATGTGGAGAAAACCGTTCGGCTCTGGGGGAAAACGCGTCAACACCTTTTTGTGGCGCTCAGCCTGAAGGTCTTCGTTGATGATGTCCCTGATGAAATCACTTGGTTTCGCGGGTGCAGAAGCGGAAGAACTCACGGATTGGACTCCTGTGGTTACGAAAATATGCTGTAAGAGAGGCTATTTTACCCTGAAAGCTGCCACAGGGCGGGCGAAAGAGCCGAAACGTAACGGCACGTTTCTTGACAAACTTTCCGCGAACTGTTTACAACCTTCCAGACTTCACTTTTTCGGAGTGGCAGGCGCCTGCCTGGTCGGTGCGCTCGGCAAAACGCTCGGATTAATTCCCTGCTGCCTTAGCTTCTCCAGCACGGCGGGCGGAATACTGTTTTGCTGAAGCAACTTTTGCAGCATCTGCTGGGGCGTCATGCTATTTTGCTTTTGCATCTCTTCGGCTTGCTTCATCATATTGTCTTTGAGCTTCGTCAATGCCTCGATTTCAGCTTTGCGATCAGCAGGTGGCAATGGCTTCGCATTCGCTGACGGTTTGGTGTCTCCTGAAGCCGTCGCCTCTTTCGCTTCCAAAGCCTTAACGTCTACTCGCAGCCACTTTGCGTTAACTGTGGGATGCGTCCTTTCTTTGTATTCCTTGCCATCCCAATAAATCAACCACACAGAAGGCTTGGTTGTAAGGTCGCGTGCAACATCGAATTGAGCCTTTGTGCCTGCCGCGTAGCCATTGAGAGCAACGATGACAACGCCCTCTTTGAGCGGGGACTTGTTTGCGACCCAATCTTCGCCGGTCACTTCCATACCGGTTTTAGGTGCTCCGCTGAAGCTTGCCAGCGTCACTTTTTTCATGCCGTCGGGAAATATTTTCTTTGTGCGTACAGAAGCCTCCTGCGCATATCGCTTGTCCTTTTCTGCATTGCGAAGATAGAAAGGTGCAAGCACGGTGCTGTTTTCGTATCTGTCCTCTACCTTTTTCAGTATGTCTTCCGCTTCTTTCAATTTGCCCTGACGCTCGTAAAAATCGGCCAGCGTGATCAGCCCTCTTGCCGAATAGACTTCTGCGGCAGACTGCGCCAGCTCTTCCGCTTTGGCTTTCTGTCCATGGTCGTACCGATACCGCACCAGCCAATCGCATTCATTGGAAACTCGCACCGCGTCCTCATCCTCTTCCACTCCCTTTTCATAAAATGCGGCCGCCTTGTCCGGCATGTCATGCAACACGCAATATGCGCCGAGGCTCATATACATAGACGGGTCTTCCTTTGCCATTTTCTCGCCTATGGCAAGAAACTTTTCAGGATCTGCGACTTCCGCGTATGCAATCAATCGCATCGCGTTGATGTCGAAATCGGCCAGAGGTCCGAAACCCTCGCGGTATTGCTCGCCTGTAGGATGCGGTCCGTATTTTTTCTCAGTCCATTGAATCGCAAGCGGAGGCAAATACGGCATCAAGCGCTTCATATCGGTGAGTTCGGCGAGATTCTTCTTGCTGTTATCCAAATTTTCTCTGAAGTAGAAAACAGTGCCCATCGGCATTGCCGGGTCGAACCACAGCTCCGGTTTTACAAACACCATCTGTGGTGCCACTTGCGCACCGAGCGTTGACATAATTTTCCAGTTATCCGATGTGAGCAATTCCGGGTGATTGACCATCAGCCCCTGCAATGTTGGAAGAAAGTTGTATTTCTCGTCTCCTTCCATGTTGAAACGTGCCTGAATCAGCGGAAAGATAGTGAGCTTGCCAAACAGCTTCTTAGCATTTTCCTTTGTTCGCGCCGCCAACTCGGGAACGCCGTACATTCTGGCGTTAAAGAGATACTCGTCCGCAAGAGCGTTGGCTATGTGCCTGCTGTGGAAATTTGCAACATCATCCCAGCTCAAGACGTTAAGAGGAAGGTTGCTGTCAGCAGTGAAACACCGCGTGGGAAGCAGGTTCAACTCATCAACGAAAGAGGGAAAATTTTCATCGCTGGAATTCTTGTAAGCCTTGCGGTTCTTGATGAAATCGGCAATTTCAGCGGACGTTTGATGTGCCTGTATCAGGTGTCCCGTTTGCACGGACATGCGGCCGGACGCAAGAATTCGCTTCCACTGAATCGACAGCGGATGGTGTTTTCTGGCAAAGGTCTGCATTGCCTCATGTATGCCGCGCGTTTGAGCATAGCGAAGTCCGTACTGATACTCTTCGAGCGGTGTGCTTTCCGCCTCTTTGAAATGACGATAATTTGCTGTTCCACGGATTTTGAGAGCACGCAGAAAAGACTTTTCAGTTGCAGTCAAATTTTGCTTTTCCATTTCTTCAATCAACGGCACAGCGATACCGTCGCGGCAAGACATGCTCTCCAGTGCGATGTTGGCGATTTGTCCGACTGTGCTCAACTTGTCCTGGTTGAGCGCTTTTGCCATAGCTAAATGTGCGGACATTCTGTTCAGCGGTGCGCGCGTATCGCTGAACAAGCCGCAGATCTCCAGCATGTTGAACGTGCCTTGAAGCAATGCCGCTTGCTCGTGCAAGGAGGGATCCATGGGATTGTCCGAAAGAGCGCGCGAGATTCGCACGTTTTCTTGAAAGAATGCTGCGAAATCCGCTTTGGCTAGATTTTTCAAAAAGTCTTCCGGAATCACCGATGGAGCTGCGGCGGATAGTTGCAAGCGGCTCATCACGTTTTTCGCGAAAGGCTCAAAATTTTGGGGTGACCAGGCATAGTCTTGCAAAGCAAAGTTGTATTCGACATCAGCCTGCGGCTTTTTGCATTCGAGCTTGAACGCGTACGAATTCGTTCCCAAATTCACTGTTTTCGTACTGAAATTAATATCACTGCTGGAAAGTTTGTCTTTTGACTTTGCCGCCTTGGCATAAAGCAAAATCTCGGCAATGTCGCGTCCAATACCGTCGACAATCCACTCCTGCTCATTTTGCAGTTTCCATTGCGCCGGTCGTTGCCCGGCGACGAGGTTGTACGCCGGAGCCTGAGAATCCGCAGCATTGCCTTCAGTCTGCGCCGGCGCCTGTAAGGCGCCTGCCAGCGGCAGACCTACAGCCAGGACAAGAGACAGAGACAAAAGTACTTTGTGGGATTTCCGTGCGCGCAGAAAGCTTTTCATGGCATCCTCATTTGTCTGGATTGAGCGGGTTTACTATACCCCGGCCGCGGAGTACGTACCTTATATACGGTCTCTCGACAACAATTGTTTGAGCCGAAACTGTGTGTTTTAATGAGCCGAATGAAGAGTAACGGCGCCAAGAAGATAATTCACGAGGACGGTTTTGTTGAGGTGCGCGGCGCACGACAAAATAATTTGCGCGGAATAGATGTAGACATTCCGCGAAATGCATTCGTCGTTTTCACCGGTGTATCCGGTTCGGGAAAATCCTCAATCGCTTTCGGCACGATTTTCGCTGAAGCACAGCGCAGATACTTTGATTCCATAGCACCATATGCGAGGCGCTTGATTGCACAATTGCCCGCACCGAATGTGACTGAAATACGGGGTTTGCCGCCGGCAGTCGCGCTGCAGCAAAGGCGCTCAGAACCGACGGCGCGATCGTCAGTCGGCACCATCACCAATTTATCCAACTCTTTGCGAATGCTTTTTTCGCGATCTGGAAGCTATCCTGAGGGCGCCACTGAAAGACTCGATTCTGACGCTTTTTCACCAAACACTCACACCGGCGCCTGCCCCGACTGTCACGGCATGGGCATCCGTCATTCAGTCAGCGAAGAGTCACTGGTTCCGGACGACACGTTGAGCATACGCGACGGTGCTGTTGCCGCCTGGCCCGGCGCCTGGCAGGGAAAAAACTATCGCGACATTCTCGATGTGCTCGGGTATGACGTCAACAAGCCCTGGAAAGAACTGGCGAAAAAAGATCGCGACTGGATTTTGTTTACCGAAGAAAAGCCGGTAGTAACCGTTCATGCTCAGCGCGAAGCACACAGAATTCAGCGGCCCTATCAAGGGACTTACATGAGTGCCGCCGTATACGTGCGCCATACTTTTGCCACCACCCAAAGTGCCACGCTGCGCAAACGTGTTGCACGATTTATGGAAAAAGCGCTTTGCGAAACCTGCGGTGGAAAGCGATTGAAAGCCGAGGCGCTTGCCGTCAAATTTGGCGGCTATGATATTGCTGACTTATCGCAAATGTCGCTTTCCGAGTTGGCGATTGTCTTGACCAAAGAAATCAAATCCAAAGATCAACGAAGAAGAGGGATCGACGAAACCTCCGCCAACGAGGAAGTTGCAAAAACGATCGTCGGCGATCTCGCCGAACGCATCGCACTGCTTCACGAGCTGGGTTTGGACTATTTGTCGCTGGACCGCTCGACACCCAGCCTGTCCGCCGGCGAACTTCAGCGACTGCGCCTGACGACCCAATTGCGCTCCGGATTATTCGGCGTTGTTTATGTCCTAGATGAACCGTCGGCCGGATTGCATCCTGCTGATACAGAAGCGCTTTTCAAAACAATCACGAAGTTGAAAGAAGAAGGGAATTCTTTGTTCGTCGTGGAGCACGAAATGGACCTGGTGCGCCAGGCGGACTGGATCGTCGACATTGGTCCCAAAGCAGGCAATAACGGTGGTGAGCTGCTCTACAGCGGAACAATCGACGGACTGGCCAAAGCAAAAAATTCAATTACGCGAAAGTATGTGTTCAACGAAAACAAAGACAAGAAGAGAAAACCGGTTGCTCCTTCCGGTTGGCTCAAGCTGAGCGGTATCAACCGGCATAATCTAATCAACCTCGACGTGGAGCTACCTTTGGGGGTGCTGACTGTAGTAACCGGCATATCCGGCTCAGGCAAATCGACATTGATCAGCCAGGTGCTTGCCGACACAGTGGAATCCGCGCTCGGCAGTCTGAAAAATGAGGATGAAACCGAGGAAGAAACCGACGAGCTGGAAGAAGATTTGGACATTCAACGACCGGCTAAAATCGAAGGAATGGAAAACATCAAGCGCCTGGTTTGCGTCGATCAAAAACCAATCGGGCGAACCCCTCGCTCCAACCTCGCAACTTACACGGGATTATTTGACTTCATTCGCAAAAAGTTCGCAGCGACACCGGAGGCAAAGTCAAAGGGTTTCAATGCCGGAAGATTTTCATTCAACGTAGACGGCGGCCGATGCACCACATGCGAAGGCGAAGGTTTCGTCACCGTCGAACTATTGTTTCTGCCCAGCGTTTATACGCCATGCGCTTCGTGCAAAGGGACACGCTATAACCAAGATACGCTCGCGATCAAGTATCGCAGCATGAGCATTGCCGATGTTCTGGACATGACTGTAGATGCAGCCGGCGATTTTTTCACCGAAATCCCAGCCGTAGAGCGCGCTCTGAAAACATTGAAAGAGGTCGGTTTGGGTTATCTGAAACTCGGACAGCCGGCCACGGAACTTTCCGGCGGAGAAGCACAGAGAATAAAATTGGCTACCGAGTTGCAGCGCGTACAATCGGGCAACACTCTCTACTTGCTTGACGAGCCGACGACCGGTCTGCATCCGGAAGACGTCGAAAAGCTAATGATGCTGATGCACGCGCTGGTCGACGGCGGCAACACCGTGATCGTCGTGGAGCACGACATGGATGTGGTGGCAGCCGCGGACTGGGTGATCGACCTTGGACCCGGTGCCGGCAGCGCCGGCGGACGAGTTACGGCCAGCGGCAGCCCCGAAAAGGTCGCAAAATCAGGCGGCAGCAAGACGGCTCCGTATCTCGCCGAAAAACTCAAGTCACTGAATTAATCGCGCGTAATAGCATGTTCGCGGCATACGCCGCAAATATACATCTTGTTTATATATATCTGATTCTTGCAAAACTCTGATAGAATCAAGGTTTCCTTCAAAGTGCATTCGCCGAGGTCTTAACAGTGACAAAGCGCACCACAAAATCAAACGTCTTCCTGCTTCGCCGCGAACCGGCTGGAGCCAACAAGATACCGGACGAGCTGAGGCTCGCGCAAAAAAAGGTATCCGAGGCAAGAGCTGAAGATGGAAAAAAACGCATCGCTCTTGCAAAAGAAGCGCTGGAGATTTTCCCTGATTGCGCCGAAGCGCATTCGATGATTGCCGAGGAAACGCAAGACCGTCCGGCACGAATCAAGCACTACCGCAAAGCCATTGCTGCGGCTGAGAAAGTGCTCGGCGCCGACTGGGAGCGCCGATACAAAGGAAGTTTTTGGCTGGCGAGCGAAACGCGCCCTCTCATGCATGCAATGGCGATGCTTGCTATAGATTTGCAGTGGGAAGACGAAATTACAGAGGCGCTTTCGATTTACCGCAAACTTATGGAATGGAATCCGACCGATCATCAAGGAATTCGCTACAGCCTTGCGACTTGCCTGTACGAGGCAAAATGTTCTGAAGAGCTGGAGAGATTGCTGGCAAAGCACGATGACGAAGTAAGTGCTGTTCTTAGCTACACAAAAGCATTGCACGTTTTCCGCAAATACGGCGTGTCTGATCGCACCAATCAGCAGTTGCTCAAAGCGTTCAATACGAACATCCACGTGCCTATCTATCTTGCAGAAGTGCTGCCGCTCCCTGATGCAGTTCCTGACACCGTCGGCTTTGGCGATGAACGAGAAGCGATCGCTTATGTGATGGACAGCGGCTACCTGTGGGCAGACACGGCCGGTGCGGAAAAATGGATGGCTGAAACGCTTGCAGCAGATCTGGATAAAAATTATCCGGATGAAGAGCTTGCAGCAAAAGCGATCAAAAAATTGAAGAAGGGGACGAACTCCTGAGCTTGAATAGATTTGAAAGCTCATTCAAAGGGCTCTTGTTCTGCGATAATTCCCAACCATCATGACACTCGATCCATCCTCGATCCTGATTTACACAGACGGCGCTTGCACAGGCAATCCTGGTCCAGGCGGCTGGGCGTGCATTGTTTCGTTGCCGGACGGCTCGATTCACGAATTGGGCGGCGGAGTTCCAGAAACGACAAATAACAGGATGGAGATGGCTGCCGCCATTCGCGCGCTGGCAATGCTCGAACCTAAGGAGCAATGCCCCATCGTTTTATACACGGATTCTTCATACGTGATCAAAGGCATTACTCAGTGGATCTGGGGCTGGCGCTCGCGCGGCTGGAAAAGCGCCGATGGGAAGGATGTCGCCAATCGCGAGCTATGGGAAGAATTGCTGCGGCAGGTGACGCGCCTCAAACCTTCGACGATCGACTGGAGATATGTGCGCGGACATTCAGGATATCCGGGCAATGAGCGTTGCGACGAAATTGCAGTTGCATTTGCAAAGAAAAAACGAGAGCAACTCTATGTCGGCCCGCGCGATGGCTACTTCATTGATCTGAGCGAACTTCCCGATGCAGAGCCAGTGCCTGAGAATAAAAAACCGGCCGGCACCGGCAGCAATACCAACACAGGCTCCAGCCGCGCCGGCGGATCATCAGGTCCGGCAACATACTTGAGCTACCACAATGGCGTTCTGCAGCGTCACAAAACATGGGCGGAATGCGAACGCCGCGTCAAAGGTCAATCCAACGCAAAATTCAAGAAAGCAAAATCACCAGGCGAAGAAAGAGAAATTTTGATCGGCTGGGGGCTCGACCCTCAGACGAAAATCGAATAGCTTCACAGAGCCGCAAAAAGCCATCCTTATATATGCAACGTTACCGGGTCGCTAACGTAACCAAGGAGTTTTCCGTCTTTATCAAATGCAGCGATTCTCACGTCATACTCGCCCCGTACTTTGAAATCATCAGGCCACAATTCCATCTGCCCTTTTAGCCCTTCAAGCGAATACTTTTTCATGCTGCGCGGCGACATCACCACTTGCCTGAAAGTCGGCTCGAAATACTCGAAATACTCAAACGGGCGAGAAATTTCCGCCATCACATAATTAGCTCCCTTGATCATGGTGGCATCGAATTTCAGGACGACAGAGCCACGAGATTTTGGTGACATTCTGCCGCTCTGCTCGCGCGTCCACCGCTCAGGAGGTGCGTACAATTTGGGAATCTCGGCATTCAAATTGAGAAAACGAACCGACTCGATTTTTGTTTTACCGGGAGTAACTAATAGCTGCAATTCGGCTGGGTTCGCCAGCAACACCCAACTGGCAATCTCAGAAAGATTGAAACGATACTTGTGCGTTTTTCCATCCGGCTCCAGAAATACCGAAAGTTTGCTCGCAAAACCATCCGTGTCATCCAAGCGCCACAACGAACGAGTGCCGTTGACCAACTTATACAAGGGCAGAACGCCCTTGTTCATGCTGTCTTTTCGTTCATTCCACGATAGCACCATCGCCGCACTCTCATTGCTTGCAATAATTGGTGTCACCGCAGTTACTTCAAGACAATCGTACAAGCCCTTCTTAAAATCGGAACCAATCTCAAAGAAATAGGTGGCAATATTTTCCACGTGACTTTGAAGTTTCAACTTCACGTCTCTGGCAAAGGAAGTGGAGTCTGAATCATTGCCGAAATAATCCGCGGGAATCTTCACTATCTCGCGTTTATCGCCATCCCAGCCAAACACGACGGTATTCGGCGTTGCCAAAATTTTCTTCAATTCGGAACTGTTTACGAGATCGAGATTGAAAAAGTGCGCTCGCATTGCGGCAATTTTTTCGCTTAGCTCAGGTTTACAGAAAGGCGCTTTTAAACATCCTTGCAAATTGGCGAACGAAGGATACAGCGCAAGATGCTGATGAGTCATGGGAGCAGCAAGAAAAACGAGGCGTGTAGCCTGAGGATTTTCCTCAGACAATCGAACAATGCCACTCTCAATTGCAGCTTCGTATTTGCTTTCATCTAGCCATAATTCATGCGTTTTTACAGTCAATGCACCAAATAGCAAGCAGTAAACCGAGATTACACCAATCGCCAATTGCTTGAGCTTTCTTTCTACCTTTGTCTTTGTGGTATCAGGAACAAAAAGAAGCACAAAGAGAATACAGAAAGGCACACTAACAAGATAAAAATGCCTGCCGCCAGGCAGACCGCCTGCGGCGTACCAAACTCGCGCGACGAGTGCAAGACCGGCAATAATCCAACCGGACAAAAACAAGAGGGTTCGCAATAATGAACGATCTCGGAAGAATGCAATACGTGCAATCAGCACTGCAAGCAAGGCCC
>JADYYD010000407.1 GCA_020853845.1 Candidatus Melainabacteria bacterium
CCATGGTGCCGAGCGCCTTGACGCCGTGCTTCATGGCCAGGTGCACGTTGCTGGTGCCCGTGAAATTGGGGTTGCCCTTGCAGATGCGCACCACGCGCTCCTGAGCGGCGAAGTTGCGGCGACGGCGGGTGCCGAAGTCGCCCCAGAGCACACCTTCGTCCGTCAACCGGATGGACTTGGAGAGCATCTGCTCGTCCTGTCCGTCGTCCGACCAGTCGGTGTCGATGTACTCGTAGTAGGTCTCGCTGATGAGAGCCAGCAGCTTGACCTCCCAGAGGATGGTGCGGCACCACAGCCCATCGATTTCGAGGTTGAGCTTGCCGTCCTTGAGCGAAACCGTCACTTCTTTGGGATCGAAGCGATAGTTGCCCAGGAAGTCCCAGTAGGCGCGGTTGAACCACTTCAGGTTCGCCTCGCACCAGGTGCGCTCCTCGGCGGTGAGCTTGAGCTTGCCCAAGTTCTTGATCTTGCGCTTGAGCGCTTGCAGTGCCTCGGGAGTCCAGTTGCCCTTGGCGCGGCGGTCGGTGAAGCGGTACTTGACACGGACATCCGGGTACAGCCTGAGAACGGCGTTCTGCATGCTGAACTTGTAGAGATCGTCATCGAGGATCGAGACGATCGCAGCGGAATTCATGACGTTTTTCATGCTTTTCTCCTTCGCAATAGCGAATTGCCGTCTCGCGTTTGTCTGCGAGGCGGCGGTTACAGAGAGGATTCCAAAGGACGCCGGCTGAATTGCCGTCGCCCTTCAATGATTGAAAGCAGACATCACAAGCGGGGCTTGCTGCGTGTTACCGCAGGTAGAGCCCGTACTTCGTGATGATCTTGCGCACCGCGTTCGGTACCACGTAGTCCGCCGAACGAGCTCGACCGTTCTTGATCCAGTTGCGGATCGTGGTCGAGGAGATGTCGGAATTGGGGCAGTCGATGATGTCGAACTGCGCGCCTGCCGGCAATTCCGCCGCGATTTGCTCGCGGGTGATGGTTTCGGCATTGCGCGGGGCGACGAGGATGCGGGCGAGCTTGAAGATCTCGTCCGCTTCGCGCCAGCGCTTGATGCCTTCCAGGTTGTCGAGCCCGATGATGAGATTGAGCTCGACGGCGGCGCCGTAACGCTTCTTCAGTCCGCGCAGCGTATCGACCGTGTAGGACTTGCCGGTGCGGTCGAGTTCGATGCGGCTGGCTTTGAAGCGCGGATTGCCGCGGATGCCGGCGAGCACCATCTGATATCTGAGCTCTTTGTCCACGACGCCGTCCTTGTGCGGCGGGTCGCCGTTGGGGACGAACATCGTGAAGTCGAGATCAAACTGGTCCCACGCACACTGGCCGACCTGGAGGTGCCACATGTGAATGGGATTGAACGTGCCCATGGAGAGGGCAATCCTGAGGGGACGACCGCGCACCGCGCGAGGCAAGCGACGACGCGCCGCCCACATGGTGCAGCTCAGCGCCAACTGGCTCTGAGTTCGCCGCCACCACTGCTTGAGAGCTTGGCTCATTGGATGGCTCCTTAGAGTTAGACTGCTTCGATTGAGATCGACAAACGAGTTGCGCCGAGCCGCTATCCGAGCGAACACGCGGGAATGCGTTTTCACTCGAATGCGTCTTCACTGACTGAATGCAGCTCGGCCAGCTCGAAGATAGAAAGCCTTGTTTCCGCGTGCTCTGGCTGCCGGGCGGGAAAACGCCGGGAAGCTTGGATCGGAAACATGTGATGACTGATTAGGCTTTAGATACGAGACTTGGTGGGTGGTGAGAAATAGAGATACGCTCAAGGTAGGAGATTTCAAGCGGGATAAACAACCCGAGGTAAAGGGCCGTAAACCCTCAGAGGCTTATGAATTCAGAGATCTCATATAGATTAAAAAGAGATAGTTCTAGCGCTAAACTCACCAACCTGGCGCGGCTAGCGCGAGATGTCAAGAATGGCTGGCAGGCTTAGCTGTCGCTAATCAAAGAGCCCATAAAATGCGGGCGAAGTGGCGAGGCTGCGTGTTATAGCGCGAGCGTGGCCACTGAAGCCGCTGTTAATCAGCTTCTTCTGATGTTTTTCCCGGCCTGTAAAACAATTATCGTGTCGGCACCGCATGTGGTGCGCAAATTTAAAACCGTTGCCGGAGATTCACGAATGTTGTTGCAGCAGTTTATTGAGCGCAGCTGCGCCACCTCGGTTTGAATGGTCGCAATCCAATCACTTCGAGGCAGATGCGAACTTTTTTTCCTGCACGCCTGTAACAAACACTTTCACATATGTAGCTAGGGCGGGCCGGCGATTACTAAGGTGAAATTCTCATTCCCTTGCACAAACTCTTTCGTTCATCCCAAACCCAGCCACAGACCTTGCTTCCTGAAGCTTTTCCGGTGTCGCGCCAGCGGCGAACTCCACACCGGGCCGTCTGAGTGACTGATTTTGGTTTGAAGTTTTTGTGCGTCGCGGCAAACCAGCCGCATGCTTGCAACTGGCGCCGCGTCAATGATTGACTCGACGGTTCGGAAATTTTTGCCGAACTATTGCGCCGTCAAAACAGAAGACAATTTCGTTTTAGGAGATTTCATGAACCCCAAAGCTTCCGCGATCCTTCGCCGCATCGTCATCGTTCCGGCCATCGCGTTCTTCGCATCCGTGATGGGCGCCATCACGGCTTCCTGGTGGGCGGCCGTGCTGCTCGGCTTCGTCGGTGTCTTCGCCTTCACGGCCTTCAGCGAACGCATCCTGCTCCAGATGGTGCTCGGCAAGGTCGGCAAGGACCCCATGACCTGGTACTTCGTGCACATGGTGGGCGAAACGCTCGCTGTCGTCGCCCTCGCCGTCGGTCTTGGGCTGGCGTTCGGTGTGGGCATCGGCGGCACGCTCCTTTTCTCCGCCTTCGCCTTCGTCACCTGGCTCTACGTCAGTTGGGAGAACACGAGCCGCTTTTTCAGCCTGCTGCCGCTCTGGCTGGCCACCCGCTTCTGAAAAGCGACCAGGAACGCGCCACGACTCCCGGTAAGTAGAAAGAAGTCGAGCGCGGCAAGAGTTGCCCGAACTCGCTGACGCTCGACGGCACGATTGTCTGGGGCAAGTTTCCAGAAAAGCTCAACACACCAATCCGGGTGCGCTTGGGCTTTTCTTCTTTTTGGGGTAGATAGCTATAAGTTATAGTAAAAATTTGGCGCCGGTCTTACCAAGTCTTGCCGAGACCTATAGAGAGATTTTGATGCTCTCAATGGCATTAGAAAAATTCGGATTTTTCTAATCGGATGAATGGTACAAAGTGCCCGAAAGCCCCAATCGACGTTGATCTATTTTCGATTGTTCAATGCTCGGCACCACCTGAAATACCCAAAATACTTGCAGCACAACGGTTCTACATCTGGTTAGAAAAATTCGAATTTTTCTAACCAGATGTTCGTGCAGGATTTTCGATCTTGTTTGTGTTTTTTTTTGAAGTTAGGCACGCCCCAGTGCTTGTACAGGGCTATTCCGGAATCGAGGGAACACCTGGCTCGGGCATCGGTTTGCGACCTTCCGGATCGGGCGGTTGGTTGGGCGGCGGTTTGTTTTCTTGTTCGGCAGGCGGAGTTTGCGGATTATTGCCTTTGGGATCGTCAGAGGGAGGGTCCGGCGACTTATCCTCTTTCTCGCCCGGATTTACGGGCGGTGGAGAGTCTTGTTGCAACTTTTGTGCCCCGCATGAGGCGGGAACGGATGAATGCGCCAGGAAGAGCGACAGAGCCACCGATAATGCGGCAAAAAACGGCACTGCATGAAGAGGTTTTGGAAGGTATTTACGCCTGGACATACCGACATAGTAGATTATCGGGACGATTCCTGTGGAATCTTCCCGTTTGCGCCCGCGCTTTTAAGGCGCTGCATAGGCTGGATAGATATACTAGTGCGCGTTTGCTTAGCAGGAACCAGCCCCAATGACAGATTCACAGACCATTACAACCGTCGATCGCGCGCGCTTGAAAGAGCTTATAAAAGCGGAGAGCGAGCGTTTTACCGCCGAGCATCCCCAGTCGCTCAAACTGTTCGAGCGGGCAAAAAAGCACTTTGTTTCCGGCGTGCCGATGAATTGGATGGTCAAATGGGCGGGGCCATTTCCTGTCTTTGTCAAAGAAGCGAAAGGCGCTCATTTCACGGATGTGGACGGGAAAAAATATCTCGACCTTTGCCTGGGCGATACCGGCGCAATGACCGGTCACTCACCCGATGCTTCTATGGACGCGCTGATTGCGCAGGCGAAGCGTGGTTTGACTTACATGCTGCCGACCGAAGATCATGTCTGGGTATCGGAAGAATTGTCGCGCCGGTTTGGGCTTCCTTATTGGCAAATGGCTATGACCGCCACCGATGCCAATCGTTTTTCGATTCGGCTGGCGCGCAAACTGACCGGGCGCAACAAAATACTTTGTTTCAACTGGTGCTATCACGGCACGGTCGATGAAACATTTTGCACGCTGAATGACGGCGTGGAAGGTCCTCGCAAAGGCAATCTCGGACCGCCCGTCGATCCGGCGGTCACCACCCGCGTTGTGGAATTCAATGATTTGGCGGCGCTGGAAAAGGCGCTTGCGCATAATGATGTCGCCTGCGTTCTTGCTGAACCGGCAATGACCAATATCGGCATTATTTTGCCGGATGCGGGATATCACAAGGCGCTGCGTGATCTGACAAGAAAGTACGGATCGCTTTTGATCATCGACGAAACGCATACGATATGCACCGGCCCTGGTGGCTATACGAAAGCGCAAAATCTGGAGCCGGATATTTTGACGATTGGAAAACCAATAGCCAGCGGTGTTCCTGCTGCAGTTTATGGTTTTAGCGAGCAAACCGCTGAGAAAGTTCGTCTATTGACCAATACAGAAGAGGCTGACACCGGCGGCATCGGCGGCACTCTTGCCGGAAACGCATTGTCGGTTGCGGCGATGCGGGCGACACTCGAGCATGTTTTGACCGACAAGGCTTATGCGCATACGATACCGCTTGCAGAGCGATTCGCGGCCGGTGTCGAAGGGGTAATCGCCAAGCACAACCTGCCCTGGATTGTTAAACAATTGGGCTGCCGCGCTGAATATTGGTTTCACCCCACGCCCCCCAAAAACGGTGGGGAGGCTGCCTTTGCGGCAGACGGCGAACTGGACAAATTCATGCATTTGTTTGCTCTCAACCGCGGAATTTTATTAACGCCGTTTCACAACATGGCCCTCTTCTCGCCTGCTCATACGGCTGAGGATGTGGATCTCCATACGCAGGTCTTTGCGCAAAGCGTGGCCGCGCTGTTCAATTCTTGAACGACTTGCTGAGGATTAGAGGATTGGGGGATCGGAGGATCGGAGAATTGACGGTGTCTGAAGGCTGAACGAAAGCCTTCTTGATTGCCTTTTGAATTATGAGCGAGAGTTGAACAAACGCGTTGTTAGACCTCGCGCTAGATCTGGAAAAGCTCTCAGATGGCTCATTGCTGCTTTGTATACAGGTGTGAAGAGAGACACTTCACAAAGCTTTTGATGCTGAGAATTCTTGCTTTGGCTTAGGTTTTAGACATTGCAACTTTCCCATTCTTTTTCAAAGCCCAACTTCCTCTAACTCCAAGTCATTTTTCGCTCTTGCTCGATCCAGCAGCTCATTTTCGCTGCTCGTCGCAACGCGCTTGGCCGTTTGCGACGTTCTTTCCATCAACTCCCGCAACCAACCGGAGAAATACATGACCTCAGCCGAACAACAATGTTGCCCCCTCAGCAAAGTGCTGGCGCTGCTGAAAAGCTCCGCCGAGCACCTGCGTTGGAAGGAATTTTCGGAAGCCGAACGGCTTTGCCGCGACGCTCTCGAACTCGCCAAGGCAGAACTCGGTGCGACCCATCAGGCCGTCGGCACCGCGCTGTGTGACCTGGGCAACATCATGTACGCGCAGGATCGCGTTTTCGAGGCTCGCGAGCACTACGGTGAAGCTCTCGGTATCCTCGAGCGCAATCTCGGCAACAACGATCCGCAAGTGCTGTGGGTTTTCGCCCATCTGCACGACCTGTATCGCTAATCGGATCTCGTTTGCGATTCGGTTGTTGGCCATTGGCTGACGAAAACATTTAGCCCAGAAGCGAGGGGAAGTTCCGGCTTCTCCTGTCTTGAGCAGGGAAATCCTTCTCTGCTCTGCAGACCTTTATGGTCGAACTGTGAAAGGAAACTGCCAATGTCTCGTTTCTCGAATCCCCCGGCTGTCGAAAGCAGCATGGTTGACGAGTTCCTCCGTCAGGGCGCGCATGCGACGCTTTTGACCCGCGAGGAAGAGTTGGAGCTGTGCGCGCGCATGAAGGCGGGCGGCAAGGATGGTGAGAGGGCTCGCGATAAGCTCATCAACCATCACCTGCGGCTGTCCATGCAGTGGGCGCGCAAGTTCGCCTACACCGGCGTTCCCTTCGAGGAGCTGGTGCAGGAAGGCAATATCGGTTTGATCAAGGCGACGAACAAGTTCGAAGTGGAGCTCGGCTACCGCTTCGTCACTTACGCCTCCTGGTGGGTGCGCTCCACGGTCAGTGAGTACATTCGCGATTGCGGTCGGACCATTCGTCTGCCCGCCACCAAGGTCGCGAAGCTCAATCTGATGAAGCGCGTCCTTCGCGAGCTGTCGACCGGTGGTCGCGCTCCCTCCGAAAAGCAGGTCGCTGCGAAGATGGGCGTCACCGTCGGCGAGCTGCGGGACTTGATGGAGTGGGCTCCCGAGCCCGTTTCCATCAACATCAAGATCGGCGAGGAGAGCGACACGGAGCTGGGCGACTTGATCGCCGACGCTTCGGTCGTCACCCCCGACGTCCTGATGGACACCGAGGAAATGAAGAATGCCCTCGCCTCGGCTCTCGCTTCTCTCAGCGATCGCGAGCGCGACGTCATCTGTGCCCGCTTCGGCCTCGGCGACGAGGACAAGCAGACGCTCGGCGAGATCGGCGACCGCTACGGGATCACCCGTGAGCGCATCCGCCAGATCGAGAAGAGCGCTCTTGCGAAGTTGAGCAAGGGTGCCAACGGGTCGCTGCTCAAGACCTTCCTGTAAGGTCTGACGGCTGCCGTCATGGTGAGGGCCGAAGCTCTCGGCAATACCGCTTCGGACCCTCACTTTCGGCGTCAATTGCGGTGCGCGCAGACAAGCGGTTTCAAACCGCATCTGTGCTTCCCACAAAATGCGCCGCCACAACGCAAATTTCACCCGTCAGGACGGAGGATCCTCATGACGGAAAAATCAAAACCAAGACCGCCGTGGTTGCGCGAAGTCATCGATAACCCCAATTTCGATGACAAGCTCGAAACCGAAGCGAAGGCGCTGGTCGATAAGCTGATCGAGGAATACACCTTGTGCCTTCAGGGCATCAGCATTATCGGCGGCTACTTCGCTCAATGCGTGTGGGTTTCCAAATGGCCGGAAAACGACAGGGTCGTGGAACGGGCGGTGGAAATCTTCAAGCGCAAGAACTGGTCGGCAGAGCCAACGGAAGACAATTGTGCCGGTGGTCGCGCCGGTACCTTCTGGCTGCAACCGCCCAGCAACTGGAAGCCCTCGGCGAATAGCTGAGCGGCTGAGACGTGATTCGGATTCGACGAAATTCCGTTTCGGGATAGGTCGATTTCCTCAACCCCGAACGCGACGGTCGATTGCCGCCGCGTTCACCAATGTGGAGAGCAATATGCTTCTGACCTCCGGACAGGGTGTTGTCGTCAACGCCCTTCTCGCGCTCGGTTTCGAGTGCACCTACAACGACTTCGATCTGTGCCGCCTGCGCAAG
>JADYYD010000408.1 GCA_020853845.1 Candidatus Melainabacteria bacterium
ATTCCAAGATACGGTTTTACGGCAACACCATTGTTTGTCGTGCTGCTTTTTTGGGCAATTGAAGCAATCAGGCACTCGCACCCTTCAAAATTGCAATTGATAAATTTGATCATTCCGCCAATATTATTGGTTTTGCTTTCTAATCTGCTCTACGTAGAGAACGCCCTTGGCTGGCTGAGTTCACCCATTTCAGCAGCGCTTGCACTGGCGACGGCCTACGCGATTTTAGCAGCGTGGTTCTTTTTTGCCCTGCAAAAAATTACCGCCAGTCTAAGTCTGAGTTCCAAACTAATGAAGACGAGCGCGACCATCATATTCTTGCTCTTCACTATTACGACCGGTCATTGTTTGTTGCGCGAGTCGAGAGAAGCAGAAATCGCCGCAAGAATATCGGGACCTGCAGTGGCAATGCGTGAACTTAGCTTTTCAAAGAGAGCGGACAGCAGTGATACGCCACAGTGGGCCTTGCTTCTAGTCGATGCGAGCAAAGAAATCGAGCATGCGCATATCACCGTCAATGGTCACAGAATAAGAGAAGCTCCCAAAAGTGTATTTCACTTCTATCAAAAAAAATTCGATCTCCTGTCGTTCATGGAAGAAATGGCCAAGGATATCAATGTCAACATTGAGAATGTACGACAGTGGCGCGCAGTGCCGATTCCGATCGAATATTTAAGCCAGGACGGAAAAAATCAAATCCGAATTTCATCACCCTCCGGCGCACCATTAACCGTATATGGTGACTTCGCGGCCGAATCGCCGTCCGCGGGCATTGCGCTTCCTACATATGAGATTGTCAGTCACAGCCGAATCTTTGTTAGTGTTCACGATCTGGATTGGCGACCAAGAGTGAAATTTACGATTCCAACTCCGTCTCAATCGCAGATCGAGTATGACGAACCCAAATATCCGCTTGCGCCTCAATCTGATTTGTCCTCGGCGCCTGGAATTCAGAAGGGTCAGTGGCGGATGATGATCGCGCTTGGATATGCTGGCGTGGGCAAAACATTCGAATCCGAAACGAAATGCGTGCGGCTAAGTCCCTTCAACTTTAAAGAAGTCGAAGTCATACCGGGCAAGAAAGACGACTTTCTCACTTTCAATACCGCATGCCACTGCGATTATCTTCTGAAGCCGCAAGAAGGTGCCACTCATGTCCTTGCGGAATTCAAAGGAAAAGGTCAGGCAGTTTCCGGCGATAGACAACAGGCAGTCGTATCAGTAAGGCTCGATGGCATCACCACATCCGGTGACAACCCAGATTACTATGATTGCAAGGGACAGCCGAAGCCGGAGACTCTGCGCTTGCCAGGCACCGCACAGGTGGTCACTTTCAACAAGGGAAAAGACACGGAATTCCTGGTCAAGGCGCTCTATCCAATCAACGCCGTCAGGGGCAGAGGACATCACCTGACGATTGAATTGTTGCCGATTCCTGAGGGCACCGCCCTGACGCTCAAGGAAGCGGAGCTGTCAGTGAAAGAGTTGAGCTGGCCGGATTTAGGACAGCAATCTGTCCTTGTTTATTAATGCATTGAACTTTCTGCGGCAGGTCGCCTAATCGAGAGATTGATAGTCGGCGGGCAAGCCGGCATTGTAAATGCGATCGAAGACCTCGGCTATGCCTTCTTCTCCGCGCTTGGGATGACCACCGGAAACCAGCTCGACAAGTCGTTGCCAGCTCAAATTCTTGAACAGCTCTGCGTCGAAATTGGCGGCGCGCTCGCGCTCTGATTCGAGAACAGATATGACGCGATGCGACGGCAACTGGAAGAATGCATCAACGCATGTGGAATCGAAATGGTTGTCGCGACCGTTGTACATAATTTCCGAGACTTTCTCGATAGGCATGCGGTTGCGGTAATGCCGCTTTGAAGTCAGCGCATCGAAAACGTCGGCAACAGCGATGATGCGTGAAAGGAAGGGAATGTCATTGCCTTTCAAACCTCGGTAATAACCAGAGCCGTCCACTTTCTCATGGTGGCATGAGGCAACGAAAGGCACATCTTGCAAGCGTCGGGTAAACGGCAAGTTGGAGAGCAAATCGTAAGTGATGCTGGCGTGCTTCTGCACGGTGGCATACTCTTCCGGAGTCAGTCTGCCGTCTTTCCAAAGTATTTTTTCGGGCACGCCGATCTTGCCGTAATCGTGCATCATCGCCGAATAGCGCAAGACATCGATGTCGTCGTCGGGCACAGCCATCGCTTGACCGACGAGCAAACTATAATTGGTGACGCGAATCGAATGACCTGCTGTGAGCGGGTCGCGTTGGTCGATTGTCTGAGCCAGCGTTTCCAAAGTCTTGTCGACAAAACGTTCGATTTCACCGTATGCCTGGGCTTGCTCGATCAAACCTGCAGCCACAGCGGTCAAACCTTCCAACCAGTCCTCATCTTCATTGGTGAAGGGACCGTCGAATTTGTTCAATACCTGAAAAACACCGATTACTTCACCGCCGCGAGCCAGCATCGGAACGCATAAAACGCTGGAGGTCTGATAGCCGGTATTGCGATCGACAGCAGGATCGAAGCGCGGATCTTGGTAGGCATCGGGGATATTGATCATGCGACCGGTGCGCGCGCATTCAGCCACGATACTGTTGCCGCCCACAGGAATACGGATCATGCGATGGCCGACCAAACCTTGAGCAACTTGCGTCCACAATTCGGAAGCCTGCGCATCGAGAACGAAAACAGAGCAGCGATCGCATTTCAGCATTACTTGCGTTTCGCGCGTAATCACATCCAAGAGCGAGTCGAGGCGACGTTCGCTGGCCATTGCTCGGACAACGCGATAAAGACCGGAAAGTGGACGCAGCCGATCGAGTTCTTCCTGCTGTCTGAGCGACTTTATCTCACGCTCAATCAAATCTACTTCGCGCTTATTCAGCTCGGCTTCGAATTTTGCTAATGACTCGGCCCGGGTCTCAGCGTCATCATGTCCGGGCACGCCTGTCGCCAGGGCGCAGTCGGTGCCTGGGTGCTCATGCACTGCCGGACTCTTGGCGCTTTTTTTCGTCTTGTCGGCAGGTTGCGCCTTCTTCTCCGGTTTCGATGCCTTCGCCTTTGCCATTCTCAAACTACCTCAGCCATGTTACCGCTATAGTAAATTCAATTGTTTTCCGGTGGGTTGCTTTCCGGCAGGCGCCTTGCCAATTCGTCGGGATTCGTCGAAGAGGCGCTCAGCCGGACGGGGCCTGAAACCTAGACCAATATACCCACTTCCTATTCTAAAAGACAGATATTGATCAAATATTGACTATGGTTGCAAGCTCAGGGTCCGGCAACTAAAAATCGCAGATGGCTGCCCGGGCAAACAGGGCGCCAGCTTTACTCTTCAGGAATGTGCGGGAACTTCGGCGGTGCGATCCAGCGCCAGAAAAGCAGACAGGCGCGCCCTATCACGCGTTCTTGCGGCAGAAAACCCCAGACATGGCTGTCTTCCGAGTTATTACGGTTGTCGCCCATCATGAAAAGATGTCCCGCCGGAACGATGATCGGGTCATTGGCTCTGGCTTCGTCGCCGAAAGGTCTGATCATTTTGCCGGTCGAAGAAGGTCCGCCGATGTCACCCAGGACGTTTCGGTCATAGTTGGGCGCTTCCTTCACATAGCTGTTTTCATCCAGCAATTGACCGTTTATATAAACACCTTCGCCCTTTTGAATGCGGATGTGATCGCCGGGAAGACCGACCACGCGCTTGATGAAGGCAGGCTCGTATGGCAAGAACGGCAGTCCGGTCAGGCGTCCAAGCACGGTGAGTGGGTCATTCTTCAAATCCTGACCGCCCATTTCGATGGGAGGCGGGTAAAAAACCAGGATATCGCCCCGCTCAATCTGCTTGCCGATATGATGCGACACCTTTTCTACAAGAAGGCGATCGTTAATCTGCAGCGTCGGCTCCATCGAGCTGGACGGGATATAGCGGGCCTCGGCCAGCGCGAATCGAATGACGATGAGCAAAACCAGGGTAACGACGACAAGTTCGACAATCTCTTTTACGACTGAAACGAAAGGCGAACCGCCACTTGAAGCATTTGATGAATTGGACACGTCGCCTGAGCCTGAGTTTGAAGTTTGTGCCGAGTCAGTATTGTGCGAAGTCCTGTCCGGCTCCAATACGCTGCGCTGTTCTTCCATGAAGTTGGTTTTGCCTCGGACTCAAAGATTTAGACAGAGTGAATTATACAAGCTTCAGCCTTAGCTAGCTGTTCTACCTGCCGCCGGTTTTGGCAGGAGCGCTTCCGACCGCCTCTTTATCGTGGGTTTTCAAGTTTCCCTTCATGACGCTGTCCATTGCCGAAACATATCGATCGAGATCATCAGGTGAATTCATCTCGGTGACGGCGACGAGCAAATGATTCTTCAACTCGGGGTAGCAGGAGGAAAGATCGATGCCGCCCAAAACGCCGTGCGCCTTCAGCTCATCGAGAACCTGCTGTGCCGGCCGGCTGGTTTTGATGACGAACTCGTTGAAGAACGGTTGCGGGAAAGCAGCTTCAATACCGCTGATTGCAGTAAGGCGCTCCATCAAATTGTGAGCGCGCTGCAAACTGATATTGGCCAATTCTTTCAATCCGACCGGGCCGACGCTGACTATATAAACCAGCATGGCCAGTGCATTAAGTGCCTGGTTGGTGCAGATATTGGAAGTCGCTTTGGCGCGGCGAATATGTTGCTCGCGTGTTTGCAGTGTGAGCGTAAAGGCTCTCTGTCCGCGGTTGTCGACGGTCACTCCGCACAAGCGTCCGGGCAACTGGCGAATGAATTCCTTTTTTGTCGCCATGTATCCGGCAGACGGTCCGCCGAATGAAAGCGAATTGCCGCAAGGCTGCGCATCGCCGACAACAATGTCGGCTCCGAAATCACCGGGTGCAGTGAGCAGTCCAAGCGAGATCGGCTCGGAGACTACAACCATGTGCGCTCCGGCAGCATGCGCTTTTTTGCCCAGACCTTCGAGATCTTCGAGGCAGCCGAAATAGTTAGGGTATTGAACGACGACGCAAGAAATCTTGTCATCGATGGTCAATTTGGAATCATCTATATTGCCACCGCCTATCTGCGCTTCCTGATATTCAAGGCCGCAAGACTGGCAGTAAGTGCGAACTACTTCTTTGTATTCGGGATTGACCGAAGCGGCAACGACGATTTTTTCTCTGGTCGTCAAACGACTGGACATGAGGCAAGCTTCCGCCAGAGCGGTGGGACCGTCGTACATGGAAGCGTTTGCCACTTCCATTCCGGTGAGAAGACAAATTGCAGTTTGAAATTCATAGATGGCTTGCAGTGTGCCCTGACTGACTTCCGGCTGATAGGGCGTATAAGCGGTGGAAAACTCGCCGCGAGAAAGAATATTGCCGACGATTGCCGGAACATAGCGGCGATACGATCCGCCGCCCAGGAAGCTCGCCTGGCGCGATGCCGGCATATTGCGATTGGATATCGCCTGAACTTCTTTAGCCAATTCCTGCTCCGAAAGCCCGCCGCGCAAATTAAGCGCTTTGGCGCGAAGCTTCTCGGGAATGTGCTTGACGAGCTCTTCGAAAGAGGCAACACCTATAGATTTGAGCATCTCCTTGCGCTCTGCATCGGTGTGAGGCAAGTAAGGGAAATTGGCTTCGCTTTCAGTCATGCCGTTTACTCTGGTTTTAAGGAGTGATTGTTTTCAAGCGCGTTGCAGCCATTGCACATGTCCTTGCTCGGAGCAAAGTCGTCAGAAAGCGCAATAAGATAGGCGCGCCGAACAATTCTATAGTTTAAACGCTGCTGAAACTGGAAGTGCGACCTATCTATTAATATTGTTTCTTGTAAGCCTGCTCGCTCATTGCGGCGAGCCGATTCGCCGAACAGTATTTCTTCATATCTTCGGCAATTCACATAGACCGATTCTCACAAGAATTCTTACACAGATTAAAGATGGCTGACTCAAAAGACGACGATATCAAAGTAATTGTGGGGCTCGGCAATCCGGGCCTCGAATATGCGGCGACGCGCCACAACATGGGATTCATGATCGTCGACGCGATTGGCACCAGGCATGGTGCGACGCTATCTTTCAATAGCCGCCTGAAATGCGACTTTGCCAAGTTCGACTATGGCGGCAAAACGATCATGCTGGTCAAGCCCATGACATATATGAATCTCTCAGGAGACTCCGTACTTGCCGTTAAACAGTGGTTCAAGCTGCCTGTCTCATCCTTTATTGTGGTGCACGATGATGTGGCGCTGCCGCTTGGCAAACTGCGTGTGCAAAACGGGGGCGGCGCCGGCGGGCAGCATGGAGTGGAGTCGATCATTTCTTGTTTGTCGCACGATACTTCGATCGTGCGGCTGAAGTTCGGGGTCGGTCCGGACCCCGGAGGCGACGTGCGCGGAAAATATGTCCTCTCGAGATTTCCCGAATCGCAGCAAGAACTGCTCAAAGACTGCCTCGGACTGGCTGAGAAATGCATCTTCACCTGGGTAAATGACGGCCCTTTGAAAGCGGCAAATCAATTCAATTCTATAGATTTGCGCCCGGAGGCGATCGCCGAGGCCGAAGAGAAGAAGAGAAAGCGCGAGCAAGCTCAGCACGAAAGAAAAGAAAAACTCGAAAGAGAAAGGCTTGAAAAGGAAAGAGCGCAAAAAGAAAATCCTGAGCAGGAAAATTCCGATCCGTAAGAAAGTGACGATTGCAAATCCGCTGAAAGTTTCACGAACGTATGATTAGCCCTTGCATGCATAAACGAATATATATCCGTCACCGAGTATAGAAACTTGTAATGACCTTGGCAGGCGCGTTACGGTTTGTATCGATACGAAGATCTTTTTCCTCGCGTTTTTAACTGTGCAATTTCGTAGGTTAAAGAAAAAGTGTGTGAAAAATCATCAAACAACGGACCTTTAAGGCGGATGTCATTAATCTAAAATTGGCGCTGCGTCATGAAGATCTCTTTTAAGAGTGGTTTCCCAAAAACCTGCTTTTGCCAAATTGGCAGCCCTTGGGGGGCTCTGATGGGATTTTCGCTATCGGCCTAGCGCCTATACGGGGTGTCCAAGTTGAGTTCTGTTGCAGACAAGCTTTTCAGCAATAAAGAGGGCAGCGCCAGTCGTAATTTCTTCCTATCCGCTCTGTGGTGGTCACTATGGGGGATGGGAGCAGGAATGATCGGCGGCTTGGAATTTTCCATGCCCGACCTGGTCAAAAACGTGCCGCAATTGGCTTTTCCGCATATGCGGATGTTTCACGTCAATGCGGTAGCCGTAGGTTGGCTATCCATGGGTTATGTCGGCGCAATCTTTTACATGGTGCCGAATTTGTGCAAAACCAAGCTCTGGTCCGAGCGGCTTGGGAACATGACCATGTGGGCCTGGAACCTCGTACTGGTCGGTGCCTTTTGCACACTCGTCAATGGCAACACTGAAGGGCGTGAATACGCAGAACTGGGCGCCATTCTGGACGTAATGGTTGCAGTCGCCCTTGTTCTTGTAGCTCTCAATATCTACATGACCATTCTCAACAGAAAGGTCAAAAAACTCTACGTCACCCTCTGGTACTTCCTGGGTTCACTCTTCTGGTTCCCCCTGGTCTGGATTATCGGCCAGCGCACATTCGTTGCTTTACCCGGTCTCAATGACGCAATTGTAGGCTGGTTCTATGGACACAATATCCTGGGCATGTGGTTCACCACGGTAGGCGTGGGAATGATGTACTACCTGCTGCCCAGACTGACACAGGCACCGCTCTACAGCCACGGTTTGTCGATGTTGGGATTCTGGGGCATCGCGCTTTTCTATGCGCCCACGGGCACTCACCACATCACCCAATCGCCTGTGCCGGAATGGCTCAAAGCCATCGCCATCATCTCTTCTATATTCCTTCTGGTGCCAGTGCTCACGGTACTGACGAACTTCTTCATGACAATGAAGGGGCGCTGGGGTCAGGCAGTCACCGATCTACCTTTACGTTTCGCCGTGACTTCCTGCATGTTCTACCTGGTCACCTGCATTCAAGGTCCCTTCCAGGCAACACGTTGGGTCAACTGGTACCTGCACTTCACCCAGTGGGTCGTCGGGCATGCTCACCTGGCATTACTTGGAACGTTTTCTTTCATCCTCACATCGGCGGTTTATTACACATTGCCGAAGCTGACCGGAAAAGAGTTTTACTCTCAAGGATTGATCCGCGCTCACTACTGGCTGAAATTCCTGGGCTTCCTTTTGATGATGACTTCGCTCACCATCGCCGGCTTGATTCAATCAGCCGGTTGGGCCATGGGTATTCCTGTCGATCAGTGGGGATTGCAGATCAGACCTTATTGGTTCTTTAGAGGCATAAGTGGAATCATGATCGTCTTGGGACAACTTCTGTTCGCGTACAACGTCTGGAAGACGCTTTACTCAAAACCTGCCGCATCGGTTGCGCCTGCAGCTAAGGCAGCGGAGGTGAAAGCGTAATGCACAGTTATCGTCTAGGCGCGATCGGTATCGTCACCACCTTCTTCATCATCATCTTCTCGACAGTTCTTCTGCCGATGGTGCTTTTCAATCCATCAGATAAAGAGCACAGAAGCAACGACTACACGAAAATACCTTCGAATGTCGCCGATGCGGCTCGCGGCAGAAAGATATATGTAAGAGAAGGCTGCTTCTATTGCCACACTCAATTCACACGTCTGCAGGACAGAGGCTATGGACCTCTCGTTAAAGCCGGCGACTTTATCTGGGAAACTCCGCACCAACTGGGCACTGCCCGCACCGGTCCGGACTTGACCAACGAAGGCGGCCGCATGGCTTCCGAATGGCAGAAAGCTCACTTGATAAGCCCTCGTGCAGTCAAGCCCGGCTCAATCATGCCGTCCTTCAGCTATCTGAGCGAGCGCGATATGAACGACCTGGTCGCTTATCTGCAGTGCTTGGGCAACCGCCGCGAAGTGCATTCATTTGTAGAAGCTCCCGATGAGTATCAAAAGACAACGCCTGCAGGCATGGCTTTGCACAACCGCAAGACGGTCGACACCGCTGCCAGTGCCAGCGCCAACGCCGGTCGCGGTATCTACACGCAGAACTGTGCTGTTTGCCACGGTCTTGAAGGATACGGCAACGGACCGAACGCGACGTCTCTGGAAAAGAAACCACCAAATTTCAGCCGCCCGTATTACAAGCAATACTCGGATGAATTCTGGTTCTACAGAGTCTCCGAAGGTGTAGCGGGAACACGCATGCCGCGCTGGACCGAAGTTTTGACGGAAGAACAACGCTGGTATCTCGTCGCGTATCTCAAGACTCTGCCGCAAGATCAAGAAATCACAATCAACAGTCTCAAGCAGATCGACAAGATCGAAGACGTCCGCCTGCCCAAGCTCTCCAATCAACAGTTTGAACCGCACCACGGCGGACATGGAGGACACGGTGAGGAATCGGAAGGCGACAACATGAGCCCGTCTGAGCACGGCTCTCATGGCTCGACACCGGCTCCGGCTCCCAGTGCCACTCCCTCGACCACGACCGGCACAAGCACCGAATCTGGTGCCGAGCCTAAAGAAGGAGGTCACTAAAAATGTGTCCTAACTGCATCCTCAACCAGCAAGGCTTGAGCTCGGGGCTGTATGTAGCCTTCGGTATCTGCGGTCTCTTTTTCGTGATTGCGATCGCAGGCATCATCTGGGCGTTTAGAAACGGCGAGTTCGAAGATATGGAATCGGTCAAATTCGACATGCTCGATGACGACGAATCCAGCGTACTGGCCAATCGCGCGCGCCAGGCAATGGAGCGCAACCGGCTTGCTGCCAACGAATAGAACAGATTTGAGATTGCTCCTTAAGAGGTAGGTCATGGCTGACGAAGAGAAAAAAAATGGAGATGAGGTGAAGGCGGAAGCTTCTGCTGCAGAAAAGCCTGCCGCGGAAAAAGCTGCCGAAAAACCTGCTGAAAAGCCGGCCGCCCCTCCCGCCAAAGCTGCTCCGGCAAAAACTGCTGCAGCCGCCGCCGCTGAAGATCATTACGAAGTAGTCTCGGAGTACAGAATCGGCGAAGGTCCGCCGCCTCTGTTCCTTGTTGTTTGTTTCTTCTTCATTGTCCTCTGGGCAATGTTTTCTTGGATTCCTTTCTTCGGTTACTGAGTGAGATATGACACGTTTCAAAAAACCGGTTTTTAAATTCAACCCTTATTCGGGTTATGCAGGAGTCGCCACTTCTCTTCTGGTGCTTTTGCTTGTGGTGTTACCGACGGTGACACTGATGACGGGCTGCGCCGAACAGGTCAAAGTGGGCGGCGATGATACTCAACTGGTTTCCAAAAACGTGACCAAAGGCGGGCGCGAAGCCATTTATCCGGACGACCGCCCCTCCGAGCCGGACGGCAAAGTTATCTATGAAAAACTGTCATGCGCCGAGTGCCATGGCGCTGACGGCAAAGGCGTGGCGGGCAAGAGCACTCTTGATCTGACGTCGAAAGAGTACATGCGCAAGCAAAAACCGATCGACCAGTATATGTTCCTGGCCTTCGGGAAAGACGGTTTGACCCACCCTCTTACTCTGGAGAAAGCTTCCAGCCAGCAAACCTGGAACCTGGTCTATTACGTTCGCTCGCTGGCAACGCCTCTTTTGCCAATGGGGACGAAGGATTATGAACAAGTAGTGGCAGTATTTGGCGGCAACTGTGCCGTCTGTCACGGTCCTAAAGGTTACGGAGACGGCCCGCTCAACAAATACAACGTGCTCGAGCCCAACCCGGCTAACTTTCAAAACTACAGGCGTTTTTACGACCGCACCGACGATGTCTTATACGATCACATCGCAAATGGCATAAAGTGGGAAGGTATGCCCGGCTTCCTCAACAAAGAGGACAAGGCCAAGAAGGTGAAGTTCGACGAGGCATACATCTGGAAGCTTGTAGCCTACGTACGGGCGTTCCACTCAACAAACAAGTCACTACTTGCAGCCTCGGGTGCAGAAAAAGACGCTCAAGCCGACTCAGCCAAGCCTGATGAAGCAAAAAAGGACGAAGCCAAGCCCGCAGGCGAGACAAAGTAACGGAGTTCGAATCATGGAAGGCACAAACAGAAGACTTATATTGAAGACGCTGGCGGCGATTCCTTTGGCGGCCACCTTCGGGCTGGTTATCTCGCCGCTGTTGCGCTACATGCGCCCGACACTCAAGCCACTGGACGTCTTCGGACCTTCAGATCAACCCGGTCCGGAAGAAGACGTTTCATACAAAGAATCCGATTTCCCGGAACCGTGGACATGCTTGCCTTTCATGTTCAAACAAAAGTACGTCGAGTACAACCCTGAAGGCAAAGAAGTCCGCGAAATCCCCGGATTTATCGTCAAATTGCCGTCCGGCGACGTGGTTGCCTACAGCCGCATCTGCCCGCACCTTGGCTGCGTGTTCAACTGGGTGAAGGATCCCGACGAATGCGCCAAGGGCTACAACTTCAAACCGCAAGGTCCGGTTTTCGCCTGCCCTTGCCACTTGAGTGTGTACGACATTGCCCAAAACGGCAAAGTCGTATCCGGACCGGCGCCGCGCCCGCCGCGTAAGTTCGACCTCAAGAAAGAGGGTAATGAGTACAAGATTATTGGTTTGGAAGCCGGTTCAATTGCCTGAGGAGTCAGCGATAGTATGTCAGCGGTAAATGCAGCAGTAGACTGGGTAAAAACGCGGATCAACAACATCGATATTTTCGATGAGCACCACCGCGAAGAGGCTAAGACCAATCCGTGGTATTCCCTCGGACCGATCTTCTATCTTGTCTGGTTCATCGTCATGTTTACCGGTTGCGTGCTCATCATGTGGTACGTGCCGACAAAATCGCAGGCATTCGACTCGATTCTCGCTATTCAAACCAAAATTCCTTTCGGCGGTCTGATGCGCGGGGTGCATAAATACGGCGCCGACGCCATGATCATCGCGGCGACGATGCGCATGTACCGCATGTTCATTTGCGCCGATTACAAGCCGGGCAAAGAGTTCAACATCGCAATTGCTCTGGTTGCACTGCTTCTTTCCATGTATTCCGGACTGACCGGCTATCTGCTCATCTGGAACCAGCGCGCTTTTTGGGCGACAAAGGTATTCGCGACATTCCCGACTTACATGGACCAGTTCCCGGTTATGGGCGACTTCTACCAGCCGCTCGTGAAGTCGATTCACATGGGATGGAACACAGCCGAAGTTCTGCTCGGCGGCGGAGCTGCTATTACGCAAGAGACAATCACGCGATTCTTCTCCATTCACCTGGCGTTCTCTCTCATACCTTTGATCTTCGTAGAAATCTATTTCTACAAAAACGCGTACAAGCGCGTTCCTCTTAGCTGGGCAAAACGCACCATCATCACTTTGATGCTTGTCGTGGTGGCGATTGTCTTGCCTGCCGCGCAGGGCAAACGTTCCGATCCGGACGTCACGCCGCTGCCGATTTTGTCCGACTGGTACTTCCTCGGCTTGTACCAGATGTACAAGTATCTGGAGCCTGTCGTAGCTACGGAAATCACGATCATACTGCCGCTCATTGTTGTCGGCTTGCCGTTCATGGACGTCTGGATGACCGGCGCGGAAAAAGACATCAACAAAAGACCGTTCATCTTATGGGTGGTGTTGATGGCTGTCATCAGTTGGGTCGTATTCTCGCTTCTGATTATCGCCAACATCGCCAACATCCACACCGATCCGCCTTACTGGAGAGCATTTACCTATCTGACAGTCAACGTCGGTATGGGACTGCAACTCTGGCTCATGTGGCAAAACAAAGACGCAGTGCAACGCGCCAAGCAATGGAAAGGCGCACTGGTCATTGCTATCATCGGCGCCTCTCAAGCATTCTGGGCTTTCGCTTATTACTACATGGCGAAAGTGGAAATGTTCCGCGGACCGATGTTCCAACAATGGTTCTACGGTGTAGTGCGTCCGTTCCTGCCTGAGCCTGAAAAACTGGAAGCCGCTATGCGCGCATGCCAGCCGACTTCCACCTACTTCGCCTCGACATATAAAACCGACTGGCAAGAGTGGGTCCGCGACAACTATGTCGTGAAAGGCGGGCCGGAAGCGCAAGCAGCGTTAAATACCGTATTGGAACACTGCAAGTTGACCTCACCTGTCGATTGGATGGTCACTGCGATCCCGACCTTCACGCCCGAGCACCCCAAATACTTGGGCATGGTCGACTATCTGGTCACCAACCGCTGGGCATACGATTACGTCGTATTCTGCGATCGAATGAATCCGCTCACCAAAATCGAAACGACCACGAAGGGCGTTTATTATCCGTTGCCGATTCCAGAATGGGATCTGACCTGGATGATCGCCGGATTCGTGTTCATGATCGTCGGATTCTGGATGACATGGCACTTCAAGTCGGGCGCTCAACCGGCACCAAAACCGGCGCCGGCGCAACCAGCTTCGGCAGCCACGTAATGCAGAGGAAGTAAATTGACCGCCAAAAAGGACCCACGCTCAATCAACAAAGATGTCACCACAGGTGATGTCGGCGTTGCCGTGGAATCCGGAGCGCTGGTCAAACCTAATAAGGTGAAACTGCCGATTCGGCTGGCTGCCTTTGCCTTGACCGTAATCACGCTTTCCTGGTTTTTCGAGGGATGGCGCGAAATACAAAGAGAGCCGGGTCTAGTTTCAGTCTCGTATCTTTTCTTCGGAACCATCCTTACGCTCATGCTTTTAACAGTACAGGGCTACTGGATCTATATCGAAGAGAAGTCGACAGGTAAGTTGGTGCGCAAAGTCAAATTGTTCGATGCTATCGAAGCAAAACTTGCAGCCAGACAGCAAAATACAAAGTTAGAGACCAGGGATCGAGGATAGGAGTCATTGTGATCAAGTACATACTTTCACCAAAAGGCATCATACTCCTGGCGTTTGCAGGCGCAGTAATTGCGGTGAGCGTCCTCATGGCGTGGTCCGAATTAGGATTCAGCGGCACCTTGCCGGACTGGCTCACCGACCTCACAACGAGAATCGGTTTGCATGGTCTGATTTCCGAATCGTTCAACAACCTCAAGCCCGGTCTTGGAGGCGACCTGACGAAGTTCCTCGAAGGCAAGGGTGTCTCGGTGAATCCGAAATCAACCGCTTCGCTGGGCGACTATGGCTACATCCTATTTATGGGAATCGCCCTCGTCATTGCCGGAATCGCCATCATGATTATCGGCAAAGAAGATGCCGAAGAGAAAACTGTAATCCCGGTGAAGAAGTAACGAGTTTTAGCGACAAGAGAAACGCAAGAAGCGAAAGAGGACGACCCCAGTGCAAAAGATTGTTGATAATCACCCGCTAAAAGCGTTCAACTCATTGACGCTTATGTTGGAGAACATTACCAACAAGGTAATGACCAGCAAGTACAACCCGTTCTATTATCACGGCGCACTTCCTCAATATTACTTGTGGGTGCTCTACCTGTCGGGCCTTTTGCTCTTCGCTTATTACATCCCGACAATCGACAACGCTTACTTCTCCAAAAATCTCGTTAACGCCTGGACCTCTGTCGATTACATCACCAAGTCGCTTCCTTTCGGTGGTGTCATCCGCGGTATCCACCGTTATGCAGGAGACGCGATGGTAATCACCATCTTCCTGCACGCAATCAGAGTATGGTTCACCGATCGTTATCGCCAATACCGTTGGCTGCAATGGGTATCGGGTATCATTCTTGCCATTTTCGTTCTTTTCATCGGTCAGACCGGTTATTACCTGGTCTGGGATGAGCGCTCGCTCCTGCTCACCAGAATGACCGCCGGTGCTTTCGAAGCCATCCCCTTCATCGGAAGCGGTCTCAAAACGTGGTTCTTGAACGGCGATCAAATTACAAACTTGACACTGTCCAACTTCCTTTTCATCCACATTGGACTTTCTTTCTTCCTTCTCTTCGGTCTCTGGGTTCACTACCTGCGTATGACCCGACCGGTGATGACGCCACCGCCAGCGGTTAACTACATCCTCACGGCTTTCGTGCTCATTTGCGTTTTCCTCTTCCCAATCAACAGCGGGCAGATGGCCGACTTGAATACGCAGCCTAACGCGTTCGAAATCGACTGGTTCTTCCTCTTCCCATACGCATTGCTCAGCCAGATGCCTGTTGGCGCATATTGGGCGGTCATGGTGCTAGGCACGGTCGCGATAACCGCTCTGCCGTGGATCATGATCCCGAAACAGCCGGCAATCGAAACTGCAGAAGTCGTGCTCAACAAGTGCACCGGCTGCTCGCTCTGCTACAAAGATTGCCCCTATCAAGCAATCGAAATGGTGCCCGCACCGGCAGGCTCCCGCTTCAAACTTTTGGCGACAGTCAAAGATTTCCGCTGCTCAGGATGCGGCGTATGCGTAGGTGCCTGCGCGTTCGACGCCATCGACTTGCCGGATCTTCCTGATGCGGAAGTGAACGCGAAAATCAAAGCTCTTCTGGAGGCGAAAGGGTAACACTAATGTCTGATGCTCAAAAGACAGTAATCACACTTATCTGCGAACGTGCCGTCGAAGTGAATGTCGATGGTGGAGGCGCATGCCCCGACGTGCCCGGCATGAAGGTAATCAAATTCCCGTGCTCCGGCATGATCCAACCGCTCATGATTGAAGCCGCTTTAAAAAATGGCGCCGAAGGTGTTGTCGTTTGCGGATGCCAGATTGGCGACTGCTATTATCGCGAAGGCAATCGCATGATTCGCGAGCGCCTGCTGGGCGATCGTCCTCCCACAATGAAGAAGGGAACGGACAGAAGACGCATTCTTGCTCTCTGGCTTGCCAGACCTCAGAAAGATCGCTTTATCTCAGAGTCGAAAGAATTCATCGCAAAATTGGGTAGTCTGCCAGCGCCGGAAGCCAAATAATTTCGTCGCGAGCGCAATAAGAATCAAAAAGGATAGAAGTCATGGCAGTCGAAAAGAAAGAGAAAATGTCCGACATCGAGCTGAACATTCGCTGGATGTGGTTTCTTCTCCTCTACTTCTTCTTCATCATTCTGATCGCTTGCTTCGGGCTGGTCGCCGAGTTCTAATTCGCCGCCCTTTGCTAGATTTCCACTCTAGATGTTTTCAAAAATGAATTTCGGACAAAAGCTAGCCGTCGGGCTGGGCATCGCATCTTTGTTCGTTGCAGTATCGCTGACGGCGATCTATTTTCAGTTGTCGAAACATCCTCCCAAGGATATGGACAAGCTGATTCCACAATGGGCGAATCTGCCGTCACTTAATTCTGAGGAGACACACAAGAAGACGGAGGATTTCGCTTCACTGCAGATCGAACAGAATCCGAAGTCGGCGTTCTGGTACAAGAGAAGAGGTAACGCCAGATGGTGGCTGAAAAAACATAAACCTGCCATCGAGGATTTCACCAGGGCAATTGAACTTGATCCCAATGATTACCAGAACTATGGTTTCAGAGGGCAACTTCGAATCTACACCAGAGATTACAAACTTGCGGTCGAAGATCTCAACAAAGCAATTGAATTGCGACCTGGCGAGGGTCGTTTTTTCTACAATCGGGGTGTTGCCTACGATTGGCTGGAAGACACAGAGAATGCTTTGACTGACTATCAGAAAGCTCTCGATCTAAATTACGACCCTGCAAAGGTGCATGATGCTCGTGGCGGAGTCTTTATGCGTACAAAGAAATTCGATCAGGCTCTGCGCGAGTATGAAGCGGCATCTGAGCACGATGGAGAAGACAGAGAGAGTTCTGCCTATTATCCGCTTGTGAAACTCTACATCTGGTCAAATCAATTCGACAAAGCGGAAACCGCGGTCGACAGGTGGCTTGAGGCATCCCCGAATAATGATGACGTTTTCGAATTTGGAATTGCGCTTGCGAAGGCATCAGGAGATAAAGAAAAGGAAGAGCAGTGGCGAAAAAAACACGTAGAGAGTCTGACTGCGCAAATTGCTGAAGAACCTAATGAAAGTGATCTTTATGAAACGCGAGCTTATGAATATTCGAAACTCAAGGACAAGTCGCGAGTGCAACTGGATTTTGACAAATACATCGAGATTTTGGAAAACGGTTTCAAAAGACTGAAGGATAAGCAGTACCGTTTGATATCGGCTAAAGTTGAATTTTTCAAAACAACTGGAGAGAAAGACAAAGAAGTTGCAGCACTTAAACAAGAGCTTGAAGTACTCAGTCGTGAAATCAAAAAAAATCCAAAAGACGCGACGCTCTATGCCGAGAGAGCATACACATATCTCAGTCTTGGAGACAGAAACGCAGCGTTCAAAGATTTTGAAAAGGCGGGACCAAAGGAATTCAAGTACGCGATCTTAGATTCGAAATTAGACATAGCCATTGAAGATCGCAAATTCGAGACTGCCCTTGCACTCCGAAAAGAACTCGGCATGACATCAACTTACTCACATAGCCAAATGGCTCAGATTCTCATTGGCTTGAAAAAATATCCGGAGGCAATTGAAGAAGCAAAGAAAGCTGTCGAAATGGACCTCGGTAATGAAAATGCCTATTACTGGCATAGCAAAGCATTAGCTGCACAGGGCATTAAGGACGGCAGCGAGACTCTTCGAAAACAGGCTATCGCGCTGGGTTTTGATGAGTCAGAACTAGGCTTCGTCCATTATTGAATTCGCCGGAACTTCCTATGATTTTATGATCCTGCATCGGCACTGTATATGGTGCCCAGGCATTAACCTTGTTTTCGCAACCTGTAACCGACACGAGCAACGTTTTCAATTATCGATTCGTTAGGGTCGTCACTTACATCCACAGCCTTGCGGATGCGCCTGATGGCGGCGCGCAAGCCTTCCGGAGAAGCGTCCGACTCGTAGCTCCACACCCTGGAGAGAATTGTCTGGACGCTGAACACGTGATCAGGGTTACGCATGAAGAATTCAAGAAGCGCGAAATCTTTTGGAGTGAGGTGAATGTCTTTGCTTCCTCTTGTCAGCCGGTATTTGACGGGGTCAAGTTCCAAATCACCAATCATGAGCGTGTTGCCGGTAATTCCAGCCGCGCCGCCCGGGCGTCTCAACAGAGCGCGTAAACGAGCGTGCAGCTCACGCATGTCGAACGGCTTGGTCAGATAATCATCGGCACCGGTGTCCATCCCTTCTTCCTTGTGGTCGATACCGGACCTGCCGGTAAGCATGATCACCGACACGGGTTTGCTCATCTGCCTGATTTTCTTCAAGACATCGATGCCCGACAGTTCCGGCAATTGCCAGTCGAGAACCACGACATCATAGTCTTCGGTCTTGATGAGGTGAACGGCCTCATCGCCGTCAAAGGCAGTCTCCACTACATGTCTTTCGCCTTCCAATCCGGCTTTCACCATCATGGAGAGATCACGATCATCTTCGACAAGTAGTATCTTCGCCACAGTTAAGCATGTAAAGACAATGGTACATAGTCAGTATACCCTCAGTGATCGATTTCACTTTAAATGCGTCGCCCTCGATTATCACTGTCAGCGAAAGTTCTGGGTCTGGTCCTTGTACCTCTAGGGCTGCAGTTGATTACGTTAATCACCATCGCCAAGCTGGAAAATGATGCTGAGGTCTTGCTCAAAGAGTCTATTCAAGCCAAAAAGATATCGGACGCTATTAATGTCCTGTCGCAAGACGTCTACGAGTACGTCGCCGAGTTTGGGCAGGACAAGGCACAGAGGATTGTCTCTACACGCGATGCACACTTCATGATGTTGCACGACCGGCAGACGCTTCACTATAAACAACTCAAAGAGATGGTGCAAAATAATCCGAAGCTCTACGAGTCGGTGACGCTCTCCGAACGAGCAGCTTATAAAACTTTTTCACTTATCCGCCGGCTGGAAGAACTTCCCGAGGAAGGTCCGGATCATGTTCAAAAATTGCGCAAGCAATTGTGGAAACAAGTGAGACATGAGGTAAAGGACATCCTTGGCGGTGGGCTGGCCGAGCGCGCCATGGAGCAAAAACATCTGGCGGAAGTGGACGCGCAGGAACAAGCAAGATTGCGAGATATGATGAAGCAAGTGATGATTCTACTTGCCTTGGTCAACACAATATTGGCGATATCGGCTGCTTTCTACCTGACGAAAACTATTGCACAGCGTCTGACAGTGCTTAATGAAAACAGCTACAGATTGGCTTCCGATGTTCCGCTGCACGCGCCGCTCGATGGCACCGACGAGATAGCGACCGTTGACAAAACGTTTCACGACATGGCCCGGACAATGAAAGAAGCAGCAAAAAAAGAGCGGGCAATAATCGACAATGCGCGTGATTTCATTTGCTCGGTCGATTCGGGCGGCAAGTTCGCCGCGGTAAACCCAGCCAGCCAAGCTGTTCTTGGACATCCACCTGAAAGTCTTCTGGGAACTCACTTTGCTGATTACGTTGCAGAAAGTCGAGAATCAGTTCTCAAAATTCTTTCCGATTTGAAAACTGAAGGCGACACCAATCCCATCGAATTGAAGATGAAAAAAGCGGATGGGACAATCGTGCATGCTTTGATGTCTGCTCATTTCTCGAAGGAAGAGGACACGATTTTTTGCGTCATTCACGACAATACTGAAAGACGCAACGCAGAGATGTTGAAGCAAGAAGTAATGGCGATGGTGACGCACGATCTGCGCACCCCGCTTTCGACGCTCCGTCACATTTTTACGTTTTTAGAAACTGGAAAACACGGCAGTCTCGATCAAAAAGGCACTGATTTCGTCAATGCCGGAGGCAGAAACGTCGATCGGCTGTTAACACTCGTCAATGACCTGCTTGATGTCGAGAAGGCGGACAGCGGGCAAATGAACATAGAGAAAACAAAAGTGTCGCTCAACGAATGCTTCGATGCCTGTGTAGCAAGCATGTCGGTGTTTGCCGAGTCCAGGGGCGTCAAACTAGATTTTATCGAAACAGACTTGCTTGCAATGGGGGATGAGGAGCGAATTGATCGTATACTCATTAACCTTGTCGGCAACGCCGTCAAGTTCTCGCCGCAGGGTGGAAAGGTAACTCTTTCGGCGAAGAAAACTGAAGAACAAGGCACCTCATTCGCCACCGTTTCAGTGAAAGACGAGGGCGAAGGTATTCCGAAAGACAAGCTGGAGCATATTTTCGAAAAATTCCATCAAGTGGAAAGGCGCTCTGAGAATACAGAAAAAGGCTCCGGGCTTGGATTGGCAATCTGTCGGGCTTTTGTTCAATTACACGGTGGAAGAATCTGGGTGGAGAGCGAAGTTGGCAAAGGCAGTGAATTCAAGTTTACGATTCCGCTTGTTTAAATCTAAATCGAAAGGTTTGCAAGAATGCGAACTCAAAGCCGGTTGCAGATTTCTCCTGCACGCATTCTTGTCACTGACAATTTTCTCCATTCAATCATTGCTGCCCGCACTTGCCGATGAGCCGGCTAAAACATCGCAAGCAAGCGCTTGCGGCAAGGACCCGGAGAAAACGCTCGATCCGCTGAGCGAGCCGCGCATTGTCATGAAACACGATGCGCTCATGTACGTTCTTGATGAAACCGGAATGATTCCCGGCAGCGGCAATTCAGCGTACGGACTCTACCGCGACGACACGCGCACTCTGAGCAAATTGCGCTATGTAATCAACGGACAAGCTCCTGAATTGTTGTCCAAAGACATCAAAGGTTTTTCAGGCACTTTTGTATACGGTGTTCGCCAGCAAAAGAAAGACGCCGATAGGTCTATTGTGCTCAGACGCGAAGTAGCGATGTATCAGGGCGTCAGTGAAAGAGTGACGATCACGAATTTCTCCGCGCAGGAAATTGAAGTTGCCGTAGCAATATGCACCGGTGCTGATTTCAAAGACATGTTCGAAGTGCGCGGTTTTCAATCGAAAGAAAAGCCTCGAGCAATTGACACCACAGTCGGTGCTTACCTTCGATACGGTTACGCGGCTGATTCGTCATACACGGAATTGAAAGTTTCCTCGCAGCCTGAAGCAGTGATGTCGCCCGGCGGCTTCAATTGGCGCATACGGCTGGCACCGGGTCAATCTAGAACTTCCGAATTGACAATCACTTCCCTTACAAGTGCTTCCAGCGTGATGGAAAAGGAGAGTCAGTCCTGGACTTATGATGCAAGATTGGAACACGC
>JADYYD010000409.1 GCA_020853845.1 Candidatus Melainabacteria bacterium
AATCGCTTTCGCCCACGAAATCGGATTGGCTTATGTGAGCTGTTCGCCTTTCCGCGTGCCGGTGGCGAGACTAGCCGCAGCGCAGGCAACTGTTGCCACTAAAGAGCGCGACAAGTAAATAGACTAGTTGCTTGAAAGCAAGCTATCGATGGCCGCTTTCAATTGAGGCGCGGACTGAACGTTGGTTATGACGAAGCGTTTTACGCCGTGACTGACTCGCGGTTTAAGCTCAGGCTTCTTCAAATTGCGCGCCTCGTACTTTCCTGATTCTTTGAGGATTATCTCGAGGTCGCCGGCATCTGCGCTTCTTTTGCAGACATTCACCCTGTCGATGTCTTTCAACCATCCGTAATGAATGGAAATTCCTGGACGCACGCGAAGGAAGCGCTTGGTTGAGACAGCATCTACGCACTTGTAGATTTTCTTGAACAAGAGCATGAATGCGAGCCAGGTAATGAGAAAAAGCAGGACATTGCCTAAGGTCGGCGGCGGATGATGTTTCACATAAATTTCAAATATCATCACGGCAATGACGAAGCCCAGCAGTGCCTTGGACATCGTGATCATGCGCGGCAGAGGATCTTCCAGCCGAGCGAATAGGAGTTTTTCATCCGGCATCAATTCTTTGAGAACAACGGAAGCATGAAATTCATCCAGCTCGGTTTGTTTGTGCTCGCCTTCCAATCTCATGGCTCCAAAGTCAGTTCATTTGTTGCTTTGCTTGGATTCTGTGTTTAGAATCGTTGTTTTTCCCAGACCTTCCGGTGGCGCCAAATCTTTCGCGGCTGCTCTGAACTCGTCGCGCTGCTTGGTGTGGACGCTAAACGCGATTTGGGGATACATCTGCCTTGCGTATTCCAATTCTTTATCGCTCCACATGGTATTGGAAATTTGCAGGGTCTGCAATTTTGGAAACTCTTTCAAAAGCGGCAATGCTTTAATCGTAATCGGAGTGTGCGAGATATCCAGTCTTTTCAATGATTTCACTGCCGTAAGAATTTGCAGCTCCTTGTCTTTTACCTTTTCGTTTTCAGCAAGGCTCAATTCAATCAATGCTTTCATTTCGCTGATGTTTTTCACATCACTCGAATCGACATTACATTTGTCCAGGGCTAGCACAACAAGCTGATTGGACGATTTCAACCGTTTTACTATTCTGTGCACTGAAGGCAATCTTCCCAGCCCGAGACTGGTAAATTGATTCAGTCTCTTGAGTGTAAGAAGTCCCTCTTCCGTGATTGGATTTTGCCCAATGAAAAGTGCTTCCAATTTGGGAAGCTGATTTATGGCCTTAATCGAAGCATTGGTGATGTCAGTGTAGGGAACCGCCAGATATCTAAGTTCCCTCAGGTGACCTAAATTTTCCAAGGTTCTGTCGCTAACCCCCTCGTTTGAATTAAAGCTCAATTCGGTGAGGTCGTCCGGCTGAAATTGCAGCAGAAATTTCGGTGACATCGGTGCGTCGGAATCTTGAACTCGAAGATTAAAGCTCAGATCTATTGGAATTTCGAAAACTCCTTTTGCTCTTTGGAAATTCTTGGTGCCTGCAAGAGCGATCTCTCCGATTGGCCGCATGAACAAGATACGCCTCATTCTTCGCCCGTCTTTGCCAACGATCGTCTTGGACTGCACGGTGACATCTACAGACGTGTATCTATTTAGCGCGTAACTTTCGCGCTTATACGTTTCTATTTCGCGTTCGAGTTGTTTTGAGTAACTATCGGCATCAATGTTATCTTTTACTATCCACACTGCAACACCAGTGATAAGAGCGCTGGCTGCGCATGCAAATGCCAGTTGCGTAACGCTTGTTTTGGCAGTTTCACTCTTTGTCTCAGTCAAAATTGAATCGGCATGCGTGAAAGCCTGGCCTGATGATCCTTGCTGCAAAAGTCCCATGTCTCTTGCAACTGCTTTTAGCGTTTGATAGCGTTTCTCCGGATCTTTCTCGAGGAGGCGACTGATCAATGTTTCCACACCTGCAGGAAACTCTTTACCGAGCGTGGCTTCTTTCAAGGTCGGCGGTTTTTCGGACTGGTGCTGCATCATGGTGGCAAGCGCAGTGTTGCCCATGAATGGCGGCAATCCGGCCAGTGCTTCGAAAAATACGCAACCGAGAGCATAAATATCACTGCGGTGATCGACCGCAATACCAAGGCATTGTTCTGGGCTCATGTACAAGGGACTGCCAAAAATCTCGCCGGTTTTTGTCAATTCTTGTATGTCGGCACCTTCCGCCTGGTGCAACTTGGCAATTCCGAAGTCTACTATTTTTACAGTGTAGGCGCCGCCGCCAGGCGGTTTGATCAGCATGATATTGCTGGGTTTAAGGTCGCGGTGAACTATGCCCAAGTCGTGCGCATACGCCAGCCCGAAGCAAACCTGGATGAAAATCGGCAATGCTTCCTCGACTGAAAGCGGTCCTTTCTCCTCGACAAGCTTGGAAAGAGTAGTGCCCTGGACGTAATCCATGACGAAATAGGGGTGTTTGCCCTGAATCACGCCTGAGTCATGGACACTTATCAAATTAGGGTGGTCGAGGAGGCTGCTGGCTTTGGCCTCTTGTTGAAACCGCCGCCAGGTGGCGTCCTTTACATCATGTGCGTCGATGGTTTTAAGCGCCATGTCGCGTCCGAGCGTCAATTGATGCACCCGGTAAACGACGCCCATGCCGCCGCGACCTATTTCTTCGATAACTTTATAACGCTCGGCGATGACTGTGCCGGCGGTCAGTTCAAGCGCACCGCCAAAGCCCTGCCCGGAGGTTAATGTGTCTTCCTGGCGAATTGGCTGATTTTCGGCTATGGAACAATCGTCTCTCACTCCAAGATTATGCCACTTCTATCGTTTTTGATTCTCTCAGAGACTGACCTCAAATTTTTTGTTCCATGTATCATTAATTGGTTTTCCAACGTATTTTTGGGTGAGATGGGCCGATATGAGAGCCGACCTGAAAAAACTCGAAAAGTATCCAATCATTCCGGCTGGGGAGATGGCCAGCGCGGAGAATGCCGGCCGGATTTATGTTGGTGCGTTTTTAATAGCTGCGCTCTTCTGGCTCGGATTGTCAGCGCTCCTCCACTTGTTTCTTCCGGTGCAGTTGATGGCCCTGGGTGCATGGGGTTTCGTGCTGCTTTTGAAATATGCGTCCACAGCAGGAGTCATTCGCTCAGAGCTTGATCTCAAGGCCAAAGGACTAGACATCAAAGATCGCTATATGACCGCAGTCATGCCGTGGGATTGGCTGGTCAAAGTGGAAATGAGACAGCGAAATTTCAGTTTGATACCAAATTATGTCTACTTCAAGTTCAAGAATGCTTCGGATGTTTTGATACTTTGGGACGACGTAAAAGAAGCGATGGATTCGACCACGTTGATTTCGTGCGTGCGAACATGGGCTCCCCATGCTGAGATAATTGGTGATGCCAATTTGACCAAGTCGGAGTCTATTGCGTCGTACACAGAACTCTGGCTTTCCGAAATGAGTCTCTCTAAAGGTACAAAGCGCCTCCGGCAAGAGCAGACCCTTCCTGCCGGCACCGTATTGAGCGACAGTTATAAAATCGAGCGTATTTTAAGCGGTGGCGGACAAGGGACTGCGTATCTCGCTTCCGTTTTGCCGGAAGCATCGCTGCCTCAGATGCCTGCGCAGGTGGTGATAAAAGAATTCATTCTTCCGGATAACGAGCGGGGCTTGAAAAAAGCAACTGATTCGCTGGTGAAAGAGGTGGCAATATTGCGCCGCATCAATCACCCCTTGATCGTCCGCTTGTATGACTTCTTCATCGAGGATATGCGCGGGTATCTTGCTATCGAATTTATCGATGGTGTAACGCTCAGACAGTTGGTTGCCCAATCCGGCCCCCGTCCTGACGACGAGGTGGTGAAGTTGGGTGCGGCACTTTGTGATGCGCTTTCATATTTGCATGACCTCTGCCCACCGATTATTCATGGTGATGTAACTCCGGACAATGTCATGCTGCATAAAAACGGCGAAATCAGGCTCATGGATTTTGACGCATCGCAGGAACTCACACGCAATAAGACAAATACCGTTGTGGGGAAACATTCGTATATGTCGCCCGAACAGTTTAAAGGAATGCTCAGTGAAACGAGCGACATTTATGCTTTGGGTTGCACTCTGCATTTTCTTCTCACCGGCGCTGATCCTGAGCCTATCAGCGAGTCTCGTCCAATGGAGGTGAGGAGCTCGGTGAGCGCTGCTATGAATCAGGTTGTTGCAACTGCCACCAAGTTTGAAGAGTCGGGAAGATTCGCCACCCTTAAAGAATTGAGGACACAACTTGAGCGAGTCTAACCCTGCCAAATTACCAGCCCATCAGACTTCGCCTGAGGCGGAGGCGCCGTCTGCTCGTCGCCATAATGCCCCACAAGACCAGGCAAGTGTGTTTAAAATTCCGCA
>JADYYD010000410.1 GCA_020853845.1 Candidatus Melainabacteria bacterium
CTGCCGCTTGGTATGCAATTAATACTTCAAAACTTGTTGGATTTCGATAATCTGCATTCGATTGTGGCAGCGCAGAGTCTGGTCAGGGACGAACAAATTTCGCGTGACACGGCAACCAGGGCAATTTTGCTGGCAAAACGCAAGTCAGTCCCCCTTAATCTAGCTCTCGATTTGCTGGGGATATGCGTGGAAAGTCCGGTCAAGAACAGGCTGGGCAGTTTGCTTGTCGACGGCGAATTGTTGGACAGAAATATGCTCAAGCGGGGGCTGAAGATAGCCAAGGCCACTTGCCTGCCCTTGGGAAAGGTCCTGGTGGCAGGCTCCAACCTCGACAAGGACGTCATCGACAAAGCAGTGCAAATCCAAAATCAGTTGCGCACCGGGCTGATTGCGCGGGAAGAGGCCATTGACGCGATAGTTTCGGTTAAGCCCCACTCGATTACTGAAAGCAAGGAAGAAGAGTTAAAACTGCAAAAAACACGGGTCGGGCAGATTTGCGTGGATGTCGGTTTGCTTTCTCGTGATGACATTGAGATGGTGGCGCAAGAGGCAATTCGGCGGGGCGCATTGATTGGAGAAACCCTTGTCTCCATGCGGTTTATCTCGACCGACAGCCTGCACCTGATTCTCGAAGTTCAGCGTCTCGTGAGGCAGACACGATTCAGCCTCGCCCACGCGATTAAAATGCTCAGGCGAATACATGCTACGGACACCTTTCCTTGCGCAGAGACGGAAACTGTGGAAAGAACGCCTATCAGTTTTCTCAATTTTCTCAGGCTGGCGCGCCTTGTCGATGCCAACGGCAAGAATCTGCTTTCTCAATCAGGCGTTTACAGCAGCCATGGCGTGAAACTGCTTGAAGAAACCTGGACGGCATTCCCATCATCGAATGATGACGATCTCTCGATCGCGATCGTAATCCCGAATGATGTCGCTGCGTGCCTTGCGGAAAACGGATTTACTACGCCGGAACAGCAGTTGAGCGTGGCAAGAGCGGCAAGAGAATACAAACACCTCAGAGAACTGCAGTCTACATTCGAACAGGCGCTGGTCAAGTATCACGCCGCCATTCTCGACGGCTCGACGATGGTCCCATGGACAGGCACTTTTCCTGCATTGTCGGCCTGGGCGCCCAAAGAGAATACCTGACAGTTTTCAGATTCGAAATCAGGCGCAATCAGTCTACTTTCCGGTCAAATCGCGCACTATATGCTGTTTGAGAAAACCGGCGCCTTTGGTGACGAAGTCGTGCTGCAACTGCGGCTCGCCCAGAGCCCACTGAATGAAGCGGTTGCCGTTGTTTCTGTAATCGTGAATTCCATGTTGTCCACCCTTCACGATGTATTCGACTACCGGAGCGGAGCCGTCATAAACCCGCATTTCCAGCCCGCTTTCGTCCTTGCGTTGCACGACGTCACCTCTGCCGCCGCCTGCCTCGCTCCAAATTTTTGCTTGCAGGGCTGGTTTTGACCTGTCCAGGTTGGTAGCGATTGGAACTTCTTCGGATGTGTCACCAAATCCGCCTGTGTAAGGCAGCATCTCATCCTTATCTCCGTGCACGATCATCATCGGAATCGCTTTGGTCGGAGCGGCGTCGCCTTCCATCCAGGTACCGCTCATCGAGACAACTCCGGCGACGCGGTCCGGGCGATCGGCAGCATAGACCGCCGCGAAACGCGCACCATCAGAAAAGCCAATCATGCCCACTTTGTCCGCAGTCTGAGCACGATGAGAAAGGTCGTTCAAAACATTGTCCATATAGACTCGGTCATCATAAGAATTGTCGATCTGGGCAGGCAAATTAGTGCGCCCGGGTGTGTTCCAAGAAGCGCTGGCAAGGCCCAAAGAGTCGTCCAGAGCTCGCGACTTCGGATTGGCAAAAACAACAATCGATCCGGTCTTTTCAGCTTCGATCGTCAAGCCCGATTCCGTCGCCATCACGTTTTTCATGTCGCCGAGCCCGGCTCCGGGCATCGCCACGATAACCGGCGCGCGGCTGTCTGCGTTGCGCGGAACATAGACATCATAATCGCGCCCATCGGGAAGCGTGATGCGCGAAATCTCGCCGGCAGTCAATCCCGAATTCGGCTTCAATAGGGCATCGCCGGAAGTCCTGAATGTCAAAGGAACCTCATTCAGATTCTTGTCTTTGATCAAACGAGCAAAGCGGCTGAGATCTTCTTGACCTAGCTCGTCCAAAAGCTCGTTGCGCATGTCCCAGCGCTGACCATGCGCGGCATAGTCCTTGCCGTACTTCTTAGCAAATCTTTCATTGACGAGAGACAGCTCAGAGGCGTTGAGCGACGCAATCGCATCCCACATGCCCACCTCATCAGTCCCGGCTCCAAAAAAGCCGCCATTGGCCGCTTTTTCGAATTTGTCCACTGCAGCTTCCAGTTTCGGCGAAAGTGGTTTTGCGGCGATTGCTGCCAGTGCTGATTGATTGTCGGCTCCTACGATCTGAAAGTCGCTCAGATAGGCGATGCTGGTGTTAGCAGTCATCTCGGCTCTGCGTGTGGCATTCGGTCCGTAAGCATCGCTGCTGACTTCAGCCATGGTGGCGGCATTGAAGCCTTCTTGCGAAGCGTAGGACAACTTGGA
>JADYYD010000411.1 GCA_020853845.1 Candidatus Melainabacteria bacterium
GACGGAGAGCCCGACAACGGCGAATTTGGAGAACTCGATGACGACGGCGAAAATGACGAGTTCCCCAAGCCTTTGCGAGGTATCATCCGCGGAAACTGAAATTTGACCGGACCGGGCAGAAATCTTTTCGCACGCGCTTCGTTGATTTCAATCAGCTTTTTCTTCGCATCTTCTAAAATCGCTTTGCTTTGCGGTGTCTGCGGATGGCTCTCGATAGTGGCGACAATCTCCTTCAAAAGCGGCTCGGCTTGATTGTACTTTTGAATTTTGAAAAAATACGCCGCCGTTTTCCAACTCAAATCCAGAGTTTTGGGATCTTCAACCCCTTGCTGCAACTGGCTCTCAGAGACCGACTGCAACATCGATTGCTCCTGCCTCGTAGGTGCCGACCAGACAGTTTTTGCGCGCGTCTGCTTCATGAGCATCTTTGCATACGAATCTTTGTCATAAGCTGGAAAGGCAGACTTGTCAACCAGCGGCGGCAAATATAGCTTTGGTGGCCTCACAGGCGGAACGTAATTCGGATCTGGTTTGGTCGGATTATTGAGGTCCGGCGGGTTAAACGTTTGAGAATGCGCAGCATCAGTCAATCCCGAAACGAGAAGACAGCAAGTCAAAATAAGTGCAAAACGGCTTGGGTTCATAAACAGTCTCAAAAGCTGAAAACAGAATCGAAAGCAGACTCTAAAGCAGACCGAAAGCAGACTCGAAAGTAAACTCGAACTGGCACTTCTCTTGCTACATTCCCAAAATTCGCGTTTGCCATCGGGCGCAAACGGTTTTAAAGATCGCAAAAGCCGGCATATGCCGGCTCTGCGTCCCTTGCTCTAGGAAAAAAAACTATCTCTACTTTTTGCCTGGATAAAGCACATCTCTAAATGCTTTGTCCGCCATCGCTTCGCTCCACGGTAACGGATAGTCTCCGTCTCTGAATGCCTTTGCGGCAGGTGTTGCAGGCTTTGGCTCCTGCGCCGCCTGTTTCTTGTCGGATAAAATGCGTCCACCAATATGATCGGGAAGTTTGTCCCTGTCGGTTTTCGAATCTTCCAAAATCAGCGTGGGGACAGTCAATCGGCTCACCTGCCCGCCTGCCAAATCATATTGATCTTGTGCCACGCGCGCTGTGTTTGACGATTGTATGCTTTTGATTAAAGCATTGTATTCCGGGGCGGACAGGGTTTCTCGAAATTGTGCAAGTTCTTGATTCACGCGTTGCATGCTGCCGGTTTCCGCCTCGCGCGCCAATCTATTGCCGTCGTCGAAAAATTTTGTTTGCAGCGTCGCTGCCGTTCTCTCGCTCATTTTTTAAAATCGTGACTGGAAGGACAAGGGAATTGCGACCATATTAAGAACGCAAAACTGAACAAGTCCTGAACACAAGGTTGCTGAAAATCCGTGCACGAACGGCGCTTTTTGCTACACTGCCTAGTAGAAACGTCCAAAAAGAATTGAGAAAAGCAGGAGGTGAATCTCTTCACCCCCTGCTCTCTCAACCTACCGAACGCGGAATTACTGCGCAGGCTCTGTGCTGTTGCCCGTCGCTTCCGCTTGGCCTGCCGCTGCCTGCTGCGAAGTTGCTGCGTTCGCAATCAACTCGTCGGGCGCTTGCTCCGACTTGTCGGGGTCGGCGTCGACATCAATCAGGTTCGGCTCCGACTTGTCGGCGGCGAGCCCGGCCGAAATCGGCTCCGGCCATTTGTCGAGCTGTGCACCATCCGGCTCTTCGACATCCACCTGCTCGATGAAGTCGATTGCCAGTTGAGCGGCAACGGCGAACTGCATCTCGGAGACGAGGTCCACGAGCGAGTCCTTGATCATGTGCAGGCAGGAGCGGCCGCTGTTGTACACATGCGGAGCCTGCTGCACATCGCGCCCGGCATTGACACGACGCGTCAAGTTGTACCAGCGAACGCAGTCCGCCTGACCGTCGGTGAGAAACTGGATGACGAATTCACCCAGCTCATGACGCTTGCCGCTGCGCGGATCGTCGGCGAAAAGCATCTCGGTGTAAACGGAAATCGAACCGTCTTCCACACGAATGTCTTTCACGCGCGGCACAGACACAAGGGCTTCGAACTCGCTCAGGAAGACTTCCCTGTCGATGACGCCCATACCGCAACTGCGACCTTCGGTAAGACGAAGGGCGCGCAGCTCGCGGATGAGAGCCTTTTGCGTTTGCTCGATCGTCAGACGTCGAGTGATCAGCTCTTGCCGGTTCTGAGCAATCAGCTCATTGATTCGGCTCGAGCAGGCAGCCATGTAGAGCTGCCTGTAGCGCTCATGATCGGCGTCCAGAGCAGCCAGCGTGCGGCGTTTGACTTCGACCGCATTGGGCTTGGCCTGGTCCGCTTCACCGGCTTCAGCCTTGCCGTAAACGACCAGGATGATGCCGGCATAAGTCGTCGCCTTCTGGCTCTTCTCAGACATGCCCAGGAACTTCAGAGCGAAGTTCTTGTTCTCCTCGTCGAGCATGATTCCGTCCTGCCCGTCGATGTGCATATCGGTGAGCACCACCATCTGTTCGTTGAGCGAAGCCTTCTGCGCCGCGCTCACACCGGTGAGAAAATAGTGTTTCATATTCGTCTCTCCATATTAGCGACCGACGGCGCGGGGCCAGCGGTTGACATGCTTACCGGCAGCGTCGGCTGTGTTGGCGGACTGCACGAACTCGATGGCGAGCTGCGCGGCAATCGACCACTGACGCTGGAGGAAGAGCTTGGGGAAGATGTCCGAGGTGTTGCCCAGACAGGCGTGACCGTTATCCCAGACGTGCGGCGCGTGCATGCCTTCCTTCATGCCGGTGACACGGCGAGTCAGGTTGGTCCAGCGCGGCTGATTGCCGTTCATCGGCAACTCGATCTTGAAGGCGCCAATCTCGTGATAGACGCCGGAGCGCTCGTCGCGGCAGTTGAGAACATCAGTGAAGATGACGATGGTGTCGCGCTCGACCTTCACGTCCTTCACCGACTTGACCTTCATCAGGTCCTCGTACTCCAAGCCGAACTCATCGAGATCTACGCTTTCGTCCGTGAGCAGCTTGCGCTCTTTGGCGCGAGCGGCGGCGATTGCGGTTGTGAGCTGCTTGCGCAGCGCGGCGATGCGCGTCTTGTGCTCCTGGACCGTGACGGCAGTTTTGCCGGCGGCGGGAATCAGGGCGGGCACGTGCGCGCCGAATCGCGAGTTGGGCATGAGCGTGGAAGGCACCACGTCACCCTGACCGGGAACGCCCTGCTCGCCATCGCCGGCGGTGTCACGAACGACACGCACCATTGCTTTCGAGCACTCTTCCACGAAGCGCTGACGCATCAGCCGCCGGTGGTCTTCGGGGGACAACCCGAGGACGTGCGCCAGCTTTTGCATGAGCACGCGGAAGATGCGACCGCGATTGGGTTCGTAGTTGTGTTGCAGATTCCACATCACGTAGAGGTTATTCGGCCCGACCAGCTCCGCTACGGCAAACTCACTCGCCTCATCGACGATGGTTATGCCGCGCCCGGACGGAAGAAATGTCCGCGTCCGGTTGGAGTTCGGGTAGCCGAAAAGCGTCTCCGGCGGCACGACGCCAGGCTCTTTCCAAGCCAGAGTCGAACAGTAGAGATGGATGTGGAATTTGCCGTCGTTGACCGGCTCGCACGGATAGCCGCTGCGAGTGTGCAGTTGCACTTCACGATCGATGAGCGGGACGAGGAAGTGGCGGACGGACTGAACGAGTTCGTCGTTGTCGCCGCCCTTCCAGTCGTCGGTGACCTTGTGATACTTGGGTTCGACCGCAAGAGCCGCAACCTTCGGTTTGAGGACCGCCGTGGCAATGCCCTCGAACACTGATGGCGACTGCGATTCGATGTAGGCACCCAGGGCAGCCAGAGCGGCGTCCAGGTGCTGCTGCTCGATCATCAATCCTTGATCTTCGCCGAGCGTCAGGTCATAACAGGGAACCTGAGCTTCGGCCAAACGAGTTCGGTGCTCGTTGTTCAAGCCTGGCAGAAATACATTGCTCATAGGAGTGGCTCCAGTAGTTTCAGCTTGAGACGGGCTGCGCGCCGGCGTCCGAGTGCGTCGCGGCGCGGCAGCTCGACGAGGCGGCGCCGGTGCCGGCTTTGGTTTAGCCGGTGTGCGCGTCGTCCTCGTCGTTGTTGTCCTCGTGCTTATCGTCGATCTAGTTCTTGGCGGCATAGGACCTCTCATAATCCTTGATCGCTGGAGCATCCCCCGGCAACAAGAACGAGACGGCATGCGCCGCTTTCGCTTTCTTGGCGGTGGCGCCGAAAGCGTGAGGCAGACTGTACTTGGCGACAATCTGCTGGGCAGCGGCGTTGGCGTTCGCTGTGATGGGCGCGACCGACTCGGCGATGCGCTTGGCCATCCAGTATTCGAAGCCATAGTCCGTGTAGCCCTGCTGAAGAGCGAACTGGCGAGCGCCGAAATCGTCGCTCATGGACATCATCTGCAAGCACAGCCACCAGCTCTCCAGATGCGCTTTGAAAAGCACATCCAGAGCCAGAGCCGCGTCGCGCCTTATCTGGTCATATCGACGCGCCCGGTAAGACACGTATGCCGACTGGAGAAGACGGGCTGCCGGCGCCACGTTGCAGTAGATGCCGGAGCCGTACTCGACGCCGTTCACTTCACGCACATATGGCGTGGTGCGGCAGGCGACGATTTCAGCCTCGAGGTCGCGAATCACCTTGAACTCCCGAGCGTCCTTGTCCAGGTCGTCGGCAATCAAGACTTCCGCGGGCTTGAGCCGTTCCATCACACTGGTGGCACTCAGATGCAGCGCCATCCAGGGCTGTTTCCGCACTGCCGACTGCTCAACTACCGCCTCCACCGACGGTGCGGTCTCAGCGAGCATTTCGGCAGCCGAAGCGCCGCCCCAGCGATCGCCCGACTTGGCTTGCAGGTCGGCAAGCTTGTCGGTGAGCGCGTGCAGCGACACTTGCGCCTGGTCGTAGTCGTGGGTTTGACTGGCAATTCGCTCAGCCAGAGACGACGGCGAGGCGCCGCAGATCTGTTCGACAAGAGCGGCAATGTCTTGCAAAAGCGACTTCCAGTCGGTGCGACCGAAGTCGGAAGTGCGCTTGATGCGGCCGGCCTCCTCTGAGATGTCGGCGCAAAACTCGTCCACAACAGCCGAGAAAATAAACGGCTTGGCGTCGAGCGCGTTGCGACTGGCGGCGAGCTTGCCTTCCATGTCGGCAACAGCCGCGCGGGTGGTCACTCGCTGCCAGTGCAGGTCGCGCAGAAGCACAACGGAATTGCTCGCGGCACGCCACTTCTGAGCGGTGTACAGCAGGCGGATTTCCGCGGTGTCTTCGTGGTCGGCTTCCAGATCCGCCTCTCTCGACTCTTTGATGATGGTGGTCATCTCGGCGTCGACGTAGGCCTTGGCGCCAAGCACGTCGTCGACGATCTTGGTTGCCTGCTTGACGGTCCTCTGAGCGCGCGGAAGAACAAGCTCGAACTCGGAAGCATTGCCGGCGACCAGCGCCGCAGCAAGCTCGAGCGCAAGGTCGGCGGCCGCTTCCAACTGCCTGTCCAGCTCGTCCTTGTCTTCGGTGAACGCGAAGAGCAATTTACCTTCGGGCGCCGCTGCTGCAGCACTGACGAAGGCGCCCGGGAAGCCTGGCTTGAGCGGCTCGCTTGTCAGGGCGCTGACTCTGCGGGTCTGCAGGCGCAGACCATTGCGATAAGTCACGAGCTGCGAGTGGAGATCCAGCACTTTCACAAGCGCCGAATGCAGTACGCTCACCTTGCCCTTGAGCACCTGCTCGGCGAGCGAGTAGTCGGTGAGCGGGTCGCCTTTGGCCAAGGTGACGAACTGCTTGTGCAACTCCTCGATTTGCAAGAAGCGTTCTGTGTACGGATCGAAAGGCAGTTCGCCCGTTTTGGCCAGACTGTTCTTAAGACCCTGCAGCCCTTCGGCGCCGGTAATTGACACGACGAAGCGCCGATTGGCTTCGTTGGCGCGCTGCACAGCCGTCTGAAGGCGCAGAAGCTCGGTCGTTGTCTTGCCGGCATCAGCCTGCAATTCGAGAATCAGCTTCGCGCCGCTGATGGTCTGAGTGGCGACCAAATCGGCCAGCGCCGAGAGAGCCGTGCCGCTCAGAATCGCGCCTTCGACGGAAGTGTCGCTGTCGGTAAGCTTGTGAAGCGCAGTGCGCAGCGGCTTGTGTGAAAGCTGCCACCATCTGCGCCTGTCGAACCGTTCCTTGAGCTCCTGCGCTTCTTTGAGAATGCGCTCGGCGCAGGCGCGCCTGGCGGACCAGAGAGCCCATCCCGAACGCGCGGCGTCAAGTGTTTCTTTACTGGCTCCGGTAAAGACGGTCTGACCTTTGACCAGACCGTACAGATCACATCGCAGCGCTTTGTCCGCCTGGGACGTGGCGCTCATGGCTCCGTTCCACGAGCTTCGCTTCGTAGAATAGAGACCTTCGAGCTTGAACCGGATGCGTCGGCGGACGTAGCCGGTGATTGAACCGATGATCACAATCGTGCAGGCCAGAATCGCGCCGAACATCAGCGGACTCAAAGTCAGGCCTGCAATCTCGATGGGTGTAGTGAAACTCATTTCAGGTTTCCTCTTGGCGAAACGCAAGTGTGCGTGTCGTTGAAGAGCGCGTTCAAAGAGAACAAACGCGCTCTATTTCGAAAACGCCGCAATGGACAACATCGCCGAAGCGACGCTGCGCGGGCAGACGTCTAGATTGCCAAACATGCGCCGAAGCGCAGTGCGAGTTACGCACGAGATACACAAAGGACCCGGCGAAAAGAAGCTCAGCCCGACAACATCCGCACGCGGATAAATGCGCGCAGGCGAATTGAAAGTCATGACAGAAGGGACTTTTCGCGATTAGGTTAGGGTGACTGGGTGAAAAGGTAAATAGCTTGTATACGTTTACTTCAGGCCCGGCGTCCCGATCTACCTCTGGCGACTAAATCATTTCTTTTCAAGAGAAACTCTATCGGCCAATTAGCGCGAGCACTTGACTATCTCTCGCTCTTTGCAACTCTATTGCAATCAAAACGACGTTCCTGAGAAAATAGATATGCACCATATGTGGTGCACAAGGAGTATGATCAATGAGACCGGACAGCAGCAAAAAAGTTTTTCAATTCACTGCGAAAAAACACGCCAGCGGTTTAACAGCGCGAGCATTATTATTTGCCGGACTGGTGAGTTTCTGCTGTTTCTTTGATGCCGCCGCCGCCGCCGACGACACGAATCAGAAAGGCGCCGCGCAACTGGCAAAAGATTTGCACAGCGCCTCATCAATTATTCTGCTTTCAATCGAGAGCCCATCGGCTGCCACGCGCAAGAAGAAAGAATTTTCCGTTTTTCACGGTTATGAAATTCTCGGAAAAACACAGATTGCCAAAGGCGAAACAGGAAAAATCGGGCAGCTCGTGAGCAAACAGATCGGTGCCGGTTACCGGACACAATGTCTGTTTCAGCCGCATCACGCCCTGGTGATAAGTCATGACAAGAAAAATAGCGAGCTGGTTATCTGTTTCACCTGCGGCGATGTTGAATACTTCAAAGACGGGCAGGACATGGGCATGCTGACAGTGAACAGCGGCAGGAATGTTATCAGCGAGCTGGAAAAAACATTGAACGGCGTGCTTGCCAAAAACAAGATCCCTCAGTCCGACTTCTACTTGAAGAGTTTGAAACGCAAAGTAGGTGCAAAGTAATCGCCCTTTGTTACATTCGATAGTATAAATGGTTTCAAAAACAAAATAGCACCGCATATGGTGCACACACCGGCAAAAAAAAGAAGGCGGCGGGCAAATTGCAAATGTCGCAATCTGCCTGCCACCTTCTCTAACGACCAGTTTTTTCGGTCAAGATTTATGCAAACTTACAAGCACCGGCTATTTTTAGCGCGGCAGAAAGGGCGTGTGAGTCAGCCTCTCGGTCGCATTGGGCTGGATGCGCTTGTGCTCGCACCGGTTGTCCTTGAGATTGGAACTGTGACCGGGGTCGGGCATGTTGGCGCAAGCCGGAAAACGCTTGTCCGAGTCCGTAAGTGTGGTGTCGATGGAGCTCACGCTCGGCGACAGGAGGGCAGCCTTGGGCTGGAAGGCGACGATTAGAGCCGCCAGAACCATGAGCCCTGCGATTGCCACGGCAATTCTGTTTTTCATAAATCCTCTAAGGCCGCTGAAGGAGACGGGATGTCTCCTGCGGCTTCTTGATGGGCTGCAAGAGTTGATTCTTGCAGTTCCCTGGTTGCCCCGTTTGCGCCGGCACCGTTGACTCGTCATTGAAGCCGAATCGGTGTCTGCGCAAAAGGGAAGGAACTCGCGCCGCCGCTTACCGGGCGACAGCGACGAGGTATGTTGCGGGTCTGCTTGCCTTGGCAAACAGAAGAAGCAGGCGTGCACGAGCAATCACTTGCCGCATGCACGCCTGCCGGGTTTCTATTTCAAGCGGTGGCAGCCGATCTTAGTGGATCGACTGGATGCGCTGTCCGCCGAGTCGAAACCGACGACCTTCGGCCATCAGAGCCTCGACCTCGTGGATCTCCTTGGGCACGTCGGCAGTGAGAATCTCGGAGCCGGCCGCCGTGATGGCGACGTCATCCTCGATCCGCACGCCGATGCCGCGGAACTGCTTGGGCACGCGCTTGTCGTTCTTGTCGAAGTACAGTCCGGGCTCGACGGTGAAGACCATGCCGGGCTCGAGCTTGCGCTTCTTGCCGTAGGGGTCGCGGGTGCCGCCGGTGCCGACGTCATGCACATCCAGACCGAGCCAGTGGCTCGTGCCGTGCATGAAGAACGACCGCAGCGTAACCGGCTCGGCAGGCGCCTTCTTGCCGGCCTTGCGGGCGGCGAGGGCGGCTTTGGCGTGAGCCTTGAGGGCGCGACGCTCGCCTTGCACGGTGGACACATCCTTGGAGATGATGCCCAGCTCGAAGAGCCCACGGCGCAGCACGCGGCTGGAGGCCATGTGCACGTCGGTCAGGGTCTTGCCCGCGACGGCCACCTTGAGCGCCGCCTTCTGCGAATCGAGAACGAGCTGATAGACAGTGCGCTGAGCGGGCGAGAAGCGTCCGTTGACCGGGAAGCCGCGCGTGATGTCCGAGGCATAGCCCTGGTATTCACAGCCGGCGTCCACGAGCATCAGGTCGCCGTCGGCAAGCGGGGCGTTGTTGGTCGTGTAGTGCAGGATGACGGCATTGTTGCCGCCGGCGACGATGCTGTTGTAGGCGGTGGAATCAGCGCCGTTGAAACGGAACACCGATTCGATAATCGCCTCCAGTTGGTACTCGGTGGCGCCGGGCGTGCAATGACGCATCGCTTCGCTGTGCGCCGCCGCCGCAATCTTGGCGGAATGGCGCATGATGTCGAGCTCGCGCTCTGATTTGAACAGGCGCATCTCGTGGACGATCGTCTCCGGGTTTTCCAGAGTGCGCTGCTTCGCCTTCCAGATCTTGTCGAACTGTTCGTCGAAGTGGGCGCTGTGACCGAACTTGTAATAGACCGTCTCGGCGGCGGAAACGGCGGCAGCCGCTTGCTTCGAGAACTGGTCCGTAGTGTAAGCCTTGTCGCAGACGAAGTTCTTCTTCGCGCCTTCGACACCCTCGCGGATGCCGGTCCAGATTTCGCGAGCGCGCTCCTTGGGGCGAACGAAGAGAGTGGCGGTCAGCTTGCTGCCGATTTTGGCGACCATGAGAGCCGCCTCCGGCTCCGGAAAGCCGGTCAAATAGAGCATGTCTGACGACTGGCGGAATTCGAATTCCGTGTCGTTCGAGCGAGTGCGCTCCGGATTGCTGACGATGATGGCGACGCTGTTCGGTTTCATCCGATTGGCGAAGTCGGTCAGGCGGGCAGCGTAAAGCACGCTGTTCATGCGCGGTCCGGCAAGCGAACTCACCATTTGTTTCTGGTCCATGATGACTCCTTGCTTGGGCGTGTTTCGAACACGCCGGGTCAAATAGGGTTATTGGCGTTCAAACGCAAAAGGAACTCTAGCGTTAGAGCTTTGATTTCTTCAGCGCCAGAAAGTGCGCCACCAGCGACGTCACGCCGACGGCGAGAGTCAACGGCGGCACCACGGGCGATGGCAGATAAAGTGCGGCGCAGAAGCCCGTTATGACGAGAGGGTAGATCACCCCTGCGGCACAGAGCATCACAGCGCCCAGCATCTGCCATTCGCGGTTGGCCATGAAGCAGATTCGGCTCGTCACGTAGGTGACGGCGAAGGTGCCCGCGACGAAGGCGAGGGCGATAAGCATTTCCATTCGAGTGTCCTCAGCCTCAGCCGAAGCGGGCAGTGTTCTTGCGAACACCACCCGCCCGGCATCGGCGTCTTTCGATGGGCACATGAGGCGGAATTGCCTCATGCGCCGCCGCTGCAATCACATACGCCGTTACCCTTAAGTGTGCTTGCGCCTACTTCAGAGTACCGGCGACGACGGTGACGAACTTGTCCGGGTCGATGTACTTGCGAATCGCCGCGTCCACCTTCTCTTTGGTAAGAGAAGACATCTCGTCGGCGTACGCATCCATGCCCGCGACGCCCAGCCCGACGACCTCGAACTGAGTCATCGTGGCGGCAACGGCGTCGGCGTTGCGCAGTTGCACTTCGAAAGTGCCGATCGCGTAGCCGACTTCGTTGGTGAGCTCCTGCTCGGTGATACCCGAAGCCACGAAGTCACGCACAAGCTGGGTGACCAGCTCGACGGCGCGCTCGATGTTCTTCGGGTTGACCTGCAGGTCGATGCCGAACTTCCCGCCTGCGAAGGTCGGGTCGCTGAAGGCCGAGTACACGCCGTAGGTCAGACCGTTCTTGACGCGAACCACCTTGAACAGGCGGCTCGTGAAGCCCCCACCGAACGCGGCATTGGCGATGCGCGCGGCGGCGAAGTCTTCGGCGGTGCGGATGAGTTCGGAGGCGTAACCGAGCGAGATGCTGGCGCTGCGCTTGTCGGCAACGTGCACGTCGATGCGCTTGCCGGCGTTGTTAACGGCAGGCATGGGCACGACGATCTCGCGCTGCTCGCCGCCTTCCCAGGCACCGAGCGTGGCTTCGACGAGAGCCACCGCTTCCTCGACAGTGATGTCGCCGACCACGCTGAGCACCGCGCCCTTGGGCGTGTAGGCGCTCTTGTGGAAGGCGACCAGGTCGTCGCGGGTGATGGTGGCAAGCTCAGCCAGGCAGTCCTTGGGCGACTTGTCGTGGAAGACGCTGTCGACGCCGTAGAGCGCGTGATTGAGTTCGTTGTCCGAAATCGACTCGGGGTCCGAGACGGCCTCCTTGAAGTGCGAAGCGTAGCGCAGCTTGAGCGTGGCCAGCTCCTTTTCCGGGAAGGTCGGATTGATGAGCATGTCCGCAGCCATGCGCATCAGGTTCTCGAAGTCGACCGCCGCCACCTTGGTACCGGCGTTGGTGTAGAAGTTTCCGCTGCGGAAACCGATGCCCGCGCCCATCTCCTCGAACGCCGCCGAGATCTGGCGAGCATCCATGGAAGCCGTGCCCGAGGTGAGCAGGCTGGAGGTGAACGAAGCCACGAGCGGCTTCTCGGCAGGGGCGAAGTAGCCACCGGCGCCGAACTGAAGGTTCATGCCGATGATCCCGGTGCCCGGGGTCGGCAGCACCTGCAGCTTCAGCCCGTTGGCCAGCACCTTGCTCTGCGTGCGCGCGGCGAAAGAAGACTGGGAAGCCTCCCCAGCCGGTGCGACTGCAAGAGGAGCGCCGTCCGCAGCGACGTCACCGGATGCGGTGGCATCGGCAGTGGCCTGGGAGCGCTTCGGAATGAAGTAGCCCACGGTGCGATTCTCCTTGGTGAAGTACTGCGCGGCCGCGCGCTTCACGTCCTCTGCGGTGACCGCGTCCAGCTTCTCGCCGTAGGTGGTGTAGAAGGTGAAGTCGGCGACCGACTCAGCCTCACCGATTGCGTCGGCGAGCTTCATCGGGTCGGCGGCAGCCAGCACGGTGCGCTTGCGATTGGCAAGCTTGGCGCGCTTCAGCTCCGACTCGTCAACGCCCTCGCTCGCCAGCTTCTCGAGCTCGGCGAGAATTGCCTTCTCGACCGTCTCGTGGCTGACGCCGTCGGCAGGCGCGGCGAAGACCATGATCATGCCCGGGTCGCGCTGCTCGAAGTGCCAGGTGTAGGCCTGGGTGGCGAGCTTGGTGTCGACCAGAGCGCGGTAGAGGCGGCTGGACTTGCTGCCCGAGCCGAGGATAGCCGCAATCGCCGCCACCGAGTAGGTGTCGGCATGGGCAGCCTCAGGCACGTGGAAGCCGAGGGCGACGCGCGGCGAATCGCCTTCGCGCACGATCTCGAAGCGCCGCTCGCCTTCCTGCTTCGGCTCCACCGTAACGACCGGCGGAATCGGCTGCGGCGAAGACGGGTGAACACCGTAGTACTTCGCCACCAGCGCCAGAGCCTTTTCGGACTCGAAGTCGCCGATGAGAAGCAGCGTGGTGTTGTTGGGCCAGTAGTAGACGTCGTAGAACGCCTTCAGGCGCTCGACCGAGATGGCCTCGACGTCGGACGTCCACCCGATGGTCGGGTGGTGGTAGGGATGCTCGACGAAAGCGTGAGCATAGAGCTTCTGCAGAAGCACGCGGTCGGGGTTGTTTTCCCCGATCTCGAGCTCGCTGCGAACGACGGTCATCTCCGTGACGCGCTCTTCCTCCTTGATGAGGAGGTTGCGCATGCGGTCGGCCTCGGTGGCCAGGCACAGCTCGAGATGACGCGCAGGAACCGTCTCGAAGTAGTTCGTGCGATCGAACCAGGTCGTGGCATTCCAGACGCCGCCGTACTGACGGAAGCGGTCCGGGAAGTTGTAGACCTCGCCGGTAACGCCGTCCTTCACGCCCTTGAACATCATGTGCTCGAGGATGTGAGTGGCGCCGGTGTGACCGACAGCCTCGTTACGCGAGCCGACGCGGTAGAGCGGCATCACGGTGACGACGGGGCTGTTGTGATTCTCGGAAAGCAGGATCTTGAGACCGTTGGACTCCAACAGGTACTCGCTGATGCCGCCGCTTTCGCGAACGAACTTGATGCCGAGAGACGTGAGAACTTCAGCTTTCACTGACATAGTGTTATCTCCAGTTTTGGGCTCAATGAGCCATAATTCATCGAAGTTTGAGCCTCGATGGGTTTGAACTCAGAACGCGCCAACGGGCGTTCTGCCGTGACACTTCTCTCGAATGCACCACCTCAACCGAACAATCGCTGCCGATTGAACCCGGACGAACCATGACACTACCCGCGGTGCGCCAGTGAAGGGACACCTTTAGGCTTGAGTGAAATGAGGACGTGTTTACCGGATGGGAAGAAGTATGAGACTCGAAAAAAGAAGAGTTATGAGAAGTGACTCTGAGACCATACGTGCGCGCCCCCGTCAAAACAATTGAAAAGCGCTGAAGAAGCGGCTAAATGGCACTAATAAACGTGTCCTGTAGATTCTGTTGGCTGAGATGAAAGCTCACATAACTATTAAGCCGGCAACTCATGACAACGCCATCCGCAACACCACCCCTGAGCCATAAGCCGGGATGCAAAGAGAATTGAAAACACCCGATTTAAGACCTTGATGTCAAGTGGGTTTTGCGTCTAGCGCAGCTTGTGCCGACCGCCTTTCGAATATCGAACCGAGTGCTGAAAAAAAACATGATTCGCCTCTGCGGTTTGTAAACCCTCAAATGAACGCCTTTATAACGCGCGCGCAGATACGCCCGCCTCTGGCTGTTGCTAGTGTTTAGCACCTTCAATTCACTTTTGTTTTTCTGCAAACAAACTCCCGACCTCTTGCTCGCTATAGCTTTCCAGACGCCGCTCACTCCTTCGCCGAAGGCAGTAGAAGCACGTTTTGACCTGGAAATGAAACGTCTCCAAATAACCGTAAGTTAGGAGGCAGAGCTATGAAAAGTCTGTTCTCACTCCCATCCTTGCGACAGCGCTTGAGCGCGCTTGCCCAATGTTTCAAAGGCAAGCCTCGCTCGCGCTCCGCAATTTCCGATCGTGCTTTGATCATCCGAGAGTCGAACATCCGCGACGCCGCCAGGCTGGTCGCCCAGATTCCCGGAATTACCAACCTCGGTCAGGGACTGCCCGAGTATCCAGCACCGCAAATTCTCAAAGACGCTGCCGTGGCCGCCGTCAATCTTGACTGGAATCAGTACAGCAACACCTGGGGCTATCCACAATTGCGTGAAGCAATCGCCCGCAAGATGAAGCACTACAACGGCATCGACGCCGATCCGGAGACGGAAATCACCGTCACCGTCGGCGCCTCCGAAGCCCTCAATGCTTCGCTTCTGGCCACCGTCAACCCCGGCGACGAAGTGATCATCTTCGAGCCGTTCTACGAGAATTATCATCCCAACGTCGCTATTTGCGGCGGCACGCCTCGCTACGTCAAACTGCACAGCCCGACCTGGACGTTCGACCGCCGCGAGCTGGCAGCCGCTTTCAACAAGCGCACGCGGGCGATTCTCATCAACACTCCTCACAACCCGACCGGTCGCGTTTTCACAATGGAGGAGCTGACCTTCATCGCCGACCTGTGCAAGAAGTGGGACGTGCTGGCGATCACCGACGAGATCTACGAATACATGGTCTACGACGGGCGCAAGCACATCAGCATGGCGACACTGCCGGGCATGCGCGAGCGCACCATCACCATCTCCGGTTTGAGCAAAACGTTCAGCATCACCGGCTGGCGTCTTGGTTATGCCGTGGCGCCTGAAAAATACACGCGTGCTCTCAGGCGCGTCCACGACTATCTCACGCTGGCGGCGCCGTCGCCCATGCAAATCGCAGGCATCACGGCTCTCAACATGCCGGATGAGTTCTACCAGGAGATGGTGGCGAAGTATCAGACCCTGCGCGACCAGATCTGCCAGGTGGCTCAAGAAGCAGGTTTTGAATTCGCTCACAAGCCGGAAGGCACTTACTACCTGTTCACGGACCCCAGCAAACTGGGCTTCGAGAACGACCGCCTTTTGTGGGAGCACTTGCTCGACAACCACAAGCTGGCGACGGTGGCGGGTTATTGCTTCTTCCGTCCTGACGCGAAGACGAATCACATTCGCTTCTGCTACGCCAAATCCGAAAAGACAATCAACGCCGCCAAGGAAAAACTCCTCGCCTTTCGCGACGGGCAGGGGCAGCGCTCATAATGCTTGAGAGAAAAACCGCATAGCAGGCGGCTTTTGGAGAGAGTCTCGGGTTCAACCCCCTGACTCTCTCATTTTTTCAAACCGCTCTACTACTACACATAAGAGATGCAAACCGTTTTTAAAAGCGACAGTTTGTCAGCCGCGAAACGCGCCTATTCGGCAGAGAGCGCCTGCGCCATCGCCGCCATCAAAGGCGTTTTGTTGGTGAACGTTTCCACGTCTTTTATGATCGCCTGTGGAATCAACTGACCGGAAAGCGGGGCGATATTGGGGAAACGTTTGATGGCCGTGCCGATGGCCAGAAGTTCGATAACTCCGCCGCCGAAGTCATAAACATATGTCTTCACGCCGACGACGTCATCAGCGCCACATGATTGCGCATCTTCCTGGATCATCGACAGAGCGCGGATGCGAGCTTGGTAAATAAGATAAGTAAGTTCCTTGATTTCCCCGCGCACGAAGCTCTTCATCATTGCCTTGAAGCCGCCGGCAAAGCCGACTGAAAAGACGGAAACACCCAGCACCAGCTTAATCGGATAGTATCCGGCGTGAACGACATTCCACATCTCTTCGTTCGTCAAGTCGCTTGTGATGGGGTTTTGCTTGTACTCGGGCGGAAGATCCGGGTTGTATGATGCCGTGCCGGTCATCAACATTTCCTGCACGCCAATCAGCGGCGATATCACTGTTTGAATACCAAGAACCGCATTAGCGCCGGCTTCGCGCGCCTCGGAAGAAATGCGCTCCAGAGCCAAATGCCGCGTCTTATTAAGCATGCTCGAATACTCAATCACTTCGCCCGATTTCAAACTGCGCAGCGAACCCATGATGCCGCCGCCCACGCCTATTGAATAAGCGACGTTGCCGAAGACGAATTGAACAGGTTCGAAACCGCAATCAAGCTGGCAATAAAGCTCTTGTCCATTTGCCGAAGTCGAGAACACATGATCGCTTTCCACGTGCTCTCCGGGAACGCCGCCACCGGCGCGGTGAATTGTGGAGCCGATGGACAAGTATTCGATATTTGAATCATGGAAAATCAACTGGCTGGTCACGCCGGTGACACCGTCTCCGCCGTGGCGGCGCGCCTCTTCCGTCATGCGCATATAAGACAGCGCCCGCCCCTCGCGAATGATATCGGTGAGCTGATGCACTTCTCCGCCGCCCAGAGTCTTCAAACCGGACGCTACGCCGCCGACAAAGCCCAGGGCGAAAACGCTGTTTCCAATGACCAGATTGCCTGGTTCATAACCCTTTTGTTTCAGGCAATACAATTCGTTTCCCGAAAGACCGGTGATGATCGTCATGATTCACTCTCCAAGCGCCAGCGGATAGATCCTACATGCTTGACTTTAGGAAAGTTGAAAACGCAAGGTTAATACTGAATCGTCGTTTCCTTGTTCGGCTTATGCGCGTTGAAATCGGCAACGCCCTTCGGCGTCACCGCAGTGCCTTTTACTCTGGTCCAGAACAGCCTCTTGATCTTGCTCACGCTTGCCAAGCCTTTGTCCGTAACCTTCTTGCAATTCTCCAGATCCAGGTTTTCCAGCTTCGGCATCATCCGCGGTATCAAAGCCAGCGTGGCATCATCGATATTAGACTCGGGGATATTTAGTTTGATGAGCTTGGGAAACTTCGCTAAAACCGGTATCCATTCTGCTGTTATCGGCGCTCCGCGGAACTTGATCAATTCCAAATTCGGCATTTTGCTCAATTGCTTGATGCCGGACAGCGACACCTGAGTACCCGCCAATTCAATCACTTTGAGCGTTTTGATTTTGCAAATATACGGTATTGCCGAATCTTTTATGTCCGTATCTTCAAGCAGCAATTCTTGAAAGTTAGGCAAGGAGCCGAGGCGGGCAATGGAAGCTTCAGGCAAATCTTTTACATTCCACAAGTTGAGAACGAGCAGCGGCTTGTGCGCGGAGAGAAGGCGAAAAGAATTGTCGGTGAGCGGCACTTTGGACATCGCCAGACTGAGCGATTGCACAGGCAAGTAGTGCAAATTCTCCAGGCCCTTATCACCGATATTGGTGGCACCCACCGAGAGCACCGACAGATTGCGCATGGGACTCAACTTCTTGATTCCGCCCGCTGTTATCTCGGTTTCATCGAGGTGCAATTCATTGAGCCAGACGAGATCCTTGAGATAATCCAATCCCTTGTCGGTAACTTTGGTGTGCTGAAGACTCAGCCATTTCAAGTCGATTTGCTTGCCGATGAAAACCAGAGCTGCGTCGTTGACTTGCGACCCTCTGCAATCAAGATAGTCGATATAAATATTGCGCGAGAAAAACCGCTCTGCGAAAGAATAATCAAACTTGTCGGCAGGAATGAATTTGATCATGTCGACGCGATCTTTGGCGATGCGCTTGAAGAGGTAATCCGGCGTGCGGGCGGGCACGGGGGCGGCAGAAGCTTGAAGCGCTGCGCCTTTCTTTTTCTCCAGCTCCGCCTGCACTGTTTTTACATAGAGAAGCGAGCTGGAAGCCACTCCTATGAGAGCGAAAGCAGAAGCGATCGAAAGCATGAGCACATGCCTTTGATCGCGATTGAGTTTCAAATACCGCCAGATGGATTTCTTGCTTTTCTCTCGCTGCGCGACGACTCGCTGCACATCAATCATTTCTTGCAAGAGAGCGTTCATAGATTGAAAACGATCGACAGGTTCTTTAGCGAGCGCCTTGGCCAGCAGGTCTTCAAGCTCGATGGGAAACTGAATATCAGGCCGGACTTCTCCCAGACTGCGGGCCGGTTTTGAAATCTGATCGACAATCACAGAAACCATCGACTCGCCGGAGAATGGCGGCTTGCCCGTGATTGCCTCGAAAATGACACATCCAAGCGAATAGACATCGGAGCGCGCATCCAACTCGCCGCCGCGGCACTGCTCAGGACTCATATATTGCGGGGTGCCCAGCAATTCGCCGGTTTGCGTGACACGCGTAGACTCGGACTCCATGATTTTGGCAATGCCGAAATCGACGATTTTTGCCTCCGGAAAATCACAATCGGCATCCGTCACCATGATATTGCTGGGCTTCAAATCCCTGTGCAAAACCCCGTGCTCATGCGCGTGTTGCAAACCTTCGGCCAACTGGATGGCGATGTTCAATACAGGCTCGATACCAAGGGTTCCCTGGCGCAAAATCTCGGAAAGCGGCTTGCCGTCCACGAAATCCATCACCATATAAGGCTGCCCGTGCTCGGACAAACCGAAATCGTGCACGGCTATGACATTCGCGTGCGAGAGTCCGCTCACGGCAAGAGCTTCTTGCTGAAACCGTTTCACAATCACATCGGTCATCAGATGGCTGTGCAGCATTTTCACCGCCACCAACCGTTTCAAAACCGGATGCCGCGCTTTGTAAATGACGCCCATGCCGCCCGAACCGACGAATTCGAGAAATTCATAATTGCCGACTATCTTGCGCCCTTCACCCAGAGTATCGGCGATATTCGTGCCGTCCTGCGGGCATTTGGTTACGGAAAGCGGCACTTCCAGCCCGCATTTCGGGCAGGCGCGCTTGCCGGTAAAACCATCGGTCTGATCCGGTTGCCTGATGATAGTTTTGCCATCATCGCCGTCCTGCAGATTCACTTTCATACATCCGGAAAGGGCTGTCATATTTTTACCCATGAAAGCCCTAAAACCAGACATATTTATGCGCTAACGCTCAGCCATTTGAGCGAGAAAACGACAGAAAAGAAGAATAACGACGCCGATAATTGCGAACTTTAAAGACACGGCGACGATCGGCTTCAGATGCTCATGCTTCGGAGGCAACTGCTCCGCCACCACCTGTGCCACCATTTGCGCCAGCGCCGCCAGACCGCAAGCAAGGTCCAGCAGTATCTTCAAAACCGGCTTGGCAAGCGACGGCATGCGAACTTTCTCTCCGGACATTTTTGCAAATGCGGCAAAAATCAATGCCGGACCGAAAAAAACGACAACGAGCAAAACGATAAATCCGGAAAATACTTGCGTAAAATCGAACATGGTCGATGCTTAACCTCCAAAATTGCAGGCGAAACTTGGGCGGACAAAAGTCCGCAAAGTCAGGCACAGAGAAAGATTGCTTATGATTATTCCTGGGTCAAAACCAGAATCGGACTTTCAATTTCATCCATAGTGAGCAAATAGTCGAAACAGTGCCTAATGCTATCCGGCACGGCAACCAGGCTCAAACAACGTGGTTTAAATCATGTCCGGCAAATACGCGTGGGTACTTCGCGCAACTGCGCCAGTTCAATAACGAATCTGCAGGTCCGGGCGGCCCTGCTGCCGTTTCAAGTCAACGGCGCCTTCCGCCGTCACGCCTGAGCGCTCCATATCGAGAAACTGCAGGCTCTTTAGCCCTTTTAAAGGCTCGACCGTCTTATCGCTGAGGCGAGAAAATCGCATCTGCAGTTGAGTCAGATTGGGCAGATGCTCCGGCATCAAAGCAATCGCTCCTGGATCAATGCGGCAAACATTGAGAACCAGGCTGCGCAAGCGGGGCAATTTTCCAAGATACTTTATCCAAGCCGGCTCTACAGTAGAACCATTCAAATTCAAATACTCCAGCGATTCGATACGGCTCAATTTTCTGATACCGTCGGCGGTGAGATTGGTATGCCCGAATTCCAGAGCAATCAAATGCTTAAGACGGCTGAGCGACTCGATTCCCTCCGGCTCCAGAAAACAATACTCGAAATCGAGATACTGCAGAGTCGGCAATTCCGAAAGATACTTGATGCCGCGTCCGGAAATCTTGCGGCAACCACGAAAACTGAGACGCTGCAAGTCTTTCATAGTCGAAAGCATCTTCAAAGTTTCATCAGTGACCGATGTTCCGGACAAAAATAGCGAGCGCAATTTCAATCCGGAAATTGCCCTGACGCCGTCGTCGGTAATTCTCGTTCCTCTTACAGAAAGGGTTTTCAAAGACTTAATCTCGGCAAGATAAGCCATGCCTTTGTCGGTCAGCCCGGTGCCATCCAGATGAAGTTCGAGCAAATCGCGCAAGACGCGCAAATTGGCGATGCCGACATCGGTAATGTTGGCGCCGTCAAAAGTGATGAAATGAATACCCTTTTGGGTGGTCACCGAAGGCATGCTCTTATCCGTAACGTGAGAGCCGGCCAGGTCCAGCGCCGTGATGCCGAGATCGACGTTGAAATAGCTTTTTACAAAATTGTCGTCCATGCGCCGGGGATCGAGGAAACGCACAGTTCTCTGCCGCTCCAGAAAAACAAGACGGTCATCGGCGTTCTCTTTCTCGGCGGCTTCTTTCGAGCCGGCAGCCTTGCCGACCAAAGCATGGTTGACCATGTTGATGAACATCAGAGTGCAAGCGGCAACACCCAGCAAGCTCAATGCGGCAGCGAAGGAAATAAGAACCAGGTGCTGCTGTTCCCTGCTCATTCGAACAGCTCTGACCGTGCCGGTTTTGGACCTTTCCTCCCGGGCCACTATCGCTTGAACTTCATTGAGATCATTCAAAAGTTCGCCCATC
>JADYYD010000412.1 GCA_020853845.1 Candidatus Melainabacteria bacterium
CACACGGCAGAACATTCAAAAATCTGACCGTTATCATCCTTGAACACGGCAAAATGTTGCATTCCTTGAGCGATCACAGCACCTTCACCGGGCGGAATTTCATCGGCCGACTTGACCTCGCCGCCGGCAAAATAGCTGGTGTATTGTGCAGCAGTATTGAGGTTTTCTTTGAGAAACTCCGGCAGAGTGGCGACGGTTTTTCTCGTCGGGCTGTAGATATCCGCGTATTCATTGAGACGCCCCATGATCTGATCGGTGATGATCATGGCAGCTAAGGTGCCGCCCGTAATTCCAGATCCGGAAAATCCGGATGCGACATGAAGGTTCTCCGAATGTTCCGGATCTTTGCCGATGAAAGGCAAGCCGTCGACTGGTTCGTATATCTGTCCTGACCAGCGATATTCGATTGGTCCGAGGGTTGGAATCATCCAGCGAGCCCACTGCTCTAATTTGTCGTAACGGGCATCATAATTGGATTCCTGACCGGTTCTATGGTCTTCTCCGCCGATGATCACATATAGCTTGTCGCCTCTTTGAGCCGTGCGCACGTAGTGATAGGGGTCTTCCGTGTCCATGTACAGACCTGGAGGGAAATCGTCGTTTTCCACTTGCGCCGCGATGACATACGAACGATATGCCGTCTGCTTAGTGTGAATGGAAACAAGGTCTGTGACCGGTGAGTGCGTAGCGACAATTACTTCATCCGCGGTAATCTTTCGCTCGTTGCTGGTGGTCAGCTCTGCCGGCTTGCCGTTTTCGATTTTCGCAACATGTGTTCCACAATGAATGCGCCCACCAAGTTCGGTGATTCTGGCCGCCAGTCCATAAATGTATTTGAGTACGTCGAATTGCGCCTGATGGCTGAGCATCAGATATGGAATGTCGACATCTCTAAACAGTGATGTTTCGCCGAAAATCACGTTGGAAAAACCGACGCTTTGCATTGCTTGCAATTCTTGAAACAGCGTTTCGGTTTTCTGCTCGCGACCGAGAATGAGATAACTTTCGACGTGCGAAAAATCGCAATCAATACGCTCACACGAAACGATATCAGTCAGTTTTTCAACGGCGGCAATTTGGCTGGCGGCAATCGTTGTAGCTTTATCGACGCCAAAGATGCGCACCAGCTCCTCATACTTACGATCGAGCATCGCTGTTATATGGGCGGTTGTTCGCTCCGTTTGACCGCCTGCAAGAGAGCCATCATCAAGAACCAGAACATCCTTTCCTTCTTTGGCGAGCATATACGCTGCTGTCAGACCTGTCACGCCGGCGCCGACGATGGCGACCTGGCATGAGGTATTTGTCGCCAGGGGCTGAAACTCCGGCAATGCGGTCGTTTCCATCCAGATGGACGTGGAAGGTCTTGTGAAAGTCATCAGTATCACCCCGATCTAGTGTTTTTCAAGCAGCAGAGCGCTTCTTGCCGCCACGTTTTGCGTTGGATTTGCTCTTTTTGGCAGCCGATTTCTTCGCCTTAGCAGCAGGCTTTTTCGCGGCGGCTTCGGGCTTTTCTGTTTTCTCTGCTTCTTCCAATTCGCTGCCACCGTACAGTTCTTCAACAGGCTGAACGCCTGCATGAACCATTTCTTTTTCTGGAAATTCCTTGCCGAGCAATTCTTCCTTGCGCACTTTCAATCTAGCGCCGATTTCCTGCAGTTCGCCTTGCGGCAAGCGGGGCATCATTTCATGCTCTTCTTCTTTGATGTGATGCTCGAGCATCTCTTTCAAAACTTTGACTTTCGCATCCGTTTTATCATTCATGGCGCGAGCTTTCTTAATCTCTGCAATGATCAGATCGACTACGTGGTGCTCCTCACGAGCTTCCGTTACGAGTTCCTTAGCATTCTCTACAAGCGGGTAAACAAGCTCTTCTTCCAACTGCGTGTGCAATTCCAGTTCTGCAAAGATCTTTCTCAGAAGTTTGCGCTTCTCGCGCGTTTCCGACATATCCAGGTCTTCAAACTGCTCGAAAAGCTCCATGACCTTCTGATGATCTTCTTTAAGCAAATCAATAACGTCGGCATGAGTGGCCTCTCCGGATTCGTCTGAAAGTCCGAATAGTGCATTCAAGATTTTATTCATAGCGTGTCTCCTAGATGCCTGGCTTGATGCCTGGGTGTAAGACCGCCGCCCGCGGCAATAGTTCCGTCCTAATTGAGAAACATGGCGCCACAGGCGGCGTTACCGGTCTTTTTACTTGGTTGATTGTCAGTGTGTCAGAACTTGTTCAGTCCTTAGAACCAGGTCAGTCCTTCGAACCAGATTGGACGTGAACCAGTTTCGGCTTGTCTATGCCAGGCTTTTTCTGAACCTGCTCCATTCCTGGTCTGGCTTTTTTATCAACACTCTTCACTGTGATTGCTTTTCCAGTCATGAGAGACTCATTGATGGCCTCAATGACCAGAATGTCCGCCAGCCCTTCCAAGCCGTTCGGTTCCGGTTCTTTGTCAGCCAATATGCAATCGGAAAAGTGCAAAAGCTCAGGGGCGAATTGGTCGCGCTTGGGAATTTCCTTCGCCACTTCTTTCTTCCCCTTCACGATCTCATACTTCAATTCCATCGCGTAGTCATATGCTGGATCGACGCAGAGATGCCCCTCGGTACCCACGACTTCGTATCTCGACATATCAGCGGCTCCGAAGCTGCAGACAAATGACGCCACGCGCTCGCCAGGAAAACGCAGTATCGCACTGACAGTTTCATCGATAGACGAAAAGCGTGGATCGTCACTGGAAGCCGCCATGGCAACTACTTCCAACGGCTCATCTTGGAATAAATAGCGGGCGGCATTGATGCAATAAATACCGATATCGGAGAGTGGACCACCGCCCATATCACCTTTCGTGCGAATGTTTCCCTCGCGCACCTGCATGCTGAAGGTGGAGTTGAACAGGCGTGCTTCGCCAATCTTCCCATCTGCTACCGCTTGAACCATTTTCATA
>JADYYD010000413.1 GCA_020853845.1 Candidatus Melainabacteria bacterium
ATTGTGAAAGTCAGAGAAATCGACGATCGCAATCGCGTCAACTTGACCATGAAAGGTGTAAGCGACGAAGAACGCGCCGAGTGCGAAGCCAAAAATCCTACAATTTAGATGCCATCTAAAATAGGATCTTCGACAGAAAATGGGCTCTGACGTTTCTCCTCACCGCACTGCAAAGCTTCCGCCAAAATTGGCTTGGAGTGCACGTCTTTGCCTGGTCGCTTTACTTGTGACCTCGTTTTTCAGTGGCTGGCTTATTGAATCCGAGGCGCGTTCATCAAGACGTGCCTCGAGATCTTCAAGCAAGAGCGTGCGTTCAGCTCGTTCAGCGCGTTCATCTCGCAGTGCAAGATCATCAGGCGGCAGGCGTTCCGCGCGCTCGCGCGGTCGCTCCGGGACCCGTGCCGGTCGGCGAGCAAGCGCAGTGAAGGCCAGTGCTCCCGCTCACCATGGTCCGACTGCAGCTCAGATTCGCCGGCAGGAAACATCCGGATCGAATGATCTTGAAAAGCGCACTGATCTCGAGCGCTCTTATCGGGCCTACGATCAGGGTCTAAGTGAATGGTTCGCAGGAAACTATTCTCAAGCGGCCAAGCATTTAAACGATGCATATGAGTTATACAGTGATTTTCACGGGTCGCGTGATGTTCTCGACTCGCTTTATCTCTATGACTTAGGGCAAGCAGCCGAAGCGGCCGGCGAACTCGGTCTGGCGAAAAACAGTTATCAAAGGTCTTTGCGAAGAAGACCGGACTTTGCAGATTGCTGCATTCGCCTGACAGGCATTTTGACTAGAAGCGGGGAAAGCGCATTGGCTCTGGTTTATGCAAGAAGGCTGGCGGAAAAAAATCCGCAAGATCCGCGCGCGCAATTTTTGCTGGCAAACATGTTGGAGCGCGCCGGATTTGCAGAAGAAAGTAAAACTGCCAAGGAAAATTTCAATCTTTTGATGAAAGGCGGTACTGTCAACCGACCGCAAAGCCAGACCAGACCAGGTGAGGCAGACTCGAGTCCTGCCGGCGAAACTGCACCGGAAACCACTGAGAAAAAGTCCGAGCCGGCAGAAAAGGTTGAAACTGATAGTGAAAGTGGTGCCGAGAAAAAAGAGAGCAACGGCGACAAAGACAACGATGCCAAAGAAGATGCATCTAAAAAGCCTGAGTCCTAGCTAGTTTTGAAGCCAGTTTTGACAAGCAAAATGAGGGCGCTTGCGCACCCTCATCAAAGCTTTTCAATTAAGATCTGCGATTCTTATCCGATCTTATCTGTCTACTTTTTCTTTGAACTCTTTACCAGGAGCAAAGGCCGGTACTTTCTTTGCCGGTACTTTGATCTTTTCGCCTGGTTTTTGCGGGTTGTTAGTTTCGCGAGCGTTGCGGCTTCTGCGTTCGAAGGTGCCGAAACCAACGAGGGTTACGCGATTGCCTCTTGCTACTTCTTCCGTCACGACATCGGTAAAGGCTGCCAAAAATTCTTCTACAGCTTTCTTTGTTGTGGTCGTGCGGGCGGCGATTTCTGCAGCGAGTTCTGCTTTATTCACTGAGTCTCCTCCTGTGCCTATCCTGTTCTACGAGCTAGTAATCAACTCTACGTAGAGGGCAAGAATACAGCACCTATCACGCAGAGACAAGATAGGCGCGCATAAAATGTCGCACTTGATAAACGTTTTTGCGAATTGTTTTTCGTCGCGGATGTCGAGATGCACTTACCAACCTACTTTTCGAGATCCGTTTCGCTCAGTTGTAAGGAAAGTTTTTGCGCTATATAAGTATCTTGCGAATACCATTTTTCGATCCCGCGGTAACCTGAAAACCTTTGTCCTGTAATGGTTTTCAGTCTTTAATCTGAAGGGTTGGAATGGTGGCGATAAGACTTGAAAGATAAAATCCGACCAGAAAAAACAAAAAACGCACCAATTTTGATCTTTTTGTGGCAGTGCATTTCTTGCACCCGAAAAAAAAGTGCGAAATGTTTCGCCAGTCGCCAGAATCCGCAACATTTAGGCGGTAACCTTCGGGACTTGCTGAAAAATAGCCGGTCTCTACCACAATCAGCCAAAAAGTTCGCTCTGGCAGCGTGAAATGCTAGATAAAATGGGAACAACTATAATACTGATCATATAGCTGTTCATACTAGGAAATCCAATTTGGGACGAAGATCCGCCAGCTCAACTGCAGTCGATTCGCGCACGGCAGCCTTTGCCGCAGCAAACGCGGCTGAAGTTAAAAAGGCAAAGGGAACCGTAGTTCTCGATGTAAGGCAAGTTACCGTTTTGGCAGACTACTTTGTCATTACGGGAGGGGACTCACCAAGTCAGGTCAAGGCGATTGTTGAGGCGGTGGACGAAAAACTGGAACCCCTGGGTTGTAAAGCCATTGGGGTCGAAGGCAAATCGGAGTCCAGATGGGTTCTTCTTGACTATGGCGATATCATCGTCCATGTGTTGCACGAGAAGGAGAGAGGGTATTACAAGCTAGAGCAGTTTTGGAATCAAGCTCTTATGGTTGACCGCCAAGAGTGGGAACAAGAAGAGTAAGTTAGATTCCAGAGTTCGAGTCTGAAAGTAAGTAGATTCGTCCGGCAGATAAGTGGTTTAGGCTGATTTAGTATCTTGGGGGGTTACGGTTACCTATGAGTTTCAGGACCAGATTACAAGGGTTTGTAGAGAACCGTCAGAAGATTCAGATCTGGTACGGAATGGGCTGCCATAACACGGTGACCGGAAGAGTTCTTTCGGTTGACCACGATCACATCGATGTCGAGTCATACTCGCACGAAAGCGATGGGCAGATTCACATTCGCCGTATCCTCGTACCGCTTCATCTCATCCTCCATATTGATATAACCTCCGCCGAGATGGCTGAGGAAGAAGACAATTTTTCATTGCCCGTTGAGAAAGAGACAAAACAGGCTGCCGCGGCGCCTCAGATGTCGGTCATCGACCTGCCGGACGCGCCCAGAGGCTACGGCGTCAAAGTGCTTTCGCAACTCAACGCTTCCTATTCCAATCGTTTTTCGCGCATGGCGTCCGGTCCCGGAGGCGTTTACTTCGCCTGCGACGGCAGCGTCTGGTTCGTCGACAGCTCCGGCCAGTTGACTGAATATGCGCGCATTCGCGGCAACAGCACAATTTCCGGATTGCGCTTCGATCGCAAAGGCGTTTTGTATGTTGCCACTATTCAAGGCACCGTCTATCGTATCGATCCGAACAAATCAGGTCGCATACTTGCTCAGTTGGACGGCAGCCTGACCGGCGGCGGCACCTTCCTTTCCGATCTGGCAATCGGCACGAGAGATGAAATTTACGTCTCCAATTTCCCATCCAATACAGGCGGCATCTTCAAAATCGATCGCACCGGCGACTATGAAGTCCTGGTCGGCGGTCCTGGCCACGGCACTCAAGGCTTGCTTCTCGATTCCGATGGCTTCTTGTGGTGCCTCGAACATGCAACCGGTTCTGTTGTGAAACGCTCCCTCGATGGACGCGAAGTAGCCAGAATTCAGGTTGCTGAGCCGGAAAGCTTCAATTTCGCAGATGGATATGACGGCAATCTGTCTATGGACAGCCTCGGCCGAATCTATGTCACCGCTGGGCGAGCCGGTTCAGTTTTCCGCGTCAATCGCGAAGGCAGAAGCGAGACATTCCTTGTCGGATTGGTTAATCCGACCGGTGTGGCATTCGGTGCTGACGGAGCGCTCTTCGTTCTGGAAGCGGGACGCTCACGTGTCTTGAGAGTGGCCGCTCTGGAAAAAGGCGATCGCACGGCATCGGCGACCGCGCTCAGCTAAAAGCTGAGTTAGCGCTCCACTATGGTCAGGCAGGTTTATCTATAGATCTAGCGACCTGTAGAAACTAGTCCCTTGTCTGATTGAGTATTGGCTGGAATTTTCTCGACTCTCTCTTCTTTGTAGAGTCTGTCGATAATCGATTTATAGTTGTTCGCCACGACATTACGCTTGATCTTGAGCGTAGCAGTCAGTTCACCGGCTTCGACCGACAGGTCGTTAGCCAGCACATGGAAATTGCTGACCTTTTCGTAGTCGGCAAGCGTTTTTGAGCGCTCGGCAATTTCTTTGCGCAGCGTGTTTGTAA
>JADYYD010000414.1 GCA_020853845.1 Candidatus Melainabacteria bacterium
GCTGGCGATGGCGGAAAAACATTTTTACATTGCACCAATGCTGGTTCCTGAAAATTCCACGCTGGAGAAAACTTTAGACGAAGCCGGTCTGGCCAAAGCGCAAGGCAAATACGACGAAGCACGAATGTTGTACAAGACGGCGCTCGCCGATTCGCAGAAGCGCACGGATAAGACGATCAAAATCCGAAGCGCGCTAATCAACTGCCAGATCGCAGAATGTTTGTTTTTGAGCGGCAAGACTCAATTGGCCGAGTTGCAGTTGCATCAGTCACTGGAGGCTTTGAATAACCCGGATGGCAATTATTACATAGCGCGCTTTCCGACCTTGTTCGCGCTCGGCTATTTATATTTGCGCACAGATCAACTCAGCGAGGCGTCCGCAAAATTCGAGGAAGCGCTGAAAATTACGAAAGACCCACTTTCCTTGCAGACTGTAAAAGCGAAAGAAGCTCTCGCCCTCGTTCTTGTCAAACAAAAGAAAATCGACCAGGCCAAAGTGCTTTTGGAAGAAAGCATCAAGCTGGCGAATAAATTGGAAGAAGAGGAAGAAGATGAAAGTGACCATGAGCCGAACGAAACTTACGATGCGACCAATTATGCCAATCTTGCCTATTGCAATTTCACAGAAGGAAATTTAGAAGAAGCAGCGAAAAATTATGCAGAGGCGCAGAAAGAGCTGGGAGAAAAACTGCCTACCGAAAGCAAAACAGCTATTGAGGTTATGAACGGGCACATTGCCGTTTTAAAACTACTGAAGCGTGATGCCGACGCGCTAAAACTAAAAGAGAAAGTGAAGTCGCTTGAAGCAAGACCTCTCACTTTCGTTCGCGCCTTTCATCCGGAAGAGCAGATTTCAGCAGAAGTCGTAGCTTATTTGCGAGCCATACAGACCAAAATCAAAGGCAACTGGCACCCGACGAGAGGACAATTTTCGAACCAGGCCGTTGTCGTATTCAGAGTGCTGCGCGACGGAAAAATCAAGAACGTGCGCATCGTTGGCACTTCGGGCAACGATACTATAGACAAAAATGCAATGGAAGCAGTGGAGGCTTCGGCACCATTCGGACCATTGCCGGAATTGCCGAACAAAGCCAAGTCTTTCAACATGGAAATGACTTTCGACTACAATCTGATGCATGAACGGAAATAAAAGACTTTGGAAATACCAGAGAGAGAAAAAGAAGAAGTCAGACTGAGTGAGAATTGCCCAACTTGCGGCAGCAGCTTTTGCACTTGCTCGAATTCGACAGCAGCGGCAAACGCCGAAACCGAATTGCAGCCGTCAACTACCGATACCGCCGCCGACCTGCAAGATACCGACGGCGCTCTTGCCACTAAGATTTTCGAAAGAGAACATGCTCAAAGTTCTTCGCCCGTCGGTGCCGTACTCCTGGCTGAAGGTCAAGTCGTCGCCAATCGCTATAAAATCCTGGCCCAAATAGGCGAGGGCGGAATGGGTTCTGTCTACAAGGCGCAAGACCTTTTTCTGAAGCGTACTGTTGCGCTCAAGCTCCTGCACAGCGAAATTGCCCAGAAGCCTGTTTTAGTTCAGCGTTTTCAAAAGGAAGTTGAAGCAACCGCCAAACTGGCACATGATGGAATCGTGAAAGTTCAGGACATGGGTCTGAGCGAAAGCGGCGCACCTTTCATGGTCATGGACCTGATTGATGGCAAAGGTCTGGACGAAATTCTGAAAGAAAAAGGTCACCTGCCGGTCGAGGAGAGTTTGCGTATCGCTCATCAGATTGCCGACGCTATAGGACACGCCCACGAGCGCGGCGTGGTCCACCGGGATCTGAAGCCCAGCAATGTGATTGTTTTAAAAGATGCCTCCGGCAAATCGACAATCAAGATAGTTGATTTCGGCATCGCCAAATTGCTGGAAAGTGAAGGTGAGAATGACAAGCTCACAAAAACCGGCGATATATTCGGAAGCCCCCAGTATATGAGCCCGGAACAATGCCGCGGCGAAGCGCTCGATCAACGAGCGGACATTTACTCGATTGGTTGCGTCCTCTTTGAGATGTTGACTGGAAAAACAGCCTTCTGCGCAGAGAATGCCGTACAGACGATCTTGAAGCACCTGAACGAAGCCAGACCGGAATTGGACAAAAAATTGGCAGTGCCTTCGTCGGTGGTGGCAATCATAGACAAATGTCTGGAGAAGAAAAAGGAAGAGCGTTACGGCAGTTGCACGTCTCTCAAGTCAGACATTGAGAAAGCTGCCAGCGGGAAAAGTGTAAAAACACGCTCAAAATTTCTCAAGGGAAAGCGCGCCGCCGTTTTAGCAGGCAGCATTTTAATGATTGCTCTTCTCGCCTACATTGCCGTCACCATTCCAAGAACCGCAGAGCAAATAGATCGCACGCAAGGACCAGCGACTCTAATCGGTTCTTCATGGCATGAAATTGACCGCGCCGGTCAATTGTCCCTCAACAAAGGCAACCTCGAACAAGCAGAAAAGACTTTCAATACCGCTTCCACATTACCTTCCGCCGATGGTGCCGAAAAGATGCGCAGCTTCAGGAAACTGGCTCTTCTGTCTCACATGAAGTCCGACCGCCGGAGCGAAGCAAAGTATGACAAGAAAGCAGACGCCATAGGAGTAGCTCTCAACAAGGGAGCGCTGACTGCAAGAAAGGCACTGATTCAAGCAATTTCTCTGCTGCCCTCCAAAATTTCCGAGGATCAAAGGAGTGCTGTTGACGGATTGGTTATGCAGCTCGGCGAGCTGTCCGCCGAAGATATAAAGAACAGCACACCCGGCCGCTCCATTCCTATGCTCACTTCAGCCATCAACAAACTAAGCAAATCATTGAGCAAAGACGATTCTCTAATTCTTTCGCTCTATAACTGGCGAAGTCTTTGCTACACGTTCGCCAACAGTTCGGGAAAAGGCATGAAAGATGCGGCCTTTGTCACCAGTAACATAAAGTCAACAGCCCCGCCTGGTATCAAAGCTGGTGCGCTGCTTTCTCGAGCCTTCAGCGAGACGTCTGCCGGATCGCACGAGAATGCCAAGGAAATAGCAGCACAAATCCTGGCGCAAACCGGCTCGCTAAAGGAAACGGAACGCGAGATCATGAACGCGCAGGCGAATTTCCTTCTGGGACTTCTCAACCTCGATGAAGGCAAGAGCGCTGAGGCTGGGTCGTTTCTGAATAAGGCTACGCAAAACGAATCAAGTGTTGAGGCAATCGCTCCAATGCTTTACTGGCATCTGCAGAGGGAAGTCAGTCATCCGGAGATATTCGAGCAGGTGCTCAAAAAAGTATTGGCGGACAGCAGCCTGACAGCCGATGCCAAAATTCGCGCCGACTATCTGAGCCTTCTGGGCGATCTTTATTATCGCCAGAAAATGAAATCCGGACAGCCGGTGCTGGCAGCTCCCTTCTTAAAAGAAGCGCTCGAACTGAGACAGTCATATCTTTCACCGGACAGCAAAAAGGTCCGTTATTCAGCAAGACGGTTAGTCGCTTTGCTGAGTTTTCAAGGAAAGACAGGAAAAGCTGACGATAACGATGCCGAATTGATTCCAATTGCAAATCAATGGATTGCGGCCGGTGAGCGAGATCCAGATGAAGACAAAAATGATTTGGCTCAGGCATATAATTATGCGGCCCAGGCTTATTTAATAAACGGCAATACAAAGCTCGGCAGCCAAGCATTTCAAAAAATGTTCGACTTGACTGTCGAGAATCCGCAAAGCTCGTTTTCCTTCGATGAATTTTTCTATTCTCATGCTAATCAGTTCTTGAGCAGTGAAAAACTGACTCGCTTGGAGCCGTATCTAAAAAGCCGCATAGATTTAGCACAAAAGAACAAAGACTTTCATCAACTCTGGCAGGCGCAGGACGATCTGGGGCACTACTACTATCTTAATGGTCGGATGCAGGAAGCAGGCAATTTAATCGAGTCTGCTGCAAAATCAATCTCTTCAAGCGATATGCAGGGTTGGAGCGGCAGGCAAATCTGGCAGGCCGCAGAAACAGTCGACAACTATGCCATGTACTTACGAAAGATAGGCGACCCTAACTGGCAGACTTATCAAAAGAAAGCGGAGAAAATGCGTTATGGAAATGCCGCAGAGCAATAGAACGATCCCGCGTGACAAATTTTTAGTTGGGACATCGCTGGCGCTGCCTTCTTTCGACGAGGCAAGGCGCTTTCAGATGAAGAAATTTTGGGAAGAACGCGGGTTTAAATTCGTCCTTACTGACGAAAATCTTCATCTGGCTCGCCGCGGGGCGTTTTTCAAAACATTTTTCTCCATGAATCCTCAGTGCCTGGAAACGAAACTGACTGCCACATGGATGGGAGGCAAAGAACTCGAATGCGTAATGGAGGTCAACCTCGCCATGCAACAAATCACCGAATGGCACAAAGCGTTTTTAGAGCTGGAGATGATCACTTTCGAGACTTACATGCTCAATGACGACAAGAAAACTTCACTCTGGCGTGAATTCGAAGAAGATCTTCAGCAGGCCAATACCGTATATGTATGGACGGTCGGCATTGGCGGCAAAAAGATGCCGGCCGACAGAAAGCGAAAGTACCTCAATCGATAAGCTTTTTTGGTGTGAGAGCCATCACCAATACAGGTGATTGCAAATACCACCCGCGAGGGCAATTACCGGAATCACCGGCACCTCCTATGATGGAATTGGAGGGATTGGATTTGCCGACTCAAATGACCAACACAGCCAGAAAGACGCAGCGCGTCAGAGTGCTACTTATTGAAGACAGTCCTGACGATGCAACATTCATAGAAGAAGTCCTGAGGTTTCAGGACGTATACGATGTCGTTGATATAGCGGTTGCCGGAAAACTGCGCGACGGTATCGCCTGGCTGGGGCGGGGGAATTTCGA
>JADYYD010000415.1 GCA_020853845.1 Candidatus Melainabacteria bacterium
GCAGAAAAAACTTTCGGATTTTTCTTGTCGATTTGCACCATTGCGCTCAAGGTTTGCTGCCTGGAGGGCCAGTCTTTCTCTTCTTCAAACATCTTGGACAGCAGCGGCATCACCATTTTCGAGCGCGCACCGAAACGCGACAAAGCAGAACATGCAGCGGTGCGAACTTGCTTGTAGTTGTCGTCCATCGCGGCTGCAAGCGCATTGATCACTTCATCCGGGGGACTGGGGAGATTACCCATCGCTTGAGCAATGCCACGGCGCACGTGAGGACTGATATCGGACTTCAGGCAAAAACACATCGTTTTCACCGCTTCGGACGCCGCCGCCGGTTTTTCCTCGCGCATAAACCCGGCAATGGCATCGGCACAGGCAGTGCGAACCGACGCATCAGGATCGCTTTTGAGAATATCCAGAAGCAGCGGCTGCAGCTTGTCGTTGCGCGGTCCGATGTGACCGATGGTGCGCACAAGATTGCATTTTACGACGGATGAGCGAGAAGACTTCATTATGCCGAGAATTGTTGCCAGCGAATGATCCGAGACCACAAATTCCCAATTGCTGGTAATGCGCGAAAGGATTTCGGAAGCGTTTCTTTGCACGTCAGCGTCGGAGCTGTCGAGCGCATTAGTCAAAAGTGTGGTCGCTTCCGACTTGTGATCGTTCAGAAGCCGCTCCAGATCCTGACGACGCTGCCAATCAGTATTCCGCTCCCCTGCGCTCAGGTAGCGCAAAATCGTTTGCATGGACAAACGATCTTCACTGGCGGCTGCGGTCAAAGCGAAGTTTTGCAAAACAAGCGATGCACTAAAAAAAACAACCGCCGGGATGTATTTCTTGCTGCGCATGATTAGACTCTGCGATCCGATTGTTTCGATCATAGGGCCGCAAAGGCATAGCTGACAGGGGGTAAACCCTGATTTAATCTATAGGCGAGAATCAGAGATTAAACCGCGCCGGCGAACGCAGGGCGCTTGAGCAACTCTTCGCGAGTGACGTCCATGAGATGCTCGAAGATCAAAAGAATATATCGCTCCATGCGCTCTTCAGTGAGAGGCTTTTCTTCCACTTCCCAATAAACAACGCCGGATTGCGCATAGGCGGAAAAGGTCATGAGCGGCTGATGCTGATCTTCAACTTTGCTCAAACCCATCACGCTTTCAACAGGCAAAACGAAGAAGTCTATATGGTCTTCTCTGCCTCTTATCACCAGAGCCAGACGGCTGGTCGAAATTCGGCAGCGATAGCTCGACAGAACAAGAGACGGACGGCGCAACGCATCGTATCCGATGTTTTCATTCACCACAGATGGTGGCGTGAAGGTAATCGAGAGATCGGTAGCGCGGAAGGTTTGATTGAGTTCATGAACATAGGGTTCGAGGATGCTGAAGATTCTGTCTACGAGCGCAGTCATTGAAGTGGACATGCTGCTCGGCGCAGACACGGCAGGCTCTGATTGTTTGCCGCGACCGGCGAGAAAATCGGACGAAGCACTTGTGATATTGGCCAGCACATCACGCCTAACCGGTGCGACGCTCTCCGCATAATTGCCGAGGATTTGCTGGGCCAAACCGGCCTGAATTTCCGAAAGATTGTCGAATGTATTGCAGGAGGGGGTCGGATCGTAAGAACGATCGTAAGTCGGTTCAAACGATCTCTGATTAGTCTCTTCGACGATTTGAGCCGGAGCCTGATCTACATATAGTTCTGAATATTGTTCTGAATATCGCTCGCCAGTCGAATATTGCTCGGGCGCGTAACTTTCCACCGGATACTGACCGGAATACTGTTCTAAATAAGATTCGTGAACAGACGCCTGAGCCGGAGTCAAAGCAGGCAAATTATCGTACGTAACGACCTGTGACTGGATTTCTTCCTCGGTCACTGCCGCCGGCGCCGAACTGGCGCCGATTTGCCCTTGGACCGGCACATTCTGAGGCGTGGGCTCGAACTCTATCGAATCAATAAAGTCGGCTATCGATGGAGCGAAAGAAACGCAGGGCGGGGCGGGGGGAGACTGGATTAGGGGTGGAGGTGGAGCAGCAGCCTTATCGGGCTGAGCCAGTCCTCTATAAGCCTCATAAATCGTCACACTTTCGACGACTACTCCTGGACTAGCCGGCGGGGCTTGGGGGCGAGGCGAAGTATGAGGGTAAATGTGGGAAAGAGCGTCATCAAAACTGACCCGCCCCTGTGACAGCTTTTCGCCGAGCGAGTCTTCTTTCTTGCGCGTCGCGCCTGTAGCAAGGGCGCACAAGCCGTTTACTAGGTTAGCCAGCAAAACTGGATGCCTCATCATGACAATTTCGAACTCTAGAATAGATCAGCCTTCCAGCCAATCGTAGTTAACTTTTTTGAACCGCATCAACAGATAGGCAATGATGAACCACTTCTTAGCCAGGACATATATTTTGGGTTTAACGAGCCCAATCCTGTCCCTGTGGAGAACCTATCGGACAACCTCGCGCGGGCGCACAATCCACTCCATTTTGCCGCAGCCGGTCCGAACGTCCTTCCAGTGAGCGACATTCAGGCGCAGACAGGCCAGAGCGGCAGTCGGGAATGCCTCCTCGACACCGGTCAATAGATAGACGAGTTCGCTCAGACCTGGATTATGTCCGATCAGCATGGCTGTATTCAGCAGATCATCCGTTTTGTGAATAATCTCGAGCAAACCACCGGTGGTGGCAAGATAGAGATCGTTTTTAAACACTATCTCCGCTTCGTCCAAACCTGCTTTCTTCAGCGCGAGTTTTGCGGTTTGGCGAGTTCGCTTGGACGGAGAACAGATAATGATCGAGGGACAAACGTCACGCGCCCTCATCACCTTTCCCATGAGCGGTGCGGCTTTTTCGCCTCTTTTATTGAGCGGGCGATCGAAGTCGGTCAGGCCGGGATCATCCCAACTGGACTTTGCATGCCTGAAAAGATAAAGGGTTTTCGCTCTCCTGGCAGCCGACACTTATTTACGACCTTCTCATTTCTGTAAAGTGAGAGCGAGCATTTGCTGATAGATTTTCGAATCCATCGTGGCGAGAAACTTTCTGCCGTCCTTGAGTTCGACCATGGCGCAGACCTGTTTTCTATTGCCGCCGAAAACCATTCCCGCGATTGCGCCGGCAGGTCCGAGGACCAGCCCGCCTGCCAGTCCCCAGCCGAGCGTATGGGCTATGTTTTTGGCGCCCTCTTCAGTTTGCATGGTGACGGATTTCACTTCACCATTCAGTTCGATCTGCTCGAACGGACCCCAGAGCGTGTTTCCCTCGAACTGCCATTCGCCCTGCTGAACATCGCCGCCCAGAACATTGACTTTGTTCTCGTCGACCAGCTTTTTGAGCTTGTTTAAATTATGCATGCTAAATGCCTCGAGAATATTTTTCTGCAAGATCGCTGACATATGGCAGCTTTACAGGGCGGCCGTAGTGCACATCAATCATGCACTTGACCGAGAAGATCAAGTAAGCAAGCGTAACCAGCGACAACGCGCAATACAGCAATCCACCGACGAGCGGTCCAATCAAAGGAATCATGCTGATTATGAAAGCGAGGAAATTGCAGGTGAGCATGAAGACGAAGAAGCCGCCACTGAAGATCAGGCTTTGCGTCGCGTGAAACTTAGCGTAGGTGTTATTGGGCTCCATGGCGAACCAGACGCCGGCAAGAATGAGATTAAGCGGTGGAATCGGAATGTAGGTGGTATACGCCGCCACCTTAGGATCAATCTCGAGAAACTGAGTTTTCCCCGAGGGAGACAGCTCGGACAAAGGTTCCAGTTGGCCGCGATTATGTTGGTTCACTCTCGTTCCTCCAGTTGTAAAAATCAGCCTATCACATTTCATGCAAATACTTTGATTCACTAATGTGACGCCCCTTTTCTTGGCAATCAAAAATGCCCGCAAACAGGCTCGAATGTGACACCACATGCGCCACCAGGATCGAAGGCGCAAAGTTCACAACCGCTCTCTTGAAATGGCGGGAGATATCTTTATTGGTTCGACAAAGGGTAAAATTTGAGTAGGAAAATCGAATTGGATACCTGCAAAACCCGCGCATTCAAGCAATCACGCATTCAGTAAATCCGAGGATTTAATCAATGATCAAGAAAGCGGCGGCGGCGCACGCAAGATTAGTAGTATCGGACTTGCTGCACGCGGTCAAGAATGAGCGCACCGTGCAAATTATGCTGGTCATTCTGATCCTCAGCCTGATCTGCTGGCAGATGCCCTATGCCAATATTTTTCTTTATCCGTTCAAACTGTTTGTAACAACCATACACGAAGCCTGCCACGCTCTCATGGCTCGGTTCACCGGCGGCAATGTACAGATGATTTCCATCGCGCCCGATGAGTCGGGGCTCACATTGACCGCAGGCGGCATCAAACCATTAATCTCGATGGCCGGCTACCTCGGTACCGCCTTTTTCGGAGGGCTGCTGATCTGGTGGGGGAAACGACCTGCTGATGCGCGTTTTATGCTGCAGACAATCGGCACGATCATTCTGGCGCTCACCGTCTTTTATGGCGGAGGCGGCATCTTCAGCTTCGTTTCGATGTTGCTTATCGGAGCGGCGATCCTCTGGGTCAGTCGCAAAGCCAGCGATGCTGCCTGTCACATGTTTTTGCTCATGCTGGCGGTGCAGACCACGCTCAACTCCGTACTCGATATTCAGACGCTTTTTATCGCCTCGGTCATGGGCGCGCAACACAGTGACGCCAGGAATATGGAGTCTATGACCGGCGTTCCTGCTATCGTCTGGTCGCTGCTCTGGGGCGGTATCGCGCTGGTAATCTTGGTTTTCTCTCTGTGGGCATCATACAGACCGCAGACAAAAGGCTCGAAAGTCGAGCCGGCAACCGCCGGCGGACTGGCTTCCATCTCCAGCTCGACTCTCGGCGATCCGCTTTTGCTTGAGCAGGACGTCGAAAGCTCGCTGGCGGATCTGAAACTGAAGACCGCGGCTGCCGAAGGCGAGAAAATCAAAATCAAGCCGAAGGAAGAAAAGAAGAAAAGTAAGCCGTAACATCAGGTCTTTAGATCTGTGCACACTTGGGACGGCATGCTAGTCTTTACACTCGGAAGTCAGACGCGCGCGAGCACCCACGGTGAAACCGGGGTAAGGAGTATTGGCTTGTCTCAGTTAAGCTTAATGGGAGCCGTACTGGCAGGGCGTTACGAGGTCATTCAAGAAATCGGCCGCGGCGCTCTGGGCATGGTCTATCTAGCCAAGCAGCGCATGGTAGAGCGTCCCGTCGCCATTAAAGTATTGTATGAAGCCTGCGGAGCCAATTCTGACGCTTTTCTTCGTTTTCAAAGAGAAGCCCAAGCGCTGAGCGCGCTCAACCATCCGAATATCGTCGTCATTTTCGACTTCGGTCTGTCCGAGCAAGGCTTTCCTTTTCTGGTCATGGACTACATTCGCGGCACGAACCTGCGGCATTTGATTGCCCAGGAAGGTCGCCTGGACGCCTCGCGCGCCGTTCGCATGTTCATTCAGATTGCCGACGCGCTGGCGCATGCTCATGCCAGAGACATCCTGCACCGTGATTTGAAGCCGGATAACGTCGTCTTGACGGTCAGCGACACCGGGGCGGAACAAGTAAAACTGATTGATTTCGGGCTGGCCAAGCGACTCGACGAAGCTCGCTCAGGAGCGAAGAAATTGACAATGGAAGGGCAGGTGCTGGGAACTCCGGCGTACATGAGCCCGGAGCAGATCATGGGCGGCAAGCTGGACGGTCGCTCCGATGTGTATTCCATGGGCTGCCTGATGTTCCACACTCTAACAGGCGCGCTGCCCATCTGCGGCACCAATGAAATCGACACGATGCAAAAACATATCACATCCGATCCGATGGACTTCGATAAAGCCGCGCCGGGTGTGGTCATTTCGCAGGGATTGCGCAAACTGATTCAGAAGAGTTTAAAAAAACACGCGCAGGATCGCCAACAGTCGATGGCTGAATTGGCTAAAGAACTGGAGTGGTACGTTTGACCGGAAGGAATTCCGAGGACCCAAAAGGGCACCACCCCAAGATAGAAACTGGGTCCGGTCGTCTCCGAGTCAAATTCATCCCCCAGCAGGGTCGTTCTTATTTGGCTTTCTATAAGCCTTTCGATGTGCTTTGCCAGTTTACACCCGAGCCCGGTTCGGACAAAGGAACATTGGCTCAATTCGGCTTTCCACGCGACATTTATCCGATCGGGCGGCTCGATGCGGACAGCGAGGGATTGCTGCTTTTGAGCGACGATCCGCGCCTCAACTCGCGTTTGCTCGATCCGAAAAACGAGCATCCGCGGACATATTTAGCGCAAGTGGAAAACGTTCCTACTGCCGCGGCCATTGAAAAGCTGGAAGCCGGCGTAGACATCAAGGGTCACTGGACACTGCCGGCCAAAGTGTCTCTTCTTCAAAGCGAGCCTGCCCTGCCGGAGCGCTCCAAGCCGATTCGCTTTCGCCAGAACATCCCGACCGCGTGGCTGAAAGTTACGATCACAGAAGGCAAAAATCGCCAGGTCCGGCGCATGACGGCAGCAGTAGGACATCCGACTTTGCGGCTGGCCAGAGTTTCCATTGGCAATCTCGAAATTTCGTCGCTGCGACTGCAGCCTGGAGAATGGCGCAGCTTGACGAACGAAGAGTTGGAACTTGCTTTCCAGTGGTAGACTATAGCCGTCCCTCATAGAGATTTTCAGATGGGCTTGCGAAGAGCTTTTTCAACGTTTCTAATAGTGATGGCAGTATCAGGGCTCACCGCCTGTGGTAGCACCGGCGACGGCGACAAACAACCCAAAGACGATGCCGCCAAGCCCAGAGTCCTGGAAAACGTCAGCTATGTAGACGGCGAAGAAGATCCAAAACACATGCTCGACCTCTACTTTCCTGCCGGCAAACACACGAAATTGCCGGTGCTGGTCTGGATCCACGGTGGCGCCTGGCGCGAGGGCGACAAGCAGCCGAGCCCGATGATGCCGTTTCTCAATCACGGTTACGCTATTGCAGGCATCAATTACCGACTGGCTCCGGACTACAAATTTCCAACCCAGCTTCACGACTGCAAAGCGGCCATTCGCTGGCTTCGCAAACATGCCGATGAATACGGCATGGACAAGGACCGAATAGGAGTATTCGGAATTTCCGCAGGCGGGCACCTGGCGGCGCTTCTGGCTGCCACCAACGGCATGAAGGAGATGGAAGGCACTGTCGGCGTGCAGGGCGAAAGCAGCGAGGTTCAGGCAATCGTAGACTGGTGCGGTCTGGGCAACCTGCAGACACAACACGCGCAGGCAGGCGATTCCGACCAGCTAGACTTCAATTCGCCCAAGGCACCTTTCACGTTATTCCTGGGCGGCACGGCGAAAGAAAAGCCGGAACTCGCCAGGGCAGCCAGTCCCGTCACTTACTTGAAGCCGGGCTTCAAGGTGCCGTGCTTGATCATGCACGCCGAAAAAGACCCGGTTGTGCCGTTCGCGCAGAGCAAAGAGCTTTACGAAGCCTGGAAGAAAACCGGCGCGCCTGTCGAGTTGAAGCCGATCGAATCGGATCAACACATTTTCATAAGCGTGCCGACGATTCTTGCGGTCATCGATTTCTTCGACCGTTATCTGGGCAATGAGGACAAAACCGCTGTCGATTCGAACGCGGCTAAGAAAGGCGATTCTGAACCGGCGAGCGGCGCTGCCGATGGAACAGCCCAAGCAAAACCGGTGAAAACCGACAGAGCGGGCGTTTCCGCACAACCGGCTGAGAAGTAAGCAATATATCTAATTATCCAGGAACTTTTGACGGATCACCGACGACTAGGCTATTCGGGGAAGTCTGTTTCAAAACCATGCCATAGCGTAAATTTCTCTGTGCTGATACGGCCGCTAAACGTACAAGAAAGCGTTGCACCATCTATACTTGAAGGCTGCAATATCAAGATGTTAAGAGGCATCGGACTCGAGGCTTTCAACTCCGAGTGTTGGAGATTAAGGTGGCTCAACGGATGAAATCAATTTTTAGAACGCTCTTTGGCACGGCGACGGCACTGACACTGCTATTGCCTGTTGTAGTACAAGATGCCGGAGCGAAAAACGCAACGGGCGCAAAATCGCAAAGCACAATCGCTTTGCGCAACGAAATGCATCATCAACTGCTCGCCCAGACGTTGCCATCAAATGCGGTGTCACCGGTTTATCTTTATCGCAGATGCTGGAACATAATCAACGCTCAGTTTTTTGACAAAACTTACGGCGGCCAGGATTGGTCGAGATGGGAGCACCATTACGACACCAAGATCAAAACCAAAGACGACGCCTACAAGGCAATCGAATCGATGCTCGCCAGCCTGGGCGATCCATACACTCGCTTTCTAAACCCGGATGCGTTTGCAGACGAAACCAACCAAATCAAAGCGCATTTGTACGGCGTAGGCATTCAGCTCGGCATGAGCGATTTGAAAAAAATCGTAGTGATTGCTCCCATTGCAGGCAGCCCGGCGGCCACTGCTGGTGTACTGCCCGGCGATGAAATTATGGAAGTAGACGGTGAGCTTGTAGCGGGTCAGCCACTTGATTCGGTCGTCAAAAAAATTCGCGGACCGATCAACACCAAAGTGACGCTGACGATGCTGCGCGACAGCAAGCGCGTTCCGATTCCGCTGGTGAGAGCCGAAATTCCTGTCAAAGCAGTGACCAAAGCGGTGATCTTGCCGGGCAATGTCGGCTACATTCGCCTCGACAGTTTCATCTCGTCCAAGGCGACCGAAGAACTGAAAGAAGCACTGAGCAAAGTCGACAGCGCCGACTCCATCGTTCTGGATTTGCGAAACAATCCGGGCGGGCTTCTGGACAATGCCGTGCAAATTGCCAATCTGTTTTTGAAGGGCGGCGTGATTGTCAGCACGCTGGACGGCGCAGACAATAAAGCCAGCACAATTTCCAGAGGGCAGCCGTCATTCGAAAAGCCGATCGTAACTTTGATCAATGGCTCATCCGCATCTGCTTCCGAGATTCTTGCGGGGGCACTTAAGGAAAACGATCGCTCGGTTCTGGTCGGAACCAAGTCATTCGGAAAGGGACTCGTGCAAGCGATTCAAAAACTCGATGACGGCTCCGGCATGAATTACAGCATCGCCAAATATCTGACCGCAGGCGGCAATTACATTCACAAGAAAGGCATTTCGCCCACTATCGAAGTGAAGCTGGCAGATGATGAATACAAGAAAGGGCTGGGACCCTGGTGGATCGATCCCACGTTCAAGCGCTTCAACAGAGAGCCTACGGACGGTTTCGACATTCAACTTCTGGCTGCCATAGCGGAAGCGCAGAATGAAGTCAGAAAAGCAAAAGGACAGCCAATCGAGCCCTTCAAAGAAGAAGAGGTAAGAAAGCAGATTTTGGCGAAACTCGCAAAACCATCGGTAGATACGAAGAAGGCTGCACAAGCCGCTTCTGACAAGCCGACCGGTAGAGCCGCTGCCGATTTTGCGCAACCGAAGGCCCCGGGCGTTCCGTCTGGCAACTGATTGTTTCAATCAGAACCGGATTCTCTCTCAGCCATCAATACACCATTTTCGGCGGCTTGAGCGAACCAGCGAGATGCTTGCTCGGCATTCGGCGCCGTACCTCGCCCTTCGCGATACATAACGGCAAGGTCGTACTGCGCGCGGGCTGAGCCGTTCTCGGCTGCCAGCTTGTACCAGTGAAAAGCCTTGTCCAAATTTTGCGCCACGCCGTCCGCCCGATCATATATAAGGCCGATGCAGAAGGCGGCATCAAAATCTCCATTTTCGAAAGCGCGGCCAAAAAGCTCAATGGCTGTTTCAACATTGCGCTCAACGCCGCTTCCCCGGAGATATAAGTCTGCCAGATTATAAAGCGCTGCCGCGTTATTCTGCTGAGCAGCAAGTTTGTACCAATGAGCTGCCTGTGCCGGATCTTTCTTGACTACATTCCCCCGAATATAGAGCATCGCCAGCGTGCACTGCGCGACTGCGTCGCCGGACTGTGCTTTTTCGAGAAGCTCGTCAAAGACTTTCGATTCCATAAAAAATGCTCCAAAAATGCTCCAAATTTTCTCCTGCGCATCAGCCGATTTTCTTCAGCTAGGGCGGCGGCAATGCACCGCTGGTAGTGGCAGCGCTCGTTACTTTGAACGTTCGTTCAACCTCCCCATCCGCTCTGCCCGATACACCGGATACTAGCTCCAATTTCACCGCAGTCGGCAATTGGTTGCTCGCACCTCCGATCTTATTTTGACTATCAAAGAGTTTCACCAATGGTCGAAAAACTTCCGGCGAATTTAAGCGCGAAGGAGAAATTGTGTTTTTCACAGGCGCGGCAAGAGAGGCGAATTTAAAGGCGAGATCGCTGTCAGATCCTCCCAGTGAAGCATCCGTGTTAGCCGCGTACAAGCTGCTTTCCTTGCGGGCGAAATTTCGCGACAGGTCGAAATTCTTCAATTCGGAAATGCCCTCCGGCAGTAGCGCATTGCTGTCAACTTCATCTATGTAACCGAGATCGAGATTGTAGAGTTTGGCCGGAAAAGTGCGCATGAAAGGCAAATTCACCTGCAGCACTGATGCTATCTCCTTACTCTGCTCGCCGGCCTCCGCCATCACGTCTTCAGAAATTCGGCGCGCGATGCCCGCTCTTTCTGCCTCCACCAACATTGCTCCGCTGCGCGCTTCTTCCAAAAGTTGCCTGGCAAGAGGTTCTATGTGCTCGAGCCTCTCATTCGCGTCGCTCATGTTTAGCCGGGAGGTATAAACCAATTCTCGCGAGCGCTCCACCATATTGTTTATCTGCCCGACTCTGTCCTCTTCGTTCAAGCGTTTAGCCACAGCAACCGCCATGCGATCGGCCTGCTGCTGAACGCGTTTTTGCGCAAAGAAAAAGGCGCAGACGAGCAAACCGATCGCCATGACAAGAAAAAGCAATCCACCGACTATTGCCGTCATAACAAGCAAGTTGCCGCGATTGCGTTTTCTTTGAGCTGTCGGCCGTCTTGGCATTTAATTTAACCGAATGCGCGTGATATTCTGGGAAAAGCTATTACGCAGAAAATCGATTTTCATGCATTTCAGGACCTCCAGCATAACAACAAAACGTCCATCTGCAAACGGGCGATTTCATCGAAAGAATACCGGGGCGCAGGCGGCCGAATTCGCGGCGGCTCTGACAGTTCTCTTGCTGTTTATCGTCATTCCGCTGCTCGACCTGGGAGTCATCCCCATTCGCTGGGGTTTGGCGCATCATCTGGTGACAAGTTATTCTGTCAATTTCGCTCGCGCGGAAACTCTCAGCAAGGCGTTCGAGCAGCTCGAACAAGACAGAAATTTGCAGGATCTGCTGAAAAAAATCGGCGGCGTCGATGCAAAACATTTGCGTCTTGCGCTCGTGATTACGAAGCCCTCGCAACCGGATAAAAAATTAGTCGTCGAAGAGCCGAAGCACATTCCGGCCGCCTGGCTTCCTGATTCGCCCCAGGGTCCATTTCAATATGAGCTGGAACTGCTGGCGGCGGTTGAAGTGTCGCCATTGATTTTGATCAATCTGGGCGAGAAGAAAATTCCCGGCTTGAACGCGCCATTCACAGTCAATATGATCAGCTCTTCGCATTGGGAGAATCTGGGCCGAAATCCCAACACCAATGAGTTTTTCATGAATGAGTAAGAGACGGCAATTGGCAGCAGGTTTCGCCGCGGTAATTGCATGTGCGGCTTTCCTGCTTTTGCCGAGGGTTTTGGCAGAGGGGCTCGACCGCACCTACGATTGGATAATTACGATTGAAACGGAAAAGTTGAAAGGTTTTCTCGATCAAAAAAAATCCACGCTAAAACCAATCATAAAAGCGACAATTTCCTACAAGCCGGGAACCGGCGGCGCGCCCACCAAATTCGAAGAACTTTTCTATCGCAATTGGATCGCGCTGGGAATGCGCCGCTACAAACCGCTTTCGCTGGGCAACAGCGACCAGGTGGCAATTGTCGTCACGCACAAGCACAGTCAATCGACACCGGAAGAAACAAATGCCGCAGCCAATGCCATCGTGCGACTTTTTGTCGATGCCTATCTGAAGGGCAATGCCGTGACGAATGTGATTGTGCCTGATGCTTCAATGGGGCAGATTGTGCAAAATTTGAAGCAGGCGAATTTCTATCCGGGCAACGACGACACGCCTGACCAGCCGAATTTCTCCAGCCTCGTGCTGCATCTGGAATCGACATCCGGAGCCAATAAACAGACAATGTTCTACGCCGGTGTTACGAGATAGTTTATTCCAGCTATCTGCCCGCAGCCGCACGCACTGCGGCTTCTGCATTCGGCATTCCATAGCCGTAGTAGTCTGTTCTCGAGGCGGTATTCGGTTTGTAGCAATTGGATCGCAGAATTCCTTCGACTTGCGTGTTTCTAAGCGAAGGATTAGCACCCCAAACCATCGCCGCCACTGCTGCCGCAAGCGGGCAGGAGAATGAGGTTCCGGCTACGGATGCCACTCTGCCGTCGCGAGTAGAGCAGTAGATGCTTTGACCCGGTGCGGTAAACCAGACGTTGGAACCATAAGTCGAGAAACTGGCCAGCGAATAGCTGGGATTGATAGCGGAAACAACGATCAAGTAGGAAAGCAACGGATTAGAATCGCGGACTGGCGTGTTGCCCGCCGAGACGAAGATAAGTCCGCCTTTCGTGTCGTGGAACCAGCGAAAGTAAGTATGCAATGCGGAAAAGACACTGCGATTGGAAAAACTGTAGGGCGGATCTCCGTTGGCGCTGATGTTGATGATGCGTATACCCGAGTTGCCGGCTTGCTGAATTCCTTTGAGCAATGCAGACGTAGAGATGCCGCCGCCGGAATCACCGACTCTGACAGGATACACATAAGACTGGCGGGCGGGCGATGCGGTGCCGACGCGATTGTTAGTCACGGCTGCAGCGGTAGTGGCAACCATGGTGCCGTGCCCCTGCACATCAGATTGCCCGTTGCGATTGAGCACCGCATCGTAACCTGAATATGTTTTACCCGCCAGCTCACTGATACCGTAATTGGTGCCGGTGTCGAGCACTCCAATGGCGATGCCGCCGCCCTGACCATAGCCCCAGGCGCGGACTACATTGAGGGCTGAAAGGTGCCATTGAGAGGAGAAGTAGGGATCATTCACTGCCGCTTGATTGGCTTGGAAAACATAATCGCGCTGCACGGCCGAGAAGTGCTTGTCCTGTCCAAGCTTGCGCTCGCATTCGAGCATCTTTCCCTTTTCTACTTTTATGACGTAGCAGGTCAGCTCGCCTTCACCGATGGTTTCAATAAGTTCACCGTGGATCTCTTTGAATATATCGGAGATTTCCTTGGCATCCGCCCCTTTGTTGGGCATGACCAAAAGCGTGTCTTGCCGATATACCGGCGCCTTCAATGGCTTGCTTGGAGCCGGCGGTTGGACCGGCATTACAAGTTTTGGCTCTTCAGCACGGGCGGTTTGCGCAAGGACAAAAATAAAACTCAACGCCAGGAACAGCGCGCAGAGCGCTGCACGCACGCCGAGTAGCGTGCGAACACGAAGGAGATTTTGCTCCATTTAGCGTTCCTCTAATTTGGTTGTATTCGAATGAAACGACCGGGCGGGTCGTGCAAGGGCTGGACGGCACAAGAATCTGAAAAGCCGCTTGTTATGGGCTTCTCGCTAGGACGGTTTTATCGGCGAGTATCGGTTACTAATTTTGGGCTGGGAAAGACGTAGTAGTCCGAAGCCTCCAAATTACTGAAATACGCCCTCGTTGTCAAGCGAACTTAATGTTGCTCGGCAACTGCTTCGAATGCTTAATTGTGCAGAAAAAGAAGTCTAAATCAAAATTCTTTGACAAGAACTGTAAGAAATGAGGTCCCGACATTCAATTCAGCAGTTCAAGAGCGTACCATTATGGGTCTAAGACGCTCCTATCAAGGCGGACGAATCATATGTGTGGGCTGATTGCTATCACGGGCACTCCTGGTTCAGCCTATGACGTCTTTTTCGGCTTGATGAACCTGCAGCATCGCGGTCAGGACGGCGCCGGAATACTTACTATCGACACCAAAAAGAAAGGCAACTTCCACCTTACAAAGGGAAGCGGCCTGGTGGAAAACGTTTTTTCAGAGCGGTCGTTCAAAACGCTGACCGGTCATGCGGCGCTCGGGCACTCGCGTTACGCTACTGTCGGTCGCAACGATCCAAACATGCTGCAGCCATTTCTCGACTATGAAAGAGGGCTCGGACTGGGGCACAACGGCAACATAGTCAATTTCTACAAACTCAGAGACGAGCTTTATCACACAAAAACCGAGCCGGCAGCCTGGGTCGAGTCCGACTCAGAGCTGATCTTGAAACTGCTCAGCGAAGGGCTCGAGCCTGGTCCCATCAATTTTGACAATGCGCAAATTGCAGTTAAGCGTTTGATGAACAAGCTCGTCGGCAGCTATTCGGTGATTTGTCTGACCGGCGAAGGCGACATCTTCGGTTTTCGCGATCCGGACGGCATCCGCCCGCTTTGCCTGGGCAAGCGCGTTCAGGAAGACGGCAGCATCGTATATGCAATGGCCAGCGAGTCGATCGCTCTCAACTTCCTCGGCTTCACGGATGTTGAAGATGTACAGACAGGCGAGCTTGTCTATATTTCAAAGAGCGGCCAAATAGATCGCAAAGTCATAAGGCAAGATTCGATTTCGCCGTGCATGTTCGAATGGGTGTATTTTGCGCGCGTCGAATCGGAAATCGATTCCACTTCCGTGTACAACGCCAGATTCAAACTCGGACAGGTATTGGCGCGTCAATTGCAGAAAGAAAACATCAGCGCCGATGTGGTCGTTCCCGTGCCTGAAACAAGCCGCGTCTCCGCCATTGCAGTTGCCGAAACGATGGGAATTCCATTTAGAGAACTTTTGATCAAAAACCGATACGTCAACAGAACCTTTATTTTGGATGATCAGGAAAGCAGGCAGGAAGCCATTCGCCGCAAGCTGTTTCCGATTGGTCACGAATTCGAGAACAAGAGTTGCCTGATTGTCGACGACAGTATCGTGCGCGGCAATACTTCCATGCAGATAGTGAAACTGATTCGTCTGGCAGGCGCAAAAGAAGTGACCCTTCTTTCGACGTGCCCGCCTCTGGTCAGTCCCTGCTACTACGGCATCGACTTCCCGAGCGCTCAAGAATTGGTGGCACACGATCGCTCCAACGATGAAATCGCAAAAATCCTCGGCGTCGACAGAGTGATTTTCCAAACTATCGAGGGACTGAAAGAAGCTCTCGAAAGCCAGTCACTGTGCCTGGGGTGCTTGACCGGTAATTATCCGACCGACATCTCGTCCGGACGTGATTTCGAAGCGATGCGCACGCGCGATCGTGAGTCGGTTGCGAAAAAATCTTCTTGCTGACGATATAGAGGATAAATTGGAAATTGGCTAACGAGAAAAGCACCAGCGGCAAAACACAAACAACGGCACCAAAAGATTTGGAGCTGGTATACGAAGGTTCCGTCAAACGCGTCTTCAAGGCGAACGAAAAACCGGACCGCCTCTTCTTTCATTTTACTGACGACTACTCGGTCTTCGATTGGGGCAAAATGCCGGACACAATCGAAAACAAAGGTCGCGCCCTGGCAAAAATGGGCGCGTTCTTTTTCAATCAGCTCGGCGCGCCTGAAATTTTCCAGCGCATGAAAGGAAGCCAGCATCTGTCTCGTTTCGATAAAGCATTTTTGGATGCGCGTTTTAAACACCCGGTCTTCGAAGGTGTTTGCGGAGTCACCAATTTCGGATTGCCGCATCATTTTAAAAACTTGATCGAGGATGACGGGCAGCAAAAATCTTTAGTCGATTCTATTCTTGGTGCCATGCCGCTCATGGAAGTTCTCACCGCCAGAGTAGATAGACCGGAACTGCGCCAGATAGACGGTCAGCCGACATACTTTTATCCGCATACGCAAGCGCAGTCTTCGCCGCAAATGACGGGGCGAAGATTGGTGCCGCTGGAAATAGTTTTTCGCTTCGGCATGCCTGCCGGAAGCTCGCTGAAAGATCGGCTGGAAAAAAATCCGGACTACGCAAGACAGCTCGGATTGAAATCGTTGCCCAAAGAAGGTGACTGGCTCGAGCGCCCGGTCATTGAATTTTTCACCAAGTTGGAACCGAAAGACCGCTTGCTCTCTACGCAGGAAGCCGCGCATATTTCCGGTCTCAATTCCTTCGAATTCGAATACTTGACCGAAATGTCCTATCAGGCGGCGCTGGCGTTGTTCGTTCTCTTTGCCGAAAAAGGCATAGAGCTCTGGGACGGCAAATTCGAAATGATTATCGATTATGGCGCGCATAAAGACGGCGAGCGTCCCGGCGCGACGAACGGCGGGGTGCTGCTCTTAGCCGACAGCGTCGGACCCGACGAGCTTCGATTGATTTACAAAGGCGTGCATCTTTCCAAAGAAATGATCCGCCGCATTTATCGCGGAACGCCCTGGGAAGAGTCGCTTAAGAAAGCTCAACTGATGGCAAAGGGACGTGGTGCCGCCGATTGGAAGGGCATTGCGCTCAGTGAGCTGAAGTCGTCTCCAGAGCGCATGCAAGGCGATGAGAAAGCGGCGCTCGACAAACTTTATGGAACACTCGCCAATCATCTCATCGGTGAGCCGGTCTTCGAAAACCACCCGACACTGAATCAGTTTGTCGACAATCTGCCGGCAAAACTCAGGGGTGATGCATCCACAGCGGCACAGCCAAGCAAGAGGTAGTACTGAAAATGGCTGCCGGACGACTGCAAGACAAAACAAATATTCTGGTTGTAGGCGGCGGTGGGCGCGAACATGCGCTTTGCTGGAAGATAGCGCAAAGCGACAAGGCCGGTTCGGTTTTTTGTGCGCCAGGCAATGGAGGCACCGCTGCTGATGCGCGCATTACCAACGTCGACATTGCGGTTACAGACTTTGCAGCGCTTAGCGACTTTGCCAAAAACAATTCCGTGGGATTGGTCGTAATCGGTCCGGACAACCCGCTTGCCGACGGCATCGTCGATTTCATGCAAGAAAAAGGGCTGACTGTTTTCGGTCCCAGCAAAGAAGAATCAAAATTGGAATGGAGCAAAGCCCATTCGAAACAGTTCATGCTCGCTCACAAAATTCCGACGGCTCGATTCTCGGTTGCGCATGATTTCGAGACAGCCAGAAAGTTCGTCATGGAAAATGACTGGGCGCGTGTCATCAAGGCTGATGGTTTGGCGCTCGGCAAAGGTGTATTTGTATGCGACACAGAAGCGGAAGCGGTAGAAGCGCTCAATGCCATTTTCAAAGAAGAGCGATTCGGCGCAGCAGGCTCGACGGTCGTAATCGAAGAAAAATTGATTGGCGAAGAACTCTCGCTCTTATTGCTGATAGACGGAAAGACGGTCATGCCGCTGTCTGCATGCCAGGACCACAAACGTCGCTTCGATGGAGACAAGGGTCCGAACACCGGCGGCATGGGTGCATATTCACCGGTGCGCCTCTTCGATCGACATAAAGCTGCAATCGAAGAACAAGTGATACAACCGATTGAAGCGGCGTTGAAAAACGGCACCATGAAATTCCAGGGCATGCTTTTTGCGGGCATTCTGGTAGGGGTTACGCACGCCACTAAAGAAAACAAGGCAACGCCGCTCCCCTATGTTCTGGAATTCAATGCTCGGTTCGGCGACCCCGAAACGCAAGCACTCATGCCGCGTTTAAAGTCGGATATATTGCCTCTTCTTTGGGCAAGCGCTCAAGGTTCGCTGGCACAAGAAAAAATCGAGTGGTTCGACAAAGCGAGCGTTTGCGTCGTTCTCTCCGCGCAGAACTATCCGGAGTCCTCATCGAAAGACAAAGCAATTGAAGTAGGAGAATTGCCTGCCGAGGCATTCTTGTTCCATGCCGGAACCAAATTGGATGCCGACGGAAAAAAACTATTGACCAATGGCGGTCGAGTGCTGGCGCTTACGGCTCTTGGAGATTCTATCGAAAAAGCCAGAGAAAACGCATACAAAGCCATCGCGCAAGTCAAATTCGAAGACATGGCTTGCCGGTCTGATATAGCACTGAGGGAGGTCGGGCAATGTCTATCAACATAGCAGTGCTGGCTTCCGGCCGCGGTTCGAATCTGGAAGCGATTTTGGCAGCGATTGCAGAAGGAAAAGTAGACGCAAAAGTGAAACTGGTCCTGGTCAATGTGCCGGGTGCCGGAGCCCTGGACATCGCCACCAAATATGGTGTGGCGACAACAGTGATTCCGAATGCAGGAATGACGCGCAAAGAGCATGAAGAGAAGGTTATCGCCGAACTGAAGAAGCACGAGCTGGACTTTATTGTGCTTGCCGGTTATATGCGAGTACTATCCGCCGATCTGCTATCGCATTTCAAAGACAGCCGCGGATTTTTCAAGGTGATCAATATCCACCCATCCCTGCTGCCGGCTTTTCCCGGTATTCGCGGCTATGAAGAAGCGTTCGAGTACGGCGTGAAAATAGCGGGAGTAACAGTTCATCTGGTCGACGAAAAAGTCGATCACGGTCCGATCTTGGCGCAAGCAACGTTTGAACGCTTGCCGGACGACACGCTGGAAAGTTTTAAAGCCCGTGGATTGAAAATCGAACACGAAATCTATCCTCAAGTATTGCAATCAATTGCCAAAGGCGGCGTTTCGTTTTTCCAACGACATACTGCCGATGCGACAGCGGACAGGGAGACAGCCAGGAGATGACGCAGCAGGCTAAACACAAAGAAGGCGAGCATCTTTTGGAGATCTCGAAGACAGCGACAATCTGCGTGGCAGTGTTGTCCGAAACCGAGCCGGACGCTTTTCCTCTCTACTGGCTTTTAGTCGATAAAGATTCGCTTACTGAAGGAAAAATCCCCCAGAAGATGGTGAAGGACCTAAGCGATGTGCTTGCTGATTCGCTTTGCCAGGAAGTACTCGTAGGGCAGCCGGGCGATCGCTCGTCCTGGTTGAAACGATTTGCCGACGGAGAATACAAATATTTTGCCGAGCGCCAATTCCTTCCGGGGGTGACGGACAATCTCGCTCATACCGTGCAGGAAGCGCTCAAACTCAAGGGATTCGCCAATCAGGTCCGGGTTGCATCCGGACGAGGATTTCTTTTCAAAGAGTCCGCAGGAGATGCAAAAGCGATTGCCGATGCGCTGATTTACAAAGACTATCATCCGCTTACGGATCGTTTCAATGTGCATGAAACAGATTCAGGCAGCGCAGACGGGCTGTTGAAATTTCCTCATGTTGTTTTACCGGAAACCCCAAAGGTTGACGAAGTGGATCTCGAACTGGATGACGCGAAACTGGAGAAGCTCAGCAAAGAGCGGCTTCTGGCGCTCAATCTCGACGAGATGAAAGCGATTAGACAATACTATCGCCTGGACAAAACCAAAGCCGACCGGAAGGACCGTGGGCTCTCACTCAAGCCCACCGATGTCGAGCTGGAAATTTTGGCGCAAACGTGGTCAGAGCATTGCAAGCACAAGATTTTCAATGCAAAAATCACCCACACCGACAACAGCAAACCGCGCGATTTGCGAACCGAGACTTATAACAGTCTCTACAAGACTTTCATCAAAGCTGCCACCAAGAAGCTGTCGCAGTGGCGAAAAGACCTGCTCTCCGTTTTTGAGGATAACGCAGGCGTCGTCAAATGGGACAATGAAACTGCCGTCTGTTTTAAGGTGGAAACGCACAATTCTCCTTCGGCACTCGAGCCGTATGGCGGGGCGCTAACGGGTATTCTCGGTGTCAACAGAGATATCCTCGGCACCGGGCTTGGTGCCAAGCCGCTGTTCAACACTGATGTGTTCTGCTTCGCATATCCGTCCAATTCATTGCCGCAAAGACCAAAACTTTTGCCTGCCAAAGCCATTCTTGACGGAGTGCGCAAGGGCGTCGAAGATGGCGGCAACAAGAGCGGCATTCCCACCGTCAACGGTGCAATCGTTTTCGATTCAGGATATCGCGCCAAACCCCTGGTTTTCTGCGGCACCGGCGGGCTGCTTCCTCTCACCGTGAAAGTCGGCAATGAAACTCGCGATGCAGTGAAAAAACACACTCGCGCCGGCGATCTCATCGTCATGGCCGGCGGTCGTGTTGGGAAAGACGGCATACATGGTGCGACCTTCTCGTCCGAGTCATTGAACGAAGGCTCCCCTATGTCCGCCGTGCAAATAGGCGATCCATTCACTCAAAAAAGGCTGCTCGACTTTGTCATCGACGCCCGCGATGCAGGGCTGATAACCGGTATCACCGATAACGGCGCCGGCGGTCTGTCGTCTTCCGTCGGCGAAATGGCCAGCATTACCGGTGGTGCCACTATTCACATTGACCGAATACCGACCAAGTATCCTGGTCTTGCCGATTGGGAAGTCGTTGTTTCCGAATCACAAGAAAGGATGACCATCTCCACCGACAATTTCGAGGCGCTCGAGAAACTGGCGGAGAAACACAACGTCGAAGTGACGAATATAGGTGAATTCAACGACAAAGGTTACTTCGAAGTCTTGAACAATGGCACGACTGTCGCCCTGCTCGATCTCGAATTTCTCCACGACGGTTGCCCTGTCCTTACTTTAGAAGCGCAGTGGAGCCCGGCTCAAATCACGATGAAGACCGGCAAGCAGCCTGAGCATCTCGGACGGGTGTTGCTGCAGCTTTTGAAACACCCGAATATTTGCTCGCGCGAATCGGTAATCAGGCAGTACGACCACGAAGTGAAAGGACAAAGCGTAATCAAACCGCTCATGGGTCCGTCGCAAAAAGCGCCCTGCGATGCCGCGGTTCTGCTTCCCCGCCTGACGCCCGATCTGGATCGCTCACCGGCTCTTGCTGTTTCCAACGGTCTGTGCCCGCGCTTGAGCGAACACGACACTTATCTGATGGCACAATGCGCGGTCGACGAAGCCGTCCGCAATGCGGTTTGCGTTGGAGCCGACCCGGACACACTTTCACTCCTGGACAATTTCTGCTGGCCCGATCCTGTATTCAGCGACAGCAACCCTCAGGGCAAGCGATATCTCGCTGAATTAGTTCGCTGCTGCCAGGGCCTTTATGAAGCGGTGCTCGCTTTCGGCGCGCCGTTAATATCCGGCAAAGACAGCATGAAAAACAACTTCGACGACGGCAATCTCAAACTCGCGATTCCGCCCACCTTGCTGGTTTCCTGTATGGGCCGCGTACCGGAAGCACGCTTTGCCCGTTCGATGGAATTCAAAAAAGCAGGAGATCTGATCTATATATTGAGCGCCGGAGTTCTTGGCCTCGCCGCCAGCCACTACGAAGAATTCAACGGCTGGCAGTCGATAATGCTGCCGGAACTCGATCTCGACCGCGCCCCGACAATGTACAGACGCCTGCACATCGCCATCAAGAGCGGCTGGATTCGCTCAGCGCACGATGTTTCAGAAGGCGGGCTGGCGGTGGCGGTCGCCGAGTCGATCATCGGTTCAAAACTAGGCGCATCACTGGATATTGGTGAGTATCACCAGTATCTTTCCGACCTCTACAAAGAACGCGGCACGCAAGCGTTCCGCTCCTGGGATTTCGTTACGAGAGCGGATTCGCTGCTCTTCGGTGAGGGTCCGGGGCATATCGTCGTATCCATCGACAAGGCCAATCAGGCTGAATTCGAGCGCCACTTCGAAGGTCTGACCGTAATCAAGATCGGCGAAGTCGTCAACGAACAAATGCTCACCATCATAGACGGTGAACTGCCCGGCTCCGAAAAAGAACTGATCACCCTCAGTTCGCAGGCGTTGAAAACCGCCTGGGAAACTCCGCTGCCCTTCGACTAAATTTTGACATTACAAAAGCGAACATCAGAAGAAGAAGAAGAAAAACGAGAGAGCGATAAAGAGACAGCGGTCGAGATATAACGAGAAACAGCAATGAAACCAACAGCACTAGTACTGACGGGAGACGGCATCAACTGCGGTGAAGAAACATCGTTCGCCCTTCAACTGTCTGGTTTTGACGCGACGCTGACACACACCAGCGATTTGCTGAACAATCCGAAGCTGCTCAAATCAGCAAAGCTTTTGGCATTGCCGGGCGGCTTTTCATTCGGCGACGAAATCGCCTCGGGAAAAGTTCTTGCCATTAAATTGGAAGCTGCTCTCAAAGACAGTTTGAAAGAATTTGTCAGTGAAGGGAAATTGCTCATCGGTATTTGCAACGGCTTCCAGTGCCTCGTGCAAATGGGCTTGCTGCCTGAATCCGAGAAAGACGACACCCGCCTGGCCAGCCTGGCAAGAAACGGCGGTCGCAAGTTCATCAACAGATGGGTTCAACTCTCGGTTGATGCGAATGTGCCCTGTCCTTGGCTCGAAGGATTGACGGACTTCGACCTGCCGATTCGACATGGCGAAGGTCGCCTGTCACCGGCAAAAGATTCGCAAGAAGCAGTGAAGAAGCAGGCACCACTGCGCTACTCGATTGACATTAATGGCAGTTTCGACCGCATCTCCGGTCTGACCAATGCCAAAGGAAATGTATTCGGATTGATGCCGCATCCGGAAGCTTTCGTTCGTTGGACTCAGCATCCAAGCTGGACACGATTGAGTGCATTGCCTGACAAATCTCCTCCCGGCCTGAGAATTTTTCAAAACGCACATGCAATGGTGGCAAATTGATGGAACCGAAAACATACGCACAGGCAGGAGTCGACGTGATCAAAGCGGAAGCTTTCGTCACTCGCCTCAAGCGATTGTCAAAACGTAGCGACCACCAGAAACTCTGGACTGCCGCCGGCGGTTATGCAGCCGTTTACCCTGTCGATGAACGCACGGCTATGGCTCTCACCACAGACGGTGTCGGCACGAAATTGCTGCTTGCTCTCGAATTGAAAAATTTGAGCACCATCGGCATAGATCTGGTGGCAATGTGCGCTAATGATTTGATCTGCGTCGGAGCGCGCCCGGTCGCTTTTCTTGACTATTACGCGGTCGGCAAACTGATTGACGAAGATGCAGACCAGATAATGGAAGGCATTGTCGCAGGCTGCGATCAAGCAGGGCTGTTGCTGGTCGGCGGTGAAACGGCCGAGATGCCCGACCTCTACAAAGACAGGCATTTCGACATGGCAGGATTTGCCGTCGGGCTTGTGACCAGGGAAAAACTTATCACTGGCGAAAAGATTGGGAAGGGACAGCAGGTAGTCGGCATCGCATCTGCCGGCATACATTCGAACGGTCTTTCGCTGGCTTCCAAACTGGTCGGTTCGGACAAGGCTATGAAAGAAGAGCTGCTTAAGCCGACGTTGATTTATACAAAACCAGTCAACGAAATTCTCGATAAAAAGCCTCAGGCGATAGCCGGTTTGGCGCACATCACCGGCGGTGGCTGGCGCAATTTGCTTAGACTGTCAAAGACCGCTGGTTATCGGCTTACAGAGCCGCTCGAAGTGACGGACATCTTCCGGCATTTGGGTCGCAATATCGAAATAGAAGAGATGTACAAAACCTTCAACATGGGCATGGGACTGGCTGTCATCACCGACGGCGAAGCCGACTTCATCATCAAGACCTTCAAAGAATACGGATTTACAGCAAAAGTTATTGGAGAGGTTACAGACAGCCGCGGTGAAATCATCATCGACGGCGTTGGCGCTCAGGGCGGCGCGATCACATTGAACGAGAAGGAGTAGGACAATGGTTAATGCGCTTATCAGCGTTAGTGACAAAACAGGGCTGGAGAAATTTCTCAAAGACTTGAAAGCGCTCGGCGAGCTCAATATCATCGCCACTTCCAGCACGTACGCGTATATAAAAGAACTGGGCATCGATGCGAAAAAAGTGGAGGATCTGACCCAGTTTCCAGAGATTTTAGGTGGACGTGTTAAAACCTTGCATCCGAAAGTATTCGCGGGCATTCTCTACAGAGACAAAGACGAGGATGGAAAGGTCCTCAAAGACATCGGCGTCGAGCCGCTCGATCTGGTGGTCGTCAACCTCTATCCGTTTGAGAAAAAATTGGAAGAAGGTCTGCCACCCGAAAAAATGGTCGAGCAGATCGATATCGGAGGACCTTCGCTGATCCGCGCCGCCGCGAAAAATCACAAGTATCTGGCAATCGCCTGCCAACCCAAACAGTACGACAGCATAATTGAGTCGATGAAAGCCAACGGCGGCAAAATCACCGAAACACTGCGCAAACAGCTCTGCCTGGATGCATTTACTCGCACTGCCGAGTACGACCGCCAAATTTCCAACTACTTCTTAAAACAGCAGGGCGCCGCGCAAACAAACGGTTCCAAATCAGCCGAAGGGCAAGCAGAGGTGGCTCTGCCTCCGTCGATGACATTGAACCTGTCGCAATTCCAGTCTTTGAGATACGGCGAAAATCCGCATCAAGCTGCCGTCTGGTACGCAGATTCGCGCAGCAGCGGCAAAGGCGAAGAAAGCTTTCCTCCATTCTTGCAATTGCAAGGCAAGGAAATGTCCTCCAACAACATTACCGACACCTACTGCCTGGTCCGCATTTTGCGCGATGCCGGCAATCCTGCCGCTTGCATCATCAAGCACAACAATCCATGCGGCGTGGCTACCGGCGCCACTCTCGACGAGGCGTTCGAAAAGGCCTACTCTACTGATCCGGTTTCCGCATTCGGTGGCATCTACGGATTTACCTCCACATTGACCGAAGACCTGGCCCGCAAAATCGTTGAAGGATTTGTCGAAATCGTAGCGGCGCCCGACTTCGAAGAAGGTGCTCTGAAAGTGCTCTCAGCCAAGAAAAACGTTCGCGTCTTGAAGTTCAAAGCGAATGTGCTCTCACCCCAGGCACATGACGAATGGACCGCGAAATATTTGCAAGACTTCGGCTGGATTCTCGAAAAGGACACCGAGCCGCCGGTGACCCGCGAGCAGTTCCAAAAAGTCTCCGGCACGTGCTGCACGGAACTTTTGCTCGGTGATGCTCAATTCGCCTGGTCGGTTGTTAAACATCTGACTTCCAACGCAATCTTCATCGCCAAAGACGGCAAATCACTGGGCTTCGGCATCGGACAAACAAGCCGCATCGCTTCAGTAAAAATCGCGC
>JADYYD010000416.1 GCA_020853845.1 Candidatus Melainabacteria bacterium
ACCCAGACAAGTCCGCCGTCACGCCTGACCACCATCGGCAGGTACACCAATGTCTCCTTATCTTTCCCTTCCGATTGCTCTTCGTTCCAATTGAGCGAACAAATAATGTCGGAATTGCCCGGGTCAAGCGACAACCCGACACCATCCAGTCGGGCATGCTTGCCGAATTTGATCGAGCCGGATGGGAATGCGACTGCATGAGGCATTTTGTCATCTGCCGAAAGCACTGGTTCGCTGGCAACTGCATACTTAATCGCGCCGATATCAGCCAGCCTGGTAAGCGGCTTTTCTGCATATTGCCCTAGTCCTTCAATCGTCACGCCGAGCGAACGCAAATATCCTGTGACGCCGCGAGGATGATTCGGAAAAAACGAAAGCGTTTGAAAAATGCCAAAGATCTGTCCGGTATTTGGAACGAATACGTGTCGGCCCATATTGATAATTCGCCGGTTCTGATCTTTGAGAAAGCCTATAGGTTCTACTTCTTCATAGGCGAATGGTGGGTGGCACGGCAACGATTTTCGAATTACAAATGCGAGACTGGCAAAATTCAAGACGATTAAACCCAGAGCAATTTTGCTTACTAAGTTCGCAGGAAGTCTAGCAATAGCAAATGCAAAAGCTATAGTAAGAACGATGAAGACCAGCTCTCTGACCTTCACGGATGAGCTGACCGACATTGTTGTGAGCCAGTCATTCAAGCCGGTTTGTCCACCATCCGGATGCATGACGCCAAATAGGTAAGGCATACTCAAAGGAAGCAAAGCAATTACAGCAACTATGATCGCCGTACGCACGCGTGACGCTTCGGTCACTACCGCCTCATATCCTAGTCCGGCTAAAACACCCAGAAACAGCAGCAATCCGGGCACGGCGTACACCAGCATCAGCCACTTCAAGAAGGGAAGTTGAAAAACAAGATCAAACGGTCCTACCCGAGCCATTGCCAGCAATGTGCAAATCGTCAAACCGAAAAACGTCAATGCAAGTCTTTTGTTTTTCTTCGCGGCAAATGGCGCAGTAATGGCCAGAATTATCGAAACGGCGCCAGGGTAGAGGCTGCCCGGTCCGTGAAAAGGATAAAAAAGCGACGGCAACATTGCCGTTGCATTAACTACATAGCGCAAAAATGGCTGTTCGCTTTTAAAAGTTTCGGAAACTCTCAGTGTTTCCACAAAAGGCACCAATATCGGTGCCGAGAGAAAAAATGTCAACGCGCCCGCCAGCAAAAGGTTTCTCATCGGCAGAAAAACGGCACGCGGACCTGTTCTTTCTTTGCTTTGCGGAAGCACGTATGACAGAGCCAGATACATTCCCGATGCCATAAGCACGGCAAAAAATGTGGGACTGATGTGACCCGAGTAAATAAGAGCGGAGCATCCTATTGATGCAAGCACAATTGAAGAGGGCGTACCTTTTCTCCAGAGCCAGGCAAAACCAAGGAATGGCAGCGAGAAAAGTGCGTTCTGACAGCGATTCCACTCGTACATATAGAGAATGTAAGGAGAGAGAATAAAAGAAATCGACGACAAAACAGAAGCGGCAGGAGAGAGGCTGAATATTCGAGCAAAGAAGTAAGCGGCGATGCAACCAAACCAGAGTTGGAAAACCATCAGTAGATTGTATAAACGGATCGAGGCAAAGGGCGCTTGCAGCCATGTAATCGGCGAAAGTGCCAATGCCTGCGAGTCGCTGAGCAATGGTCCACCGAAACCAGCATATGGGTTCCACAGTGGCATATTTCCACCAGCAATCACGCGCTCTACTAAAAAATAGCTGGGTAAATGTTCCTGATAAATGCAGGTATCCATTGGACTGTATTCGCTTTTGGCAAGGCGTCCAAAAACGGTGTCCCTGTGCGCGATTGTTCCGGCGCGAGATATCTCCTTTCCGGCAAAAATTGTCTCGAAAAATATTCCTGTGATTAGGAGTGTGAGAAATGCAAGCGCAATCAAATCACTGCGATGGCGTTTCAAAAATTGCTTGCTGTCTTTAGTCTCGTCCTGCATCGAATGCTGCCTGTTTGAGCCTGTTCAGCCGGGCTCATGTGTCTTTTTTGACGAAACCAACTTTCCATAGCGTCCGAACTTTTTGCCGAAATATATTCTGGCGATTTCAATGAGCATATTGATCGGGTCCGTAACCAGATTGATTTTCGATCCTTCTATATTCGTCCAATTGATGGGCACTTCAGCTATTTCATAACCTTTGACTTTAGCCAGATAGAGAACCTCAACGTCAAATGCATAGCGATCTAATTTTGCAATCGAAAAAAGATCTTTGGCAACAGAACTCTTGAAGAGTTTAAAACCGCATTGAGTGTCCTGAATTCCAGGCAACAGCAGGGTCTGAACGATCATGTTGAAGGTATTGCCGATGTGCTTGCGATGAGAAAGTGCATTCACTACAGTTTCACTGCTCGGCTTTGCTCTCGATCCGATCGCTACGTCGGCACCACCATTAATGGCGTCTTCCAAACGTTTCAACTCTTCAATTGGCGACGCGCCGTCAGCATCATCGAGCAATAACAGTTCACCTTCCGCGCGCAGCATGCCCTCACGAACGGAATAACCTTTGCCCATATTCGGAGAATGGGTTATCAGCCTTATGCCGCAGTGCTGCGCCGCAAATTCATTGACAACATCTCTGGTCTTGTCGACACTGCCGTCGTCGACCACGACAATCTCGAATGTCCGTTCACTTTCCGAAAGGTACTTGTGAACCGACTCAAGCGTGGACGGTAGCCTTTTTTCTTCGTTGTAGGCCGGAATGATAACCGAAAGTTGCGGCATGCGTTCAAGTATAAGTCATGCAGCCGCGACAGAGGCTTCTATTTGAATTAACCGCCTTGTTGTTGCGAAGGTCTAACGACTACAGGCACAGGCTTCTTAATCTGTCTCAAGAAACGCTCATAGTTGCTATTGACATGCATCTTAGTCATAGGACTGGTATTGGGATCATTCACGTCTTTGATCGTACGAGAAGCGTCATAGGCTGATTGTTCCGCGTAGACATTGGCGCCGATTAAACCGGTTCCTACCGTACCGTAAGTCACTTTCTGCCAGGTCGGCAACGGCTTGATTGCGTTTTCCAGAGCGAGGACGGCATCGTCAGCGAGTCCGGCGTTCTTGGCTGCGGCAAGGGCAGCTTCAGAGGTCTTGGCAGTTTGAATAGCGGTAATGGTTTCAGCCGGCAATCCAGCTTTGGTGGCGGCAGCGACAACGTTCGCTCTTTCCGCCAGGTGAGCCGGTACTCCGCCCAGTGAGGACCACAGCATTCTTCCTTCAACGCCCAAATTCCTACCCGTGGCACCAAGGAAACTTGCAGAGTTTTGCAATCTGGAGCCGTCCATGGCTGCTTTAGAGAATGTAAATCCTTGCGAACCGGCTCTTGCGTGAGCAGCAGCAGCAGCATTGATGTTAGAAACACCGCCGACCACGGCAGCCTCAGTCATGTGATGCAACGCATCGCCAAGCACGTGGCTGGTGGCTGTCTCCCAAGACTGACCCTTCATATATACATTTTGAAGCGCATCACCGCCGGTTTGTACTCCGGCATATCCCAACTGACCGGTAAATGAACCGAATCCACCTAAGCGTTGCGCAGCCAAGATACCACCTGTTGCACTGGCTGACTTAGCAAAAGCGTCATTGAGATCGAATTTCTGACCACTGAGAGTGCCCAGCCCTTCCGAGCCGAATCCATAAGCAGTGCCTGTGACAGGAGCGCCGTACCACTTACCGAAAGCAAACCTGCCGGCCTTTTCGGCGCCTTGCATTGTCACTCCAAGCGATCTGACGCCAAGGCTGCTGCTGGTTGCCAGTTTTTCACCAGCCATAGCCATGCTGCCAGCTTGGAACACTCGGGCAATTGCAGCACCACCGGCGCCACTAACCGCGCCCATGACAAAGTCTTGACCAGGTCTCCAGTTTTGATAATTGTCGGTGCTCTTCCAGCCTTTTGCTTGAGCCACGTGATGTCCGACGGCGCCCACACCAAGCGTCAAGCCGCCGCCCACGAGTGCACCGGTAAGTAATACAGCACCGACACCGCCGGTTACTGCACCTGCCGCTGCAATGGCAACACCGATGGCGGCTATCTTGGCGACGCCTACAATCGTATCCCAGTTGCGTTCCCACCAGCCTTTCTTGCGGGTGTCTTCGAGCAATGTCTCGAGTTGATAGTCCTTGTTCGATGCGATCTCGGGAGCTTCAGATTCGAGTTCTTTGAATATCTTGTGTGCGGTTTCTTTATCGTCTTTGGAATAAGCGATCACGCCTTCCATGTAACGCAACTGATGCTGATGTTCTTTTGCTGCTTTCTCGGCCGGTCCAAGATTTTCCTCGAGATTCTTGCGCAGCAAATCGTATCCGTTTTTCTCATTTGTGAGCTGTTCCAGACGCAATGCCTTTGCTTCTTCGCACATGCTGGAGTTTTGATTGAGTTCGGCAAGTTCCTTATCGATTTCTGTTTGACGCTTCGACATGGTGGCAATTTTGTCTTTGGCGCCCTGAATCGATTGTTCGGTAGCTTTTGTAGAAGCTGCCTTGAGAGCAGCCAGTTCGCGCTCAGCGGTCGACCAATCTTTAGATGCCATTGCTTGTTCGTAAAGAGCACGATGTTTCTCGGCATCACCACTGGTGATCGATCCCATTCTCTGAGATTTTTCCATTTGCTCTTCGAATGTTTTGTCACCGGTCAGCAATTCAGGCGGTGTGGAAGCAGCAACATCGGTCAAAAGAGGAAGCGCATCGTTGGGCTTGCCTTGCTCGTTCAAGAAAGTTGCGTACTGAACTTTCACTTCTTTGCCGACTTGAATAATCTGTTGGAGTTGCAAGCCGATGTCGTTTCGTTGCTGCAATTCTGCAGTCAATCTGGCAGCTTCTTGCGGATTGGAAGGAGGATTGCCGAGCGCTTGAAGCTTCTCGGCAGCGATGCCGAACTCCTTCATTTGCGACTGCCATTGAGTCGTGATGGTAGCCATATCGACTTCTTTTACTTTTTTCAAAGCTTCTTCGTACTGAGCTTGAGCTTCAGTGACCTTTCCGGCAACGCGCAAATCATCGGCTGCTTTGAGTGCGTTGACGGCATCTCTGCTGCGCTGAAGCTGGATGTCGGAATACATTGCAGTGGATTGTTCTTTCACCGCTTGAAATTGCGGTGTTACTTCCAACTGAGCATTGCCACGAGCGGCGCGATTGATTGTTTCATACGCCCGCATTACTTCCTGTCTTGTTGCAGGCAAACCATTGAGAGTCGGTTCGCCCGCTTTGTGAGTGAAACCGCTCATCATCAATTGAGCTGCAACAACATCAACTTTAGAAAGTGCGTTGCGTTCTTTTTGGATGCCGTCGTAATTCGTCAAAAGACCTTTCAACTTTTCCAGTTCGGTTCTTTGAGCCGCATCAGTTGTTCTTGCTAAGCGATTTTCGATGTCTCTGGGAGTGACATCATAGGACGTGACTGCGGTCTTACCGCCCTTGCCGTCCGGAATTTCACGAGTGGTGGCGGGAAAACCAAGCTTGGCTGCCAGCTCGTTGCGAGCATTGACATTGGTGTCGGTTTCTCTGCTTTTCGCTTCGTAAGTCTCTCTCGTTTTTTGGCTGAGCGTCAAAGCTGCATCATTGGATTGCCCGACAAACTCACGCAATTTAGCCGGATCATTGAAATCTCTGAATTGAGAGTTTCTAGCCAGATCTTCCATAACGCTCTGTTTGATCTGACCCAGAGTGACGTTGTAGATCCGTCCACTGCCGTCCTGCATTTGAATTACAGTATTGTCCGGCTGACCGGATTCTTTTATAGAAAGGAGCATTGCCGCGGCTTTGGCATTGTCTACCAGAGTCAGGGCTTCGCGAATATTTTGATCCTGAATTGTACTGAGGTCGGTGCGATCAGAGAAATTCGACGCATCGCGCCCAGCGGTAGATTGGTCACTGCTACGGGCCATGACATTGTCATAGCTGATAGGGCTGCTTTGAACTTCTTCTTCAGGACGAACTTCATTAACCGCTCTTTGTTGCGGTTCAACACTAGGTTCGTAAGGATTGTGACCGGCCATTTAGGTAGTAACCTCTGTGCAAGAGAACTGAATCGATGGGTAAGCGCGCGAGTGGCTTAGGCTTATTCATGTGTATACAGGAAAGGGGCTTTCTGGACACGCTTTGAAATTTTTGAATCAAATCTCCCTGTCATCGATGGGTTCACTTCAGTCTTGCTTGATGTTTAAGCGCCTAACCAGAGGCTCCCCTTCGGGGAATCTCCGGAAAAAGGTCTTGTATCTAATATAACCCTACTTCTATCGCTTGCCTCCAGTGACTTTCCAGTCTTAGTGTGGATTGTACGCTCCAATTTGGAAAATTAACGAACGCCGCCGGTAAGATCGGGGTTTTCGCCTTGCGGTTGTTGTTGCTGTTGTTGCTGTTGTTGCTCAGCTCGACGACGTTCTGCATCTTTGCGCTGTTTTTCCTGCGCAGCCGCAAGCTGTTGCTGCATAGCAGCAGGGTCGAGTTTGTCGTCCACTATCGGCTGATTCAAGCGCTCAAGCGGAGCGATAATTTTCTGCCCTTCCCACAAATTCTGCGTCTGCACCAAAGTGTCGAAAGACTTGATGGCAAGCCCGGTCGCCAGAGCCGGTCCTACTTCTCCGCCGATTTTGGAACCCATTGCGTTCCAGGTGGAACCGGTAAACAAGCCTAAAGTTCCGCCTCCAATCTGCCTTCCACCATAATTGTAAATGGGTCTGACGGCGTAGTTGGCGACAGGGCGGACCAGATAGTTTGTGACAGGTCTCGCCACGTAATCGGAAAGCGGTCTTACCGCAAAGTTGTGAATCGGTCTGGCGCCATAGTTCACTACAGGATTCAGGACTGACTTAATTCCGTGATAAGACACCGCTCCCATTTCTTCTCTGGCTCCCATGGCTCCCATAGCCGTCATGGGATTGCCCCAAGGAGCTTTAGCCATGAAGGCTTGTCCTGGTTTTGCAGCAAGTCCTCCCAGGAGCAGTGAACT
>JADYYD010000417.1 GCA_020853845.1 Candidatus Melainabacteria bacterium
ATTCCCGCAGCTTAGAGGGCTTTACCGGTGGCTTATAGCCGGTTACCCCATATTGTTGTAGCCTCTTTCTTATAAATTCGCCGTCCGTGGACCCTTTCGGGATATACAGGGGATATGGGCGAGCCTTAAAAACGGCGATTTCCGGCAAAATCCCGCCAAAAGTCATTGCCGAATCCTTGATAGTGGATGCCAATGCCACGAATTAAGCACTTGGCAAACCCAAATCTGCTATAAGAATTGGCACGCCTCCGGGATAGAGAAACGGCTGAAGGGACTTCCAAAAAAGCGCCGCCAACTAAAATACTGGTTGTCGAAGACAACAAGGTAAACGTCAAGGTTTTGCTGCTGCTGCTGGTTCCGTTCAAGTTCGAGTGCGACACGGCTGAGAACGGTCGCGAGGCTGTCGAGGCAGTCAAGAACAACCATTACAACCTGATTTTGATGGACGTCCATATGCCGAAGAGGGACGGGCTCGAGGCGACGCAAATAATTCGGCAGATGGAGAAGGTTTCTGGCGTTCATACGCCTATTCTTGCGGTCACTGCGCTGACCACGAGTGCCGACAAGCAGAAGTGCCTGGACGCTGGCATGGACGACCACATCCCGAAGCCTATAGACAGGCAGCTTTTGTGCGAAAAGCTGAACCACTGGCTCAAGCGAAATTTGCAGTCCAAAACAAATGAATCGATTGTTGAGATAACGCACTACGAAGGCGTTTGGCTTGACCCGGAAGATTTGAAGCGCATCCTCGAACACTTCGGCGATGAAAATTTCCGCAAGCTGTTGAGAAATTATTTGACCAGTTCGCAAACGTACATTGCGTCTCTAAAGAGTCTTCTTGCAGAGCACGATAAATTTCAGAGTCTGAGTGTTTTGCAGGAATTAAACTCAGCCAGCGCGGATGTAGGCGCAAGAACAATCTGCAAATTTTGCAGAGAGTTAAACGAGTTCGTGAGCGGCGAAGAATGGGTCGACGCGGTAGAACGCTATGACGATTTGCAAGAAACATTCCAGCAATTGTCGACATTCTTAGAAGGCAGACTTACGTCGAAGCAGCTCTGATTCGGCGAGAATTTCTGTACATTGCCACCGCATACGCCATCAAATTTCGCCTCTCATTGCTATGGGTTTTTAGATAGCCGGAAGCAAAGCTCATTAATCCAAAGACCCAAAAACGCCCGTTTTAAGTCCCCGATTTGCCCTGCCGCCGCTTTACTCTGAGCCAACGACACGCCGCCATCAGTGTTCTCGGTCCCGCACTCGCCCCTCGCGATGCACTTCGCCCGTTAAAACCCCGGAGTTCTCCAGACAGCCTGTGAATTGGCGAATTGTTTGGCAGGTTTTTTGGCGAATTATTTGGCAAAGTTTGGCGAATTATTTGGCAATTTTCGATCTTTGTAACCGCGATCACCGGTGCTATTGAGCCAATAACCGAATGACTGACGTTCGTCCTATCGACAAGCGTCGCGCTATTTCTGATTTTGAAAGTCCTTGCTTGAACAACCTTTTGACTTTCTCTTCATGCCGTTGAACAGTTTGTGGTCTGCCATGCGGAAGACCTTTCTTACGCGCCTGCGCGATGCCGGCTTTGACTCGTTCTCTCAATAGGTCTCGTTCGAAATCAGCAAAAACAGCCAGGAGTCCAGCGGTAGCTCTCCCAATCGGTGTAGTTAGATCGATTGCTTCAGTAATCGAAACAAAGCCAACTTCCAGCTCGGATAGCTCTTGAAGGGTTGATACCAGATCGTGCAGCGAGCGGCCCCATCGATCCAATTTCCAAACAACAATCGCATCGATGTCTCTTCTTCTCGCGGCAACCATAAGCTGCTGTCGCTTTTTGCGCTCTTTCACGCCCGAGCCAATGTCGTCGACTTCCAAGACGGACTTCCATTTGCGAGCGCGCAGGTACTTTCGGATTGCCTCAAGTTGCATCGGCAGTGTTTGCTGATCGGCAGTCGAGACCCGAACATATATACCAACACGCAATTTTCTATTTCTCCCAGGTGTCCAAAAACCCTATTAGAAAAACTGTAACCGAACCGGCATAGAATGGGGCTTTTCAAAATCAAATTTTTGCTGTCCAATAACTATAGTTTTTGGGCATGAGCTTGAAGAAATTTTGGATATACCAGACGTAGCCCTTGAGCGATACAAAATAATCGAGCCTTTCCTTCAGCGAACAGCCACTCTGGAAGGCATCTCGAAAGCCAAAGACATTCCGCTCCGCACCCTCTATAACTGGATAAAAGCCTTTAAACAGAAGGGTTTGCACGGCATCGCGCCAAAGCGCCGCAATGATAAAGGTCGACACCGTGCCGCATCAGAAGAAATCGTAAGGCTCATTCAAGGCTTGTTCTTGCGAACACCGCCGGTCCCAATCACCACCGTTCATCGACTGGTTCAAGAAATCTGCAGAAAAAACGGATGGCGAACACCGAGCTACGATGTCGTACACGAGGTGGTTTCGGCAATACCAAGTAATTTAAAGACCCTTGCTCACGAGGGACCGAAGGCTTACAAACAAGCATTTGGACTCTTGCATCGCTTCGAAGCCGAGCGACCGAATGAGATATGGCAAGCTGACCACACACCGCTGGACATCTTTGTGCTTGACGATAGGCAGCGATCGGTGAAGCCCTGGCTTACGGTAATAGTGGACGACTACAGCCGCGCAGTGCCAGGTTATTTGCTAAGCTTCTTGCCACCATCATCCATGCGGGTTGCTTTGGCATTACGGCAGGCGATTTGGAGAAAGGATGAAGTTGAATGGACCGTTTGTGGAATTCCCGAAAAATTCTATTCAGATCGCGGCAGCGACTTCACCTCAAATCACATCGACCAGGTCGCCATCGATCTAAAATTTGAGACCGTTCAAACTGAGCCTGATGACCCGCAAGGAAAGGGAAAATGCGAGCGATTTTTTCTCACGGTCCACGAGATGTTGCTGTCCTCTCTTCCGGGATATGCACCAAATGGACATGCTGAAGTTCAGGCCGTCCTTACGCTAGAGCAGCTTGAACAGCGCTTTAGGAAGTGGTTGGTAAGCGATTATCACTCGCGAGTGCATTCGGAAATCAACGCAACACCTAAATCACGCTGGGAAGACTTTCCATTCATCCCACGCATGCCTGACTCTCCTGAGCAGCTGGATCTGTTGCTTTTGACCGTATCGAAAACAAGGCGCGTCCGTCGCGATGGCATTCGCTTTTCTGGCTTGAGGTACTTCGATGTGGGCCTGAGTGGTTATGTTGGAGAAGATGTCACTATTCGGTACGACCCACGGGACCTAGCTTTCATTCATGTGTACTCAGAGAATGCATTGATCTGTAAAGCCGCATGCTTTGAATTGTCTGGCACAACGGTTAGTTTGAAAGAAGTGCAACAAGCACGAAATCACGAGAGTAAAGTACAGCGACAGCAGCTGAAAGCACTGCTTGCGGTGGCCGACAAACATGCGCCGGCGCTCACGTCTCCGGAGCGAGTCGAACAAAAACTCGAAGCACCGCCAGTCCCGTCCATCGAATACCCAAAGTTCAAAATCAAGAGGTTTGCTTGTGATGACTGAGAAAACGTCTTTTCTCATAACCAGCCAATATCGGCGTTTTGCAGAGATCTGCAATAAAAGCCAAACCACTAAATTCATTGGTCTGTTCTACGGGAAGACAGGGCTAGGAAAAACTGAAAGCGCAATGCATTATACCAATTGGCGCACTGTCGAACCGTTGCTAGAGAAGCCGGCGGCCGCCAGGCTGATTCCGGCTTCAGTGTTGCATTCTGCTGCAGCTGTGTTTACACCAGAGGTCAACGTGTCCGTCAGAAAGCTGGAGTCCGGTATCAAAGTTCTGCGAAATCGGTTTGACGAACTGGTTGATCAAGCAACTAACTGGCACGGCATTGACGGCGATGTCTTTTATCCGCACCGTTTTTTGAAGCTTCTCATTATTGATGAGGCTGACCGGCTGAAGTTGAGCACCCTTGAAGTCGTGCGCGACATCTATGATCGCAAACATCTTAGCATCCTGCTGATCGGCTCACCTGGAATCGATCGGCGATTGAGACGTGCCGGTTACGGACAACTCCACTCACGCTTTAATATAATCTACGAGATGCAACCGCTAAACAGCGACGAGATGTCTCTTTTTATCGCACAGAAGTGGCTCGAGCTAAAACTACCATTGACTGCCGACGACGGCGTTTCTAAAGCCATCATGCGCATCGCCAACGGAAACTTTAGGGTTCTGGTCCGGATTTTTTCCGAGATCGAGCGCCTCCAAAAACTGAATTGCTTCCCGATGATTACACCAGATGTGATTGAAGTCGCCCGCAAAAGCTTGCTCCTCGGCATGTCTTGAGAATTGCCAAATAATTCGCCAAGTCACGCGATCTTGCAGCCTTTAAGGAATCCATCATGTTATGCTCTGAAAAAGTTCCGAGAACAGAGATAGGCAATGTATATACCGGAGTCATTCAACGAAGAGCGGAAAGAAGTTCTGCATGAACTTATCCGGAACAACCCATTTGGCATGATCATTTCCAACGGAGACAGAGGCCCAGTGGCTACCTCGGTGCCTATTTTGCTATCTCAGAATGAGTCGAAATTTGGCCTACTGCAATGCCATATTGCCCGGGCAAATCCACATTGGAAAAACATCGACGGTCAAGATGTTCTGGTTATATTTCAGGGCGAGAACGCTTACATCTCGCCAAATTGGTATCCGACAAAGGAAGAGAACGGCATGGTAGTGCCCACTTGGAACTATGCGATGGTCCAGGCGCGCGGTGTTGCACGAGTAGTCGATGACGCTGGCTGGCTTAAGGAGCAGATTACAGCACTTACGAATCAAGCAGAGCGCGGCTTTTCACGGCCCTGGAAGGTAAGTGATGCTCCAGCTGATTACATTGACGGCCAAATCAAAGGGATTATTGGCATAGAAATCAAAGTAGATTCGCTTGAGGGCAAGTGGAAGGTCAGCCAAAACAGATCGGTCAAAGACCGCCATGGGGTCGCAAATCACTTCGATTCGGTAGGCAACACGGAAATGGCAGCGCTGGTCAGAGAATACGGCGGGTTGAAAGGTGAGATTTAGCCTCTTGCCTTCTCGATAGCGGTCTTCAGGTCATTAATCAGGTCATCGGCATTCTCAATCCCAACACTAATGCGCAGCAATGCTGGTGGTAGATGTTCCTGCCCCGGAATTGCTGCGCGTCGTTCAATCGTTGATTCAACTGCACCAAGGCTGGTGGCATGACTAATAAGCTCGGTCGAGCGGCAAATCTTATCAGCAAATTCGACACTGCCATCAAGGTCAAAGGAAATTATCGTCCCGAAGCCATTCAGTACTCGTTTCGCAACATCGTATGTGGCGTGCGACGGCAAGCCGGGATATCGAACACATTTAACTAATGGGTGCTTCTCAAGCTGCTCAGCCAATTTCATAGCGCTTTGCTGAGCACGCTCCAAGCGAATTGCGAGGGTTCGTGCACCACGCACGGCCAAAAATGCTTCAAGCGTACCCGGCGTAGCGCCAGTTAGCTCGCGGGCCTTCCTGAGTTTGTGAAACAGTGCATCATTTTTTGTTGTAGCAACGCCGGCAAGCAAATCCGAATGACCGCCTATGAATTTAGTGGCCGATTGAACTGATATGTCAGCTCCAAAGTCTAGCGGCCGCTGATTCAACGGTGTAGCAAAAGTATTGTCTACAGCAAGAATTGATCCGCTTTTGCGAGGCGCAGCACAGATCGTCGGTAGATCAGCCACTGTCAAAAGTGGATTAGACGGCGATTCAAGCCACACCAAATCCGCCACTGCGCAAGCCTCAATCCAGCCTGCTGTGTCTTCAACTCCGATACGCTTCACCCGCCACCGCCCGTTTTCGGCGCCCGCGATTGACAATCCAGCAACCCCTTGATAGCAGTCGTCCGGCAGTGCTACCAGAGATGATGCGGCGAGCTGGTCGAAGACAGCCGCTATCGCGGCCATGCCGGAGGAAAACGCAACAGAATTTCCCCCTTCAAGCCCGCCAAGAATGGCTTCAAGAGCTTCCCATGTAGGTGTCCCATCGTCCCGTGAATACTCGCGCCCTTCCCCAATGACGAAATTCGATGCAGGCATAAGCGGCACGTTCAGCGGCGAACCCATTTCTAATGGTCGGCCGGCTGAAACGAGCCATGAGTCAGGCTGTATAGTTACCGTATCTTTCTTCATTCTTCTAAAGGCTCCTGAACAACATGACAGCGCAATTGCTGGTGGACAAACTGCTCGCTCATTCTCGCAGAAGCAAACGGTTCTATCCAAACATCTCGCAAATGAAGTTCTGATATCAAAAAGAAAGTCTCCTGGGTCTAGAACCTTTAAGCCTTTAGCAAATGAATCTGGGTGTCGAGACCGTGAAGATCACCATCCCGGCCTTACGTTTGGAGTCCTTCGCCAAATCCTGGCAGATTGCCAAATAATTCGCCAAGTCACACAGCCCTTGAAACGTGAAAAAAACCGGCCCGTCACAAAATTGCCGACTTTGCGCTAAAATAGACCTTGCCTCAGATTGCCCCGGCTTCGGAAGGTATCAACTGTGAGCATGCGTCGATACGTCAGTATTTCAGCCGGTTTCAGTGCTGTAGCAGGGCTGATTGCCACAAGTTTCGCAGGTCTTGGCTATTCAAGCCTGGTCAATTTGA
>JADYYD010000418.1 GCA_020853845.1 Candidatus Melainabacteria bacterium
GCATGGTGCTTGTGTCAGGAGCAGAGATGCGCACAAAATCAGTGTGCGTTTTCTCCGCCGGCAACGATTTTCACTTCTTGCATGGTGCAAGGAAAAATCAGACATCAAATAATCTTCTCCGAACAACGCTTAAAGCTTGCGAGTAAGAATTTCCTTCAACTGTTCAAAGAAAGACTTTTTCGGTCTATTCATTTGTTGAGTTTGAGACTTCTCGCGAGCCAACGCTTTAACCTTCGCTTCTAGATTCTTCGCTTCCGAGTTTTTAGGATCGTTTCTGAGGGCTGACTGGACTTCCGTCATTGCCAGCGTTTTCCAGCCTCTGGCCAGGTAAACCTCAGCTAACTTATTGTGATACCGAGGGTCCGTTGGGACCAGGCGTATTGCTTCCTTAAGAGCCGTTTCCGCCTCTTTATAGTTTCGTCTGCGGAATAAATCGTCCGCGCGACTCAAATGTTTATTCGCCCATTTGATATTGATGTTCTCGTCTTCACTTTCGTTCCCGGGAATCTGGAAATTGCCCGTTGAACTGAGCGGAACATCCACAGGTTGCCCATCTGCGTCTTCAGTCAGCTCTGGAGTGACAGCACTGAGATTGCTCTGAGAGTGCCTTTTTCGTGTCAGTAATCGAACAGCGTCATACTCAGCACGGCGCTCGGCATCACTGACAACATCATGCGCGCGAGTCACACGCGCAAATTCGCTCTGGGCGGTCAGGCGCTTTTCAGGGTCATTGGGAAAACGGTCAGGATGGAGTTTTTTGGCAAGCGCTAAATAAGCCTTGCGAATCTCTTCCTGCGAAGCGGATTCCTCAACGCCGAGGACCTCATAGTAGTCTTCCTCGAACTCCTGCATGCTCAGCTTAGCGACTTTGGCTTCCTTGTAATGTCTTGGATTGCTTCATATCTTAAGCCCTTAGAGCCGATTCAAGGCAGATTTGCCGTGGTTTTTATCGACTTTTGAATAAACTGAATTGAAAACCTTCAGGGCTTTTCAAGTGCGCCGTTCTATTTTGCAATCGTTTGACGCCCCATGACGCCCCATGACGCCCGGCGCGCTCTATGGCCGTTTTTGCCCATGCCAACCCTGCTTATAAATAAATTGTGGATAAATGAAAGGGCGTTATCTAAAGCTTCCATAATCAAATTGTGGCGGCAAAGTACGGCAACCGTCTTCGCGGCGGTTTCAATCGCAACGTTTTTCGGGATCCCTGAGCAACGGGTGTTTTTATGAACCTTGAAAAATTCACGCACAAAGCGCAAGAGGCAATTACAAATTGCAGAACCCTTCTGGCACGCTTTGGCCATAGTCAGGTCACTCCGGAGCATGTGCTCTTATCCCTTATGGAACAAGAGGACGGAGTAGCCGTTAAAATCCTCGAGCGCCTTGATATTAACCAAAAAGAAATTATTGAGGACGTCAGCAAATATTTGCAGAACCAACCCAAGGGCTCGGCGCTGACGGTGCAAAAGGACGAAATTCATGTATCGCACCAGCTTATGCGCTTGCTCGAAGCAGCCAATCGCGAAGCGGACAAGCTCAAAGACGAATTCATCAGCGTAGAGCATATTCTCCTGGCGCTTGCCGACGACATCAAGTCGCAAGCCGGGACCATACTAAAAAATCATGGCGCCAAGCGTGAAGCCATTCTCAGTGTCTTGACGCAAATTCGTGGCAAGCAGCGCGTCACCAGTCAAGACCCTGAAGCCACTTACGAGGCGCTGGCCAAGTACGGCAAGGATCTTACCGAGGCGGCGGCGCGCGGAAAGCTCGACCCTGTTATCGGGCGCGACGAAGAGATCCGCCGCGTTATGCAAGTCTTATCCAGACGCACTAAAAACAATCCGGTTCTCGTGGGAGAGCCCGGGGTCGGTAAAACGGCTATCGCTGAAGGCCTGGCAATCCGTATCACAAAAGGCGACGTGCCCGAGGGACTGAAAGACAAAAAACTGATTGCGCTCGACATGGGCTCACTGATCGCCGGGGCAAAGTATCGTGGTGAATTCGAGGAGCGTTTGAAAGCGGTTCTCAAAGAAGTCATCGAAGCGGAAGGCGAAATCATTCTTTTTATAGATGAATTGCACACCGTGGTTGGTGCCGGCTCCAGCGGAGAAGGTTCGATGGACGCAGGCAATTTGCTTAAACCCCCGCTGGCTCGCGGTGAATTGCATTGTATCGGCGCCACTACAGTCGATGAATACAGAAAGCACGTTGAAAAAGATCCGGCGCTAGAAAGACGCTTCCAGACCGTCATGGTCGAAGAGCCCTCGGTTGAAGAATCAATTTCGATTTTGCGCGGTCTGAAAGAACGGTACGAAGTTCACCATGGAGTCCGTATCAAAGATTCTGCGCTAGTCAGTGCTGCGGTTCTTTCGCATCGATATATCACCGACCGCTCGTTGCCCGACAAAGCAATCGACCTTGTCGACGAAGCGGCGGCCCGCATGCGCATAGAAATCGATTCAATGCCTAGCGAGCTGGATGAATTGGAACGCCGTCGCATTCAATTGGAAATCGAGCGCGAAGCACTGAAAAAAGAAAAAGACAATGCTTCAAAAGAACGGCTCGAAAAAATCGAGCGCGAAATAGCCGACATTCAAGAAAAAGCCGATGGACTGAAGGCTCAATGGATGTCGGAAAAGGAAGCAATCGGTGAAGTCCAGCAACTGAAAGCCGATATCGAAGCGACCAAACTTTTAATCGAGCAAGCTGAACGCGCCACCGATTTGCAAAAAGCGGCCGAATTGAAATACGGCAAATTGCGCGAATTGGAACAGCAATTGAAATCAGCCGAAGCGCCGCTCAATACCAAGAGTGGTGGCAGACTTTTGAAAGAAGAAGTCGACGAAGAAGACATCGCCGAGATCATTTCAAAATGGACGGGTGTACCGGTGACGAAACTTCTCGAAGGCGAAGTGCAAAAGCTGCTGCGCCTCGAAGAGCACCTGCACCAACGGGTTATCGGTCAAGAAGAAGCGATAGAAGTCGTCTCCAATGGCGTCAGAAGAGCGCGCGCCGGTTTGAAAGATCCAAACAGACCAATTGGCAGTTTCCTTTTTCTCGGACCGACTGGTGTCGGTAAAACGGAACTGGCAAAAGCACTGGCCGAGTTTCTCTACGATGACGAACAAGCCATGGTGCGCATCGACATGTCCGAGTATCAAGAACGCCACACAGTGGCGCGTTTGATCGGCGCCCCGCCCGGATACATCGGTCACGATGAGGGCGGTCAGCTCACCGAAGCGGTTCGCCGCAGAGCTTATTCCTGCGTGCTCTTCGATGAAATCGAAAAAGCGCACGCCGACGTCTTCAACGTGTTGCTGCAAGTTCTCGATGAAGGTCATTTGACCGATTCGCGCGGACGGCACGTCGATTTCAAAAACACCGTCATCATCATGACGTCGAACATCGGCAGCCAGCACATCCTCGACTATCAACTGAAATCCGCAGTAACAGGCGACGATGCCTATCCGCAAATGAAGGAGAAGGTGCTCGAAGCGTTGCGGCAACACTTCCGTCCGGAATTCCTCAACAGAATCGACGAGACTGTCGTTTTCCACGCGCTCAAGCCGGAAGAGTTGAAGCAGATAGTCGACATCCAGCTCGCCTATCTCAATCGCCGACTTGTCGACCGCAAGATGTTCTTAACCGCCACCGAAGGCGCAGAAGAATGGCTGGCGAAGACTGGTTACGATCCGATGTACGGTGCGCGCCCGCTCAAGCGTTTGATTCAAAAAGAAATCGAGAATCCGCTTTCGCTGCATATTCTGCAGGGCGACTTCATGGACGGCGACAAAATAACCATCGATACGGCGCCGGACGCAGAAGGTCTGACCTTCAGGAAAGACGGCTCGGCGCTTCCCGAAAGACTCGACGACCACGAAGACGAATCGCAAGAGCAAGTAGAAGCAGCCAGCGCCACCCCGTAACGGCAAAACCGTATTGAATTACGGTTTGCTGCTGCTGGCCGCCGTTCTCGACTTTTGGTAGATGCCGACGATGGTCGGGTGCTTCGAGCCCATGCGAATGGCGTTATAAGAATGGAAATATGCCTCGGCATAGCGTCCCTTGCCATAGGCAACGACAGCCTTCATCTCGTGTCCGGACGGGCTGCCCGGGCGTTTTTCGAGCATAAGGCAGGCAACGCGATCGGCTTTTGCCCAATCGCCCTTGCGCGCATAACCCCAAAATCCATCGGTCATCTTCTTTTCAAACTCGAGCGGTTTGAGCACAGGATGAAAGGCTGCAGCAGAGGAGGCGGCGGCGGGCTTAGCTTGGACGTTTGTCACAGCAGCTTTTGGCGCCGGTGCGTCGGTTTCGTGCAAAACCTCTCTCAGGCTGTGCGCGCGCACGTTCGCCAGCGCTTCCGGCTCGAGGTCTTTTTCGTGCTTGTCATAGTGATGGCTGCCGTAGTTGACGAACTGAGCGATATTGAAATTCTCGTAATTGGCGAACGGTTGCTTCGCCAGGCGCTCATGCACGATTACGTCCGTGGTCTTGAACGCCTCCTTCGGAACATCGTGCCAGTCGGCGGGAATTAGAGAAGCATTGGCAATCGCATCGTTGATATGATTTTTGTAGACGAACTGTTTGTCAAAACCCTGCAACTCACTGCGCGCCGCCACTTCAGGTGAATGGGTCTGGATGTGGCGCACTTGTTCTTGAGCGAACAACGCGCGCTTTTGCGGCTCGGTAATCGAGTTGTCCATCCATACACGGTGCATCCGGTCGGCGAATTCCAACTCGTGACTCAAGTCGTTGGGGTTCCAATAGCCGGGCAAACAATGCACGACAGTGCCGTCTTTTGCCAGAACGAACAACTGCAAATTGCGCGGTCCGGCGCCATTGGTAGTCGTCACCGCCGGTCCGCTCACAGGGTGTATGCCGGAATTGCCGGAATACTTGTCCTTCATGATGTTGCGGTAGCCGCACACGTAGCGATCGCGGAGCTTGGACAGGACTGGTTCTTTTGAGAGCGACCCGGCTCTCAAGCTGTTTGCCGCCGATCAGGTATAGCCGTCGATATTGCCCAGCATGTGCACCCACA
>JADYYD010000419.1 GCA_020853845.1 Candidatus Melainabacteria bacterium
AGGCAAGCTTCCGCCATTGGCTGATCGGCGAGCAGGCGGCGGTAGAACTTCTCGTAATTGCAAACTATCGCTTCGGCGGAAAAACGTTTTCTAGCGTGAGCCCTGGCATTTTCGCCCAGCGTCTTGCGCAGATCTTTATCCTCTATCAGTTTCTCAACGGCATTCGTCAGCTCATCGACTTTGCCTGGTTGCACGAGCAGACCTGTCTTGCCTGTTTCGACAACCTCCGGAATGCCGCCCACTTCCGTCGCCACGCTCGGGCAGCCGAAGAACATCGCTTCGAGAATGCTCAGGCAGAAGCTTTCGCTTTCGGATGTATACATGGCGATATCTGCCGCCTGTAGATACTCTTCAATTTCGAGGACGTGCTCCCGCACAATGACGCGATCTTCCAGCCCGAGCCTGCGCACGTCGTTCAAGAACGGCTCGACGCTTGCTCCGGCTAGAACAACAAGTTTGAATGAATCGCGCTTGCGAACCTTTGAGAGTGCCTCCAAAAGCAAATCAACGCGTTTCAACGGGCGCAAATTCGACGAGTGCAGAATCAGCGCTTCATCACCGATGCCCAGCTCGCGGCGCACTTCTTCGCGCGTGCGCTTCGGCTGCGCGGGCTCGAAGAAGTTGTGAATTACTTCAATGCGACCTTCGTAATTCAAGACGCGTCGCGTCTCTGCCTCCAGCCAGCCGCTGACAGCCGTCACCGCGTCAGATTGAAGCAAAGCATGATGGATAGCGGGTCCGTAGCCGGGGTCCGCGCCCAGCAGCGTGGTGTCCGTGCCGTGCAAGGTCGTCACGATGCGCGGCTGTTTGTCGGCCGGCAGCATGCAGCGCGAGAGAATAGCGGCGGTTGCGTGCGGAACTGCATAATGCGCGTGCAAAATATCGAGATTGTGCAGGCAGCTCACGTGCGCCATTTCCACCGACAACGGCAGCGTGTAATCCGGATATTTGAAAAGCCCGTAATCGTTGACATTGACCTGGTGAAAATGAATGCTGGGCTCATTTTCGGGCAGGCGGAAAGGGCGTTCGTAGCTGATGAAATGCACCTGATGCCCACGCTTCGCCAGTTCTATGCCGAGTGTCGTGGCGACGACACCGCTGCCGCCCACGCTTGGGTAGCAGGTGATGCCGATATTCAGGGGATCTTCTATGCAGCGGTTGTTGGACACCTAGAATTGTCGCGCTCCTTTGCCCACTTGTCTGAGCGATTGGAATAAGAGGGGTTCGTTGGGAAACAGCGCCGTTGCATACGCGACGCCGGCTCGCGCGCCCCAGAGGCGAGCGCGATTCAGTTGCAGATCGATGTAATCGCGCGTGGCTGCCTGCGTTACGTGCGCGCTCATCGCGGCTTGCCATGCGTTGATGACGTCCGTTGCCGAGATGTCGATGAGAATTGGAGCAACATTGGGCGGCTCGCCTTCCGGCGTGACAGCGTAGAAAAACAATTGTTCGATGGCGTGAGGCTCGAGTCCTTTCAATTCTTCCAGCCCGCCATAGCGCGCCAGCCGCGCCGCGTCGCGCGCGAGTTGCCCAAGGCGGGCGTGGTCGGGATGCTGATTGTCGCACCATGTCGTTGCAAGAACTGCGGACGGGCGGATCTTGCGGATGATTTGCGCTAGTTCAATGGCGTGCGACGCGCGTATCTCCAGCTTGCCGTCGCCATCCAACTGGACGAACTCGCAAGTGGCGCCGAGCAGCTCCGACGCCGCCCGTGATTCCGCCGCGCGCAGCTCGGGAGTTCCGTTGCTGGCGGCCTCGCCCAGAGAACAAATGGCAAAGTGTGCTTTGCGCCCGGCTTGCGTTTCCGCCGCAATGACACCACCGCATCCGAATTCGATGTCGTCGGGATGGGCGCCGAATGCGAGTATCGGAGCGGCGAGTTCTGAACCGTATTGCGCAGAATCGGAACTCAATGCACGCCTCCTTTCAGGTTTTGAGAATTGTTTTTGTCCAAATCCTTGTCCAATTCGACAAATGCTTCGTCGGATAATTCTACGTTATCGCGCATGACGAACTCGATCTCAGGCGCTTCTTCTTTATGCAAATATTCTTGCTCTCCGGCGCCCGCGATGTAATGCGTGCAATGCACGACCGACTGCATCCAGCGAAGACGCGTATCACGAGCGGGGCTTACTTGTTTTTTGGAAAACTCTTGCATCGGCAGATCGATAAAAGCATTGCCGCCCTCATGCAGTTTTAAAACATCACCAGCCCGCCGAGCGCGCACCGTTTCGCCCTCCATCCGCACATCTACATAGAAGTCTTCGATGTCGCACGCGCTCTCGCGCAGCGCGGGATCGCCGGAGCGAACCACTTCAATTCCGTCGAGCAGTCCCATCTTCGTGTACATGTCGAGGCAGAAGTCGGCGACATTGGTCGGCTGCACCGCCTTGAATATATTTATGAGCGAGTGGTCTAAGTAATTGGGAAGTTGCAAGATTGTCTTGGCGTGCCATTCTTCGGAGACGCGCTTGGCGTACAGCGGGGAAAACTTGCGCTGAATCTTGTTGTCGAAAGTGAAATTCAGCATGGCGGGATCGTTGGTAGTCCGGTGGCGCAACGTGGTCCGCGTCTCACGCGGGTCGTGATCGCTGTCGTGGTAAAAGAAGACGATTTTGCCGCCGATTTCACGCTGCAACCGCCGCGCCTTCGTTATTTTCGCGACCAAAAACCGCTTCGGATAAAATCCGCAGGGCTGCTGACCAAAACATATGACGGGCGAACTCATGCTGGCTTGACTTTGTTCTCCTTGTCGCCGAGAAAGATCTGAATGACCAGGCTGAAAACGACGCATGCGGCGCAGCCTATGAGCGGATACCACAGGTAGGAAATGGTCAGCTTATAGTACAGGACAAAGACTAATAATTGGGCGACCAGCGCCGCCCAGAAGAGCGCGGTGCCGCCGACGCGGCGGATGAAGAAGCCGACGACGAAGAGTCCGAGCAGGACGCCGTAGAAAATCGACCCGAGGATGTTGACTGCCTGTATCAGGTTTTCCGAGAGCTGGGCAAACAACGCAATAGCGATGGCTGCTGCGCCCCACAAGGCGGTGAAACACTTGGTGGCGACCAGACACTCCTCGTCGGTTGCTTGGCGCTTAATAAGGACCCTGTAGAAGTCTATGGTGGTGCAGGTGCCCAGCGCGTTGAGTTCGGCGGCTTTCGATGCCAGGGCGGCGGCGAAGAAGGCGGCAACGAGCAAGCCGATGGCGCCATGGGGAAGCTCGCGCAGGATGAAAGTGATGAAAACGTAGTCGGCGCTGTTGGTTTTTATCTCCGTATTTTGCGTCGACAGCTCCTGCGCGGCTGCTTTGCGAATCTTTTCGCCTTCCTGTTGCGCCATTGCCGCTCCGACAAACTCCGCCGTCGCCGCTTGCTCGTTCTTCTCTCGCCGCGCCTTCAGCCAATTTTCCAGATGCTGCTTGCCTTGAGCGTGGGTCTCTTTGAATTGGGTTTCGTATTTGAGCAGATTTTGCGCGTGCGTCGGGTCTCCCTTGCGGCTTTCCAAATACTGATTGGACGCGGCGTCGAAGAAAAGTGGCGGTTGATTGAACTGGTAGAAAACAAAGATCATTACGCCCAGCATCAGGATGCAGAACTGCATTGGGATTTTGCAAATGGCGTTGAACAGCAAACCGAGCCGACTTTCTCGCACTGAGTCGCCTGAGAGATAGCGCTGTACCTGCGACTGATCGGCGCCGAAATAGGAGAGCATCAAAAATGTCCCTCCCAGCAAGCCTGACCAGAATGTGTACCGCTCATGAATGCTGGGCGAAAAATTCGAGGCGTTGAGCTTTTGAAACCCGCCCGCGACTCCCAGCGCATCGACGATGGAAAGGTCGGGCGGGAGCTTGCTCATGAGGATGCATGCAGCCGCGGTCATGCCGATGAAAATGACTCCCATCTGATATTTCTGAGTGACGGTGACAGCATCGGTGCCACCAAGGACGGTGTAGATCATGACGATGGTGCCGGCGGCGATGATGGTCCATTGCAGCGACCATCCGAATACTGTTGAAAGAACAATCGCCGGAGCGTATATCGTCAGGCCGGCGCCGATGCCGCGCTGCAAGAGGAAGAGCCCGGCGCCGAACAAGCGCGTCTTTCTGTCGAAACGTTTTTCCAGATACTCGTAGGCTGTGTAGACATGCAGCTTATGAAAGATCGGCAGAAAAAACAGCGATATGACAATCATGGCAATCGGCACGCCGAAATAGACCTGCAGAAATCCAAGACCGCCCAGGTATCCTTGCCCTGGTGTGGAGAGAAACGTGATCGCGCTCGCCTGCGTCGCCATCACGGAGATGCCGATCACCCACCACGGCGTGTGGTCGCTGCCGCGCACATAGCTGTTGAGGTCGCGGCGGCTGCGCGTGTGCCAAACGCCATAGAATGCAATGGCGGCAATTGACGTGATGAGCAAAAAAATGTCGAGGCCGTTCATTGCGTAAACAGCCTCAATGCGACGAGCAGGATGATCCAGCCGGCGAAATTTATCAGCACGAAAACGTAGGCGCCGTTCCATGTTTTTGGGAAGGGTAAGCCGGTCAGTTTGTCGTCGTCCGCGCTAATCACTTGCCTATGGACACCATGTTCGCGAATAGTCTGTATGCGCCGGGAACGCCCGCGGGAAGCTGTCTGAAGAAGCCCAGCCCGGTGTAGATGTAATGGCCCTTTCCGTATTTTGCCGCCAGCAATGCGCCTTCATGCGGATCTTCGCCGATGTCGTTGAAGGCTAAGATGGGCGTGAAGCGCGCGTCCCATTTGTTGGGGAAGTAGAGACCGCGCTCCTGGACCCACCCGTCGAAATCGGCGCTGGTGATTTTGTTGGGTGTGTTGAGGATAGGGCTGTCGGGCGCGAGAAACTTTACCGGAGCCTTTTCGTCGGTGACGCGATCGTTCGAAATATGCAGGTCGTAGGGCGCGACTTTGTCGGCTTTCAGCTTGTCGTGGCGGTTATACTGCACGATGACGGTGCCGCCGTTTTCCACATAGGAGAAAAGCACCGGCATGGCATTGGCAATATTGTTGCGAACGTTGAACGCGCGCACGCCGACTACCACGGCGTCGATACCTTCCAGATCTTTGGAGGTCAGATTGGCGTCGTCGAGAATCTTGACTGCATAGCCCATCTCTTGCAGGTTTTCCGCCAGCGTGTCGCCTGCTCCCGGCAGGTAGCCGACAGTGTGACCGCGCGTTGCCAGGTCGAAACTGACCGCTTGCATCACCGCCGGTGGTTGCAGCAGTTGTCTCGGTAAATGTGGATAACTGACTTCCTGGCGCTGATTGTGATACTTCTCGCCGTCGATTGTTGCCGCCGCGGTGAGTTTGGCGGTGGAAATTGTGGAAGTTTTCGGTGCTGTAATTTTGAAAACAAATTTCGCTGTGTCGCCT
>JADYYD010000420.1 GCA_020853845.1 Candidatus Melainabacteria bacterium
ATCCGAAGGTCGTGTCCTTCAAGGATGTTATTATGCAGTACGTGAAGTTGTTTCGACCAAGCCGTTACAAAGGTGAGGAAACAAGCCAGTATCGGGCGGCTATTTTCTATGAGAACGATCGGCAAAAGTTCGAGGGCGGCGAAGTTCTTAAGGAATGCGGCTTCGATGAACAAGAGTGCGCGCGCTTGCTCGAGCCTGCCTCTGTTTTCTTTGCTGCGGAAGTCTACCATCAGAAATATTATGAGAAGGCGACGCTTGGTGGGTTGAGGCGATAAGTCCGCTACCATTGCCAGGCTATGACCTCGGTTCAACAAGCGAAAGTTCGCTTGACCATCGACGATTTGTATCGCCATCAATCACGTCGTATTTTTGCGACGTTGATCCGGCTGCTCGGAGATTTCGATGCTGCTGAGGAAGCTTTACAGGAAGCTTTTACTGCGGCATTGCAGCAGTGGTCGCGCGACGGCATTCCCGCCAATCCGCAAGCATGGCTCGTGTCCACCGGACGCTTTAAGGCAATCGATTCGATACGCCGCCGGGCGCGTTTTGACAAAACGCTGGAAGAGCACGGGGAAAAACTGGCAAAGGAATCTACGTTCGATGAAGAGTTTGACGAGCGCACTCTTAACGACGACCACCTGCGCCTGATTTTTACTTGCTGCCATCCGGCGTTGCCGTCCCATACACAAGTTGCTTTGACGCTTCGAGAAACATGCGGACTGACTACAGAGGAGATAGCCAGCGCGTTTCTCACCTCGCCTGCCACTATTGCACAGAGAATCGTTCGCGGAAAAGCGAAGTTACGAGATGAGCAGATACCATATGCGGTGCCAGCGTCGAACGAACTGCCCGAACGCCTTGATTCGGTGCTTGCGGTTATCTATTTGGTATTCAACGAAGGTTATTACGCTTCATCCGGTGGCGCTGCTTTACGCTCCGATCTTTCAGGCGAAGCGATTTATCTAGCGCGCGTGTTGCTCACGCTCTTGCCTGATGCCGAGGTTATGGGATTGCTGGCTCTGATGCTATTGCACGAGTCGCGTCGCGGCGCGCGAACGGATGCAAGCGGCGATCTCATTCTATTGGAGGACCAGGAGCGCTTGCTTTGGGACAAAGACCAGATAAATGAAGGAAGGGAACTTGTCGAGCGGGCGCTTGCTACTCGCGACATCGGAGCTTATACAATTCAGGCTGCCATCTCGTCAGTGCACGCGGCCGCATCAGCAGCCGAAGCAACCGACTGGGCGAGAATCGTTGCCCTATACGATTTGCTTTTGAGGGCGCAACCCTCACCGGTTATAGAACTCAATCGCGCAGTTGCTGTTGCCATGAAGGAAGGTCCGGAGGTTGGTTTAAACTTGATTGATTCGTTGCTGGAGCGGGGCAGTCTCGCTGAGTATCACCTCGCTCATGCAGCTAGAGCCGATCTTTTGAGACGGTTGGCAAGATTGGCTGAGGCGAAAACGGCTTATGAGAAGGCGCTTTCGCTTGCAAAGCAAGAGCCGGAGCGTCGTTTTCTGCAAAAAAGACTGCTCGGGCTTTTGTGAGAAATGTCTCATGCGGGTGGTGTCGATCTAGCTCCTTTCCGTTCGACTAAGAGGTGAGAACGCAAAAGTTCGGAAATCAACTTTCAAATTTTGGAGAGAGTAATGAAATTCATTTGTCTGGGTTATGCGGATTTAGAAAAGATCGCCTCGATGACGGAGGCGGAGTTCAAGCCGTTAATGGAAGAGTGCTTTGCGTATGACGACGAACTTCGCAGAGGCGGACATTTTGCCGGCGGAGAAGCGCTTCAGAGTCATGTGAATGCGGTAACACTGCGTTTTCGAGACGGAAAAGTGGCGGTGACTGACGGACCATACGCCGAAACAAAGGAGCAGTTGGGTGGAATTCTCATCCTCGAGGCGAATGATTTGAACCATGCGATTGCGCTGATGTCGAAACATCCCGGCGTAAAGATGGGTCCTTTCGAAATTCGACCGGCCGATGAAACTATGAATGCATTGATCGAAGAGCGTAATAAAGCGGCAGGCAAAGCCTGAGAATTCACCGGCGCGTGCTTGGACTGCGTGTTGCAGGAGCGCGGACGGGAATTTCCGCTCTCCATTGATCTTCCTGGCGCTGGATGCGTGCGCGCACGGCCTCTGTGTTTTCTACAACACGCCCGTCCAGATCGCGCACCATCCGCGGTGACCCGTCAGGATTCTTGCCAAACTTGTCATTGATGATCTTTTGATCGTAGTTCTTCGTCACTTCGTACAGCTTTGGTGACTCCGTGGCGAGATATTGCCTGCCGCCTTGCGGTTTGTCGTTCATGCCGATGCGGAACATGGCCAGCGCTTCGGCGTGGTTTTCTCCCGGGTTGTTGAAATACGGAGTAATCGGTTTGACAAGAGCGCGTTCGCGCAGTTCAAGTGAGTCCAGTCTCTTTTGCTTGTCGGGTGGTGGTTCGCCGCCCACCCATCGCCATTGCGGTTCCTGACCCGGTCCATTTGGCTGCTCAAACTTCCATAACCCTTTGGTAGCATCTTTAAACAGCCAATCTTTGTGACGTTGGCTGTATTGCCAACCAAGATCTTCCATCAGTTTTTTTGCATCCGGGCCGGTCGGAGCGTCACCAAACATCAGGCTCGCGGAAAAGCGCTTGAACTGTTCGTGATGTCCGAGTTCGTGATAGAGCGTTCCTTCCAGACCCTCTACACCTTTGGTTTCCTGGCGCGCCATTGGATAAACAATCATATCGCCGTCGGTGCGCTTGAG
>JADYYD010000421.1 GCA_020853845.1 Candidatus Melainabacteria bacterium
CGCTTGGTGAAACGATTCTTGTCGTTTGATACGTAATTGAACATAAGTTCTCAGCGTCCTTTTCTAATTCGACTTCTAAACTTCACTGACACTGCCTGCAGTGGCAGCCTCAAAGAGAGACAATTGCATAACTTCATCTATGGGAATGTTGCGGAATTTCGGACCGTCCAAAATCTTGCTGGCGGCGCTGCGGCGTTCCATCTGCTGCATGAGGTGCTGAGCGCGCGTGATGATTTCGGAGGGCAGCCCCGCCATTTTAGCGACCTGAATTCCGAAACTGCGACTGGCACCTCCAGGCACCACCGAGCGAATGAATTCGACATGCCCGTCCGTTTCTTTCACCAGAACTTGATAGTTTGCTATCTGCGGGAAGAAACCGGCCAGTCCGTTCAATTCATGATAGTGGGTAGCGAATATCGTGCGGGCTCGAACTTCCTTGGCCAGATATTCAGAAACCGACCAGGCGATTGCCACGCCGTCATATGTGCTGGTGCCCCTGCCGACCTCATCAAGAAGAATCAGCGAGCGGCTGGTGGCAGACAAACAGCATTGCGTAGTTTCGCTCATCTCGACAAGGAAAGTCGACTGACCTTGAGCGAGGTCATCAGCAGCGCCGATACGCGTGAAGATGCGATCTACGATTCCCACAGTGGCGCTGTCGGCCGGGACGAAAGATCCCATTTGAGCGAGTATGACGATGTGCGCCGTTTGCTTGAGCAAGCTGGATTTACCCGCCATGTTGGGACCGGTAAGAATGATCATCTGATGATCGCCGCTGTCGCCTTCCAGTCGAGTATCGTTGGACACATATCTGCCCCTGGGCAAAATGCGCTCCAATACCGGATGCCGCCCTTTGACGATTTTGAGCTCAAGCGAATCACTGACTGCAGGACGCACATAACGACCGTCGATGGCAACTTTGGAAAGCGAGAGCAAAGCGTCGAGAGTGGCAAGATTGTTCGCTACTGCAAGCAAGTCTCCGCCGGCCGCAGTCAGCTTCTGTCTCAATTGAGTGAAGAGTTTATACTCGACATCGGACTGGCTCTTCTCGGCATTGAGAATTTTCGCCTCGTATTCTTTTAGATCCGGAGTGATGAAACGCTCGGCATTGGTGAGCGTTTGCTTTCTTATGTAATCATCCGGCACGAGCCCCTTTTGAGAGTTCGTCACTTCGATGAAATAACCGAAATTGCGATTGAAATTGACCTTCAAACTCTTGATGCCGGTGCGTTCGGCTTCGCGTTTTTGCAGATCTTCAATCCACTGCTTGCCGCCGCCGAGCAGCGAGCGGATTTCATCCAACTCTTCGTCATAGCCCTCTTTGAAGATGCCGCCCTCGGTCAACTCCCTGGGCGGATCTGCACACAGTGCCCGCGAGATCTCGTCTTTGAGAACCTCCAGGCTGGGCGGCAAATCGGAAAGACATTTGAGACTTTCGCTGGTCAAACCTTTGACGGCGTTTTTCAGCATGGGCAACTGAGAAAGCGAGTTCTCCACAGCCGCCAGTTCTTTAGGATTGATCGTTCCTGATGATAGCTTCACTGAAAGCCGCTCCAAGTCGCAGAGCGATGCCAGGCATTCTTTCAAGCTTTCTCGCACTTGATGTTGAGAGATCAATTCTGCAATCGCATTCTGGCGCTTCTCAATCGCCTCCACATCGAATAACGGGCGCATCAGCCACTTTCGTATCATGCGGCTGCCCATGCCGGTTTGCGTTTGATCAATCACCCAGAGAAGACTGCCCTGGAAAACACCGTCGCGGGAAGTTTCGGTCAATTCCAAATTGCGCCTGGTGTTTTCATCCATGGTCATATGACCATCAACTGAATATGTGGAAATCCCGTTGAAGCGCGGCATTTGCGCGCCGGTTGTTTTCTCCAGATACTCCAGAGCGGCCCCGGCGGCAGCGGTGGCAAGCGGCAATTTATGGCAGCCGAAGCCTTCCAAAGTCGCTACTTCGAAAAATTGGCAGATTCTTCTTTGCGCCGGTTCGAACTGGAAATACATTGCCGGGCGCCCGGTGACATGGTATTGCTCCATGATTGCCGGCGGCAAGTCGACAACTTCGCGCGCCACCACATCATCACCTTGTGGTTTTACAACACGCTTGGCGGCAATGATTTCTTTCGGTTGTATGCGACCGATTTCGATTGCGAGACTGGATTCGGGAACCTGAGTGACGAAAAATTCTCCGCAGGAAGCATCGACAAAAGCCAATCCCCACATATCGGAACCGCCCGATGCCTTGACCGCGGCCAGCAAATAATTGTTTTCCCTGACCGGGAGCAAATGCGATTCGAGCACCGTACCTGGTGTCAGGATGCGTGTCACCTGCCGCTCGACCGGACCTTTCTCAGCTCCGACTACGCCCACCTGCTCGCAGATGGCCACTGAATATCCTTTTTGAATCAAGCGAGCCAGATAGGCGTCAACCGCGCGGACCGGCACACCGGCCATGGGCATGCGACCACCCGGATAGGATGACTCGGGTCTGCCGGTGAGCGTTATGTCCAGCTCTCGCGCGGCGACCTGAGCGTCGCTGTCGAACATCTCGTAAAAGTCCCCGACCCTGAAAAAGACAAGGAAATCCGGAAACTGGGACTTAATATCCCAGTACTGCCGCATCAAAGGAGTCAATTCACGCGTCTTCTCGCCTGCCGGGGCAGCGCCCTCGGCGGCTTCAACTGCTTCGGTTTCGACTGATATGCCAGTTTCGTTTTTGCCTTTTTTCACGTTTTCAACACACCTTGAATTCGCTTTCTGATTTTGGTTTCGCCCCTGGAATGTCCCTTCGATATACTTTCGCCCCCGGCATATGTGCTATCCGGCCTGAAGGGCGCTCAAAACAATTCGACACATATGCGGATCAACGGAACGACTGTGAGACAGACCAATCTTACATTTCGACCAAGCTATCTGTTCGCATTAAAGAATGAGCTTCTGGTAAGATGAGCCGACAGTAATATAATCAGCTCTTGAGCGGGAGCCTGAGAAGGCGACAGGTGGGTCCTGCGAATTGCGAGCCAGTAAAAAGGGCGGTAACCATTGAAATTCATGACAGTAATCAAGCATCAAGTAAACAGCACTTCCAGCAAACAGCGCGGACTCATGGCGCTGGCTCTGGCGTTTTCCCTCAGCCTGGCGGCGTCCGGATTGGTGAGCGTGCAGGACGGTTTTGCAGCTCCGGCGAAGAGTGTCGCGAAATCAGC
>JADYYD010000422.1 GCA_020853845.1 Candidatus Melainabacteria bacterium
CAGGGCGGGCGGTTCAGTATTGGTTTCGTTTAGTCAGGCAGACTAGTTATTTCTTGAGGGCAGCGACTTCGTGGCTGTGTCTGTTGTGCTCTACTTTTCTCGGTCTACGGAGATGATCCATAAATTGACGGTGAGCAAGAGTGTCGATTTGAGCTTGAGGGGTTTTTTCCGGGACGGAAAGAACGAATTCTCCGGCATTCTCTACAGCAGGCTTGTGATTATGACGACCCACCTGATAGAGATAGCCTCCGCGAGTTGCGTATACGTAATGAATCATGTGATGCCTGCCTTTCTAGTTCGCCCGAAACTTAGTTGTCTGAGGAAGAAAAATTGGGAGGGGCGCGGCACACGAACAAGTGCCGTCTCCAATACTGTACACCACGTCATCGTACGTTGGAGGGAGTATTTCAAGAGGAATCATAATATTCTCTGAACAATTCCCGTAACTGCAAAACCGCAAAGGCTGTGGCAGTGGGGATTCCCGCATTCGCAATATTAAGCAGATGCCATTTTTGTAAGGAAAAACTTTTACGATTGCAATGTGGTGGAAAATTATGAAGACGCGCTTCACATCTACAACCTAGATAACATCGATATCTCGAAGGATCTAACACGCAGCTAACAATTCGCTACACCGCAGATGGTTCAGCAGAAATGTTCGAAACAATCAAAGATTGCGCGCCAGAGATCCAGTCGCCATGCGAATTTCAGCGTATTGCAACGAGAACTTAATCAGCCAACACCGGAGCCAGATCATCTCCGACCATGATCGTAACGGAGCTTTCTATATCTCCAACCGAGGCAGTGACGATATCCCCATGCGAGTGCAGATCGGCTTTGACGATTTCTGCATCCTCAGGGTTGCCCTTCTGCGCAATGATCCTTGTCCGTTTCAAACTAGTGGGACGCTCATCGTTACTGGCTCTTACAAATACGTGCCGATAGCCTCTGTCGCGCAACATTTTCGCCAGCTTATTGCCGAGCCCTTTGGTCGCACTGGCGTTCTCCACGGCAATCCGCATTTCGTCCTTATCGGCAACCATGAATGCCGATCCGTTCAAGCGCGCAACCATCTTGCGAACGTCAGACCTGCTGACTTCCCAGTCACCGGAGCCGGCAAACGTGCCGGGCATCATCGCCATGAACTGGTTCGCCTTCGGCACTCCGCGCGCATACTGAGCGAGCATCATCAAGTCGCCCGTTGAGAGATCGGTGTTTACATATCGAAGAGCAATCTCCATCAGCTTGGGGATTTTCGCCCAGGACTCAGGTTTCATCGCCCGATCCAAAACGGCGTGCATGAAGAGTTCCTGACGCTGGACGCGGCCGATGTCGCCCAGCGCATCATGTCTAAAACGGACAAAGCCCATAGCCTGGTTGCCCGTCAGTGTGTGGACGCCGGGCTCAAGGTCGATTTTGAGCTTGGCGGTCCAATCCATATATTGCATTTTCTTCGGAATATCGATTGTAATTCCGCCCAGTTCGTTGACGAGATCGACAAGACCATGAACATTGAGCACGATGTAATGATCGACCGGCATGCCCAGAAACTGGCTGACAGTGGTTTGTGCCAGGTATGGACCGCCCAGCGCGTTGGCAGCATTGATTTTCTGCGTGCCGTGACCGGGAATGCGAACTTGTGTATCGCGCGGAATCGAAAGCACGCCAAGTGAATTTCTGAAAGGGTCCAGGCGGCAAACCATGATGGTGTCTGAGCGCCCAGTGAAAGCATCTTTGTCGGCTGTTTGATTGCGTCCGCGCCCACGATCGGTGTAAACGACGTCGACGCCTAAAACCAGCACAGTCATTGGCTCGCGCAATGCGCCGATACGTAGCACCGGCGGAAGCAACTGCGGCTTGGCTATCAGTGTATAGATATATCCGGCTAAAACTCCGACCAGAGCCGCGCCGATGATGATGAGAGACCAATTAGGGGACCGCAAAGCCGAATCCTGAGATGCCAACTGCATTATTATATTCGTCCAGCAGTCACAATGCCTGAGATACACCTACTTGACGAATACGCCAGCAAAAATTCTCACTATCAATTTCGGCGGAATAGGCGACGAAGTCTTGTTTTTGCCGACATTGGAAGGCATACGCGCGAGCTATCCGGACGCGGAGATCGCTCTTTTGGTCGAACCAAGGTCAGCCGGAATCGGCGTCATTACAGACCTGATCGATGAAGTAGTTACGTTCGACATAAAAAAACGACCATTATTAGGCTCTGATTTGATCGAACTAATTACCTTAGTGCGCCGCGGCAGCTACGACATGGTCGTCTCGTCCGGAAGCTCGCCTATGGTGGCGGGTTTGCTTTTCTTGTCGGGAATTCCCAGACGCATTGGCTACAATTCCAATCGCCTGGCGCCTTATCTTCTAACCGAGCCTATGCCGCTCAACCGCAGTCAGTATGCGGCAAAAATGTATCACGATTTGATCGCTGCTTTGCCGGGCGCCGCTAAGGCATTACCGGCGATACCACGCATAAAAGCCGGTTCGCAAGAGAAAGAGTCCATGGAGAGTCTGCTTGCCAAACTGTGGAGCGCGGCAGGTGACGCAGGCAAGGCTCGCAACCGCCAACGCAAACGCATACTTATACATCCCGGAACCAGTCAGCTTGCCATTCTCAAGGGTTTGAACAAAACCTGGTCTGCCGAGAATTGGTGCAAGCTGGTCGAGCTTTTGGAGAAAGAGCCGGGCGTGGACGTAATTCTCGCGGGTGGTCCCGACGACAAAGAGGCGATCGAACAAATCAATGCGAAGCTGAAGCCGGGCAGCAAAGTGATTTCAACCTACGGACACACGCGCAATTTGAAAGAACTTGTGGGACTCATAGATATCTGCGACTTGATCATCTGCGTCGATTCGGCACCCATGCACCTGGCTGTCGCTTTGAACAAACCATTGGTTGCGCTTTTCGGACCGACCAATGAAGCAGTGCTGATGCCGCCCAATGTCGAACATTTCGTTGTTCTGAGAAAGGAAACGCTCGGCCGCGAGAAATTGAATGCGGCGCCTGGTCAAATGGAACAAGCTGCGCAACAAGCTGTGGCTGAATCTAGCTCACTTCGGCAGGCGAGCTTTCTTTACCCTGGCGCGCCAGCCGTTCAGCTTCCCGCAGAAATTGTCTTCCAGTCTGCTTTGGATCAATTGAGGCGAGTTGAACACCAAGATGGCTCGCCGGCAGTTCATGCGGATTAGGCTCTGCGCCCTCGCCTAGAACACCGACCAGGACCTCGACAATCTTGGGATCGAATTGCCTGCCTGCGCACTTCTTCAGTTCTTGAATAGCGCGCTCGTGCCCGATCGCCTTGCGATACGGTCTGTCGCTGGTCATAGCATCGTAAGCATCCGCGACCAGAATAATGCGCGCCCCCAGAGGAATGGCATCACCAACCAGTTTGTCCGGATATCCGGAGCCGTCCATAAACTCATGATGATGCATGACGAAGCACTTCGCCTTTTGCAAACTCGGCAAATCACCGATTATCTGGGCGCTTTTCACCGGGTGCTCGGCCATGATCGCCGTTTCCTCAGGCGTCAGTTTTGCCGGTTTCCAGAGTATCGACTCCGGAACGCCAATCTTGCCGATGTCATGAAGAATGCCGCCCAGTTCGAGGTCGCGCAATTCTACAGGCGTAAGCCCCATATTTTTGCCGATCAAAAGAGCGTACTGAGAAACCCTCAGGCTGTGCCCTGACGTATAGTCGCATTTTGCATCCAGGGCGTCGGCAAGAGCACGGATGGTGCCCAGCGAAACTTCTTCGAGCTGGGAGAGGGCTCCTGTCAGGTCGGTAACCAATTGAGTGTTGCGCTGCTTCAGCTCGTAAGTCTCAATCGCCCGCTTGACTGTGACTTTCAGCTCGTCGCGGTCCCAGGGTTTGGGGACGTATTTGTAAACGTGACCGCTGTTTATGGCGTCTATAAGCGCCTGCACATCGGTGTAGCCGGTCAAAAGTATGCGGATGGCGTCCGGGCGAACCGCCAGCGATTCTTTCAAAAGCTGCACGCCAGTCATGCCGGGCATGCGCTGGTCGGTGATTATCAAGCTGATGTCATGCTCTTTCAGCAGATTGAGCCCGTCTTGCCCGTTCAAAGCTTCGATAGTGTCGTACTCATCGCTGAGCACGCGCTTGAGGAGGCGGACGTTCGCCTCTTCGTCATCGACGAGCAGTATCTTGTGACGCATTGCCATTCCTCAAGTTTATATCAACATTCAACAATAAGTGAAAGTAGAATTTAATCGGGCTCCATAGCCGGATTCAGTGCCGGCTCGAAAATGAAGTCGCCTTCGCCCGAGCTTCTGACGTTTGCCAGATCGGCGGCACTCGTATAGATAGGAATTTTTATGATGAAACTGGTGCCTTCGTTGACAGTCGACTGGCACGAGATCTCGCCGCCGTGCCTGTCGATAATCGAATGGCAAATGGAAAGGCCCAGCCCCGTGCCTTGCCCGACCGGCTTAGTCGTATAGAACGGCTCGAAAATTTTGCTTTGCACATCCGGCGGAATGCCGGTTCCGTTGTCGGAAATTGTAATTTTTACACGATTGTCTTCTTTGATGGTTTTGACGCTGACCATGGGCGAGGGGACGGCTAGTACAGCCTCGGCAGCGTTGGACAAAAGGTTCATCCAGACTTGATTGAGCTGGCCGGGATAGCAAAGTATCGGCGGCAGGTCAGCGAAATCGGTTTCGACAGGGATTTTGTCGCGCCCGTAATACTGGCTGAGAATTTTCAAAGTGGACTCGATGCCTTCGCGCACGGAGCCCTCTTTCAACTCGGCCTCGTCCAGCCGGCTGAAACTGCGCAAGTTGCGGATGATGTAGCGAATACGCTCGGCGCCTTCATTAAGATCGGCAATGATATGGTCGAGGTCGGTGATCAAAAAGTCGTAGCGCATGGAATTCTTCAGCTCATCGACAGCGGGCTTGTTCTCACCGGCAAGACCATCGAGCGCGGCAATCAGCTTTTTCAAATCTTCGAAATACTCTCTCAAATAAGGCAAGTTGCCATGCACGAAGTTGATGGGGTTATTGAGTTCATGCGCGATGCCGGCAACCAGACGACCGAGCGAAGCCATCTTTTCCTGGTGGATGAGCTGCGATTGAATGGCGCGCAACTCGAGGTTCTTCGCGTCCAGGTTCATATTCTTCGACCAGAGGTCTTCGTTTTTGCTGGACAATTCCTCGACCAGCTCGCCGTGCTCGACGGCGACCGCCACCTGACCGGCAACCGATTTGACCAGCTCCAGCTCGACCGGCGTCCATGCTCTGTGAGTGTCCCGATCGGCTATAAGAATCACGCCCTTGGACTCTTCGCCGTACATCATGGGCTGGACGATAAGCGAACTCATTTGCGCCAGACTCTCCGAGTTTTTTATTGAAGCAAATGCCGGATCGCGATTCGGATCGAAAAATAGAAAGGTCTTCATGAGCTTGCCGTCAGAGTCTTCGCGCTTCTCGTATGTAGACTTGTTGGCCAGAACAAATTCACACAGCGTTCGATCAAAACGCCCTGTTTCTTGACGAGGAACGAAAGCTTCATCTTCTTCACCGTCTCCGAAGCTTTCTCGCTCGCTGGCAAATAAGGGAGAGTCCATGATCGCTTCCACGATCAAAGGCGGGTCGCTGGGCTTGCGCCCGCGGCAGACAATCGCGCAATCCGGCGCCTTGAGAGCCTGGGCGAGTTCATCGACGGCTGTTCCAAAAATCTGATTGAGATTGAGCGTACTGCGCAATGCCGAATTGATGTAATTGATCAATTTTTCGCGACGCGCTTTTTCTTCCAGCTCGGTCATCAAGCGAGTGTTATTGTCAAGCTGCTCGCGGAGCCGGTTGGCGCCTTGCTGGGCGACACCGCTCATGTACTGGCAAAAACGCGCCCATACGAATGCAACCGCCACGAGCATGGTCGAGCGCGCGACGATGCGACCCCACAGGCGGTGCGAGTATGCGGCCGCCAAACCGGAATCCGAATGCCCTTCCATGAGAAACGGCAGGAATGCGGCGTTTTCAATCAAGAGCAAAGATGTGTAAGAAACCGAAACGAAAAGCGCCGTTGCATAAATTCCGCGGCGCTGAAACGTATAGCTGGAAAGCAGGATAGGCAGCAAATAGAGCAGATAGACTTCAGACTCGACGCCGCGAGTGAAGTGAACCAAACCTGTGAGGCTGACGACATCGAGCCCGAGAAGGCTGGAATTGATGCGCTTCAGCAGGCGTTCCGAGCCGGCGATTCCTGTGTTGAGAACACCGAGCAAAATCGCCGAGTAAAAAACCACGAAAAGAATAATAGCGACAACCGGATAGATCTCCAGCTCTTCGCGCGCCAGCCAGGAAATGCAAACGGCAACGACAAGACTGACGACGGAGAACGCCAGCCGGAAGTGAATTAGCTGCTCTGTCTTTATGTATAAGTCGCTGTCATGCGAGGTCGTCATTCTTTAAATATAGTCAACTGTCTTAAATGTATTCGGAAGCGCGCTTAAATACTTCAGCCGCCTCATTGAATTTGCCGAGCATCTTCAAGGTCGAGCCCCATGCCTCATAGACGTCGGCATCGTACGGGTCGATTTCGCAAGCTTTCTCGAACTTCTCTAAAGCAAGTTCGTGCAAGCCCAGAAGTGAAAGTGTTTTGCCCCAGAAGTAAAACATTTGCGAGTCGCCATCGAATAAATTGGCGGCGTTGCGGAACATATCATCAGCATCAACGAACTGCCCGAGCGAAAGATAGACCTGCCCCAGCGATGCAAAAGCCTGCCAATTCTCAGGGTCCTGGCTGACCACGCTCTGCAAAAGTTCGAGCGCTTCCTGCAATTGATTGCGACCTTTGTATGCCCTGGCAAGCGCCAACCGCGCTTCCAGATCGCTGGGATTGATCTCCAGGAGTTTAAGCGAGCGCGTGGTGACAAGGTCAAAATCCGATGCCTTGAGCAAAAGTTCAATCGCTTCTTTTTCAGGCACAAAGCAGCCCGGGTCCAGCTTTGCCGCCTGGAAATATTCGCTCTTGGACATATCGCCCTGACCCATCTCTTCCAAACTGCGAGCCAGATGCAAGTGCCCGAGCGCATAGTCGGGTTTGAGCTGAATAGACTGTTTGAACTTCTCGGCCGCTTGCTGGTGCATGCCGCGCAGTGCATAACAGCAGCCCATGCCGTCTACCGCCAGATAGTTATTCTCATCGGCCAGATTGGCGCGACCGAAATGTTCTTCCGCTTTATCCAACTCACCTTTGGCCAGATAAGAATGCCCGATCCATAAATCGACTTCCGCATCACGCAGACCTTTCTGCTGCACCTGCGTAAGTTTTTCAATGGCCGCATCATAACTGCCCAGGACAAGATAACTGACACCGCAATACATGCCGATCTCGAGCGAGCTTGGACTGACATCCAGCGCTTTTTCGAACGCCTCGGAGGAGAGGTCGTATTCTTTCATCGACGTATAAATCAAGCCGAGATTCAATCGAGCATTCATCAAAAACGGATCGACGTCGATAGCGTGCAGAAGTTTTTCCGCCGCCTCGTCCGCTCGCCCGAGCTTGTAAAGATTGACCGCCCAGTCGTTGTAAAGCAGCGCTCGCTCTTTGGCATTGAGGTTTTTGCCGCCGACTGTAATCGCTTCCTGGTAATGCTTGAGAGAATCTTCAAGCAGCCCCTGGGCGTTGAGCGCAATCGCCCAATTGCGATGAACGATGGCCGCACGCCCGTCCAGTTGTGCCGCCATGGCAAAACACTGAACGGCGTCCGGATAGTTTCCCATCGCACAAAGCGAAACGCCCAAAGCGTTGAAAGCTTCCGGCATTTGCGGCTCCAGGCTGCAGGTCTTCTGGAAATACTGCGCGGCTTCCAGATATTGCCCGAGCTGGAAGCTGGAAACGCCAGCCTGGTAAGAGCCGGCAGAGAGCCGGACATTCAATTTTGACGCCTGGTTGAACTGCCCGATGGCGCCGCGATGGCTGCCCATCTGGGCGAGAGACAAGCCCCAGTGGAAATGACCGACGGCGAAATTGGGCTTGCGCTCGCATGCTTCGCGGAATTCCGGCATCGCCTCTTGCGGGCGGTTATCTTTTAGAAGCGTCAAACCCAGGTAGTAGTGGGCGTCCGCATTGGCAGGCTCGATGGATATCGAAGCCTTGAAATGCCGCTCCGCGTCTTCGTACTTGCCGATATTGAAGCAGAGCACACCGCACTGATACTCCAGGTCCGGGTCGGTCGGTCCCTGCGCGGTGAAGCGCGACAGGACGGAATAGGCTTCCTCCCAACGTTGCTGGGAGACAAGGTCCTTAACCAGTTGTGTAACTTTTGCTGCCACCGACGTTCTTTTACTCTCTTATACTCAAGAGTATATTCTTGAGATCCTGAAATTGCTAAACAACCTCCTGATACTCTGCGCTTGCAGACTCCGGCGACGCTTGCTGCGTCTAAGTTGGCGGAAAGACTGAGGTTGTGTGCGGCCCTTAGACAATTGCACTGGCAAGAAAACCCGTTTCAAAGTAAGCTTCCTCGCCTATGGTCACGATTTCGCCCCTGTGCGGGAAGGTGTTGTATATGTTCAAGCGAGTTACTGCATGTCTTCTGGTCTCAATTTCGGTTGGTCTCGGCAGCGTTTCACCTGAGCCGGCCTATGCCGGTGAGGGCAGTACTCCCAAAATTTTGCCTGCCAGCGGACTGACTGGTGCAAAAATTCAGCCCAAAGAAGATCCGATCGACAAAATCATCGAATCATCGAAGAAGACAGGCACGCTCAATCTTTCCGGTCGCGTTCTGAGCATGAAAGACGTCAATTTGATGTCGCAGCAGACAACACTGAAAACTCTCATTCTCACAAAAAGCAATATTTCCGATCTCGAAGGTGCTGCAATCGCCAAGATGTCCGGCTTGCGCGATCTCATTCTCAATGAAACAAACATCGCAGATGAATTGCTCTCCAAAATCACCGGGTTGAAACTCGCTCAAATCGATCTGACCGGCACCAAAGTCACCGACAAAGGTCTGGCGTCGCTCGGCAAGATCGAAACTCTGAAAGTGATTTCGCTCAACAACACAGCAGTGGGCAACAGCGGCATTTCCAGCCTGGCCGGTTTGCGCAACCTCAAAGGTTTGAATCTCAACAAGACAAAAATCACAGAAGAAGGATTGAAACAATTTTCCTCTTTCGGTGCGCTCGATAATCTTTCGTTGCAAGAAACCGACATCACGGGAACGACATTTGATGCGGTTCCATCCTTCCGCTATTTAATCGGACTGGATATTGGCGGCACCAAATTCAATGACGGCACGATCGCAAAATTATTGACGGCATCGAGTCTGGTATCACTGAATTTATCCAAAACAGGTGTTTCCGACGCCGGTATGGCGGTTCTTCCGAAGCTGAAGAACCTGAGAGAGCTTTCTCTTGCGAACACGGGCATCACCGACAAAGGCGTGCAGCATTTGAAAAACATGCGCTTGCGCACCGTTGACTTGAGCGGCACGAAGATAACCAACAAAGCTTTGGCTACTTTCAAATCGGCACCTTTTCTTTCGATCTTGAATGTAAGCAAAACAGGCATTACCGACCCGGCATTGCTTTCCATTGCGCAAGCTCCGGCGCTCACCGAGCTATATATTGCCGACACCAAAATCGGCGATGAAGGAATGAAGGCGATCAAAAACTTCGACAAGCTCGAGAGTCTCGACATCAGTGATACCCGAATTACCGACACTGGATGCAAATCGCTTTCCCTTATGAAAGGACTGCGTTATGTAAAGGCATCGGGAACCGCCATCACTCCGGCCGGTCTTGAAAGCATCATGCGCATTAGAGCCCTGGCAAGAGTAGACGCCGACCGCTGCACCAAGCTGCCAAAATCCGAGCGCGACAAGGTGCAAAAGAACCATCCAGCATCGCTCGTCACCGGCGATCAGGGCTAAAACCAGCATTAGATATAGAATCTAAGTAAGGGAATCCATATTGAATCCGGTTGAGTACAGGCTGAATCAGCTATTCCATAGAAGGAACTGGCTCCTGGCCTTCGACCGGGACGGCACTCTGGCGCCGTTCACCGTAGACCCCGCAGCTTCCCGCGTGCCACCAGAAACGGTGCAAGCCTTGAAGGCGCTGGCGCAAATGCCGAATGTGCATATTGCGATCGTCTCCGCGCGACCGATCCCATTTTTGAAAACTGATTTCGGAGATGCGCCGCTTACTCTGGCTGGAAACTACGGCATGGAAATTCTCTATGCCGAGGAGAACGAAAGGCACATCCAGGTGGGCGATCACCATCGAGAGTCGATTGCTGCGCTGCGCGACAAACTGCGCGAAATCGTCACGCCCGCAGCAAGAACAATTCTGGAAGATCACGAACTGACGATCTGCCTTCACTATCATTTGACGCCGGCAGATATGATGGCAGAGATAGAAGCGGAAGTTGAAGCAGCATACAATCAAGTCCCGCATTTGCGCCGCCGCAGATTGCAGACGAGCATTGAATTCATGCCCGATTTCGACTGGCACAAAGGGATGGGATTAGCTAATGTCGCCGAGCACTACGAATTGACCAACTCGGCAATCGACGAAACATTCTTTATGTTCGCCGGCGACTCGGAAGCTGATGAGCCTGGTTTTGAATACGTTCAAAATCGCGGCGGCATCGCCGTCAGAGTAGGCAAACACTGGATGGGCAGACCTGACTACTTGTGCGACAACCCAGAAAATACGCACGAACTGATCGAGCGCTTGCTCAAAGTCAGAAAGAAATATATGGCCGAAGTTACTGCCGCGCGCTGATTTTTAGTTTCGAATTTTCCAGCTAATGCAGTTTCGCTCCGCCCAGAAAAAAGGCGGACAAGATAGCCGCGCATAAAACAGCCTGCGCCAACCAGAACATCGAGACAACGGAAGCCTCACCGGTATTGCGTTCCGCCATAATGGCCTCGAAATGATGGTGAAGCGGCGCCATGCGAAAAATGCGTTTTCCCTCACCGGGAAGTTTGTGAGTCAATTTATGCCATGCCACCATAAGCGGTGCCATCGGTTTTTCCGGTTTGTACTCTTTAGTCAATTTGAAATAACTGACTTGCATCATAACGGAAACAGTTTCAGCAATAAAAATAAGTGAGAGCGGAACGAACCAGACGATCAATCCGCCGCTCATCACGAGCGCGCCCATCAGCCCGCCGAGAAACAAACTGCCGGTGTCGCCCATGAAGACTTTGGCGGGGTTCTTGTTGAAGACGAGGAAAGAAGCCAGCCCGCCTGCCGCCGCCGCGGCGATGGCCGCGTTTGCATGCTGGCCTGTGACCAAGAGTATTACGGACATCGTGGCGAAAGCGAGAAAACAGGTGCCGCCCGCCAGACCGTCCATGCCATCGTGCAAATTAATGGCATTGGTCGTGGCCGCCATGATGAACATCGAGGCGCCGATAAATACCGGCAAGGACAACGCGAATGAGAACATCGAGCCGTCAGAGGACGGAAAGAGGATGACCGTGCCCGCACCGGCAGTGAGATACCAGAGCCCCAGCGCGAGAATAAGCCCCAGGGTGAACTCTACAGCCAGTCTGAATTTTCCGGAAATTCCTTTATTGCTCTTGCTGGTCACTTTGCCGAAGTCGTCGGCAAAACCAAGCAGCGCGCAGGCGCCCGCCGCCCCCAGAATCAAAAGCGAGGCCCAGGGAGCCTGCCCGGACATAATCAGCGCCGGGATCATACCAACGTATATAGCGACGATAAAACCAAGCCCGCCCATCGTCGGTGTTTTAGCTTTAGCGGCATGACTTTTCGGTCCTTCTTCCCGCAAGTATTGCTCTACTTGCTTGGACTTCAGCCACTTTATATAGAATGGAAATATCGCCAGGCCGACTGCCAGAGAAGAGAAAAACGGAACGATGACGCTCAGTTCTTTCATGTGCTCGCTCAAGATGGTTTCAGACACATCTTCATTTAAGCACTGAAACCGTTAATTCTAGAAGCCTAGTCCAGATAAAACGATGTAATAATCTTGCGATTTTCTTTGGCGTAATTGACCGACTCGAGCAGCGTGTGGCTGGTGTGATAGAGGAAACAAATCACCTGCTGGCTGCGGTCGATAATTTCGTGGTTGCAGATTTTGGAGGCGTCGGCGAGAGTCATGGTCCGGCGCTCGGGATACTCGGTGATGTGAGTGATGCCGGTGAGCAGGTCTTGAACTTCGCTGGGCTGCTGGCCAATTGTTTGCGGAAGAACGATGTCCAGGCGATCGGGATTGGCTCGTTTGGCGCCGCGGATGACGGCCATGTTGGTTCCGTTCGCACCGCCGCTGGTGACTACCTGGTTGCCCGACAGGACCAGCGCGTAGGTGAGCATTTCGACCAACTGCTGGTGAGTGAGAGTCAGGTTTCGGGTGCCGATGATTGCGACTTTTTTCGGACCACCCTGCTGAATTAGTAAAAGCTCCTGCGCCAGTTCATCGACGGAAGGAAGAGTTGCGGAGGTCGATTCAGATGAAGGCATCGCGTATATCCGTTGAGGTTATCCGAGTTGTTAGTACCAAGAATTTATCTTGTCGAGGCAGAACCTAGATTACCGGCCCTGCGTCTCAAATTGAGTAAAACGGGGGTTTTGGCGCAGGTGCAGTTTACAAATTATAATCAACACTTAGGCGCTGTCCCGTTAGGCTTTTATCTCTGATTCGTTCAACAGCCCCCAACTCTCGCTGAACCGCTAGGCAAACGAGTGATTTACGGGTTGAAGCCGACCAAGCGGAAAGCTCGGAAAAGCCGGTTGGAATCATAGCATAATTGCACTTGAGACAATGTCATGAGGCACTAAGCAGGCATGGTACTGGGATCTGATTTGGAAATGCAAACTGGCTCTACACCTGAACAAATGGGCTCCAATAACGAGCTTCTCGATAAGCTGAACGCTCAGCAGATTGAGGCGGTCACCGCTGGATGGGGGCCTTGCCTGGTTATAGCCGGCGCCGGTTCCGGCAAGACGACCGTACTCACTCGCCGTATCGCTTACCTGCTGACCGAAATGCGGCAGGAAGCCGAGACTGTTCTGGCGGTTACGTTCACCAACAAAGCCGCACAAGAGATGAAGAACCGTATTGAAAGGATCGTCGGCTGGCAAACCGCCAGACGAACGATGATCGGAACGTTTCACAGCATTTGCGCGCGGCTTTTGCGCTTCGACATCGAGGATTACACGACTCCTGAAGGTCATAAGCTGAAAAGCAATTTTGTCATATATGACGAAACCGACTCACTAAGCTTGATGAAAGGAGTAATTGCGCGATTGAACCTGGATGAAAAAGTCTTCGTGCCCAGGGACATGCGCTATCAGATATCGGCGCTGAAAAACGACGGCTATACGGCGCAGCTTTATGCGCAAGAAGCGAAAAGCTATCGCGAAAGCCGCTTGTCCGAAATCTTCCTGGCTTATCAGGCGGATCTGGCGCGCAACAACGCGATGGATTTTGATGATCTAATTCTTACCTTCACTCAAGTTTTGAAAACTTGCCCGGGCGTGCGCACTCGCTATCACCATCGTTTTCGCCACATCATGGTGGACGAATTTCAAGATACGAACCGCGCGCAGTTCGACTTGATTCGACTGCTGGCCGAGCCGGCAGAAGAAGTTCTCGGACAGGACCCATGGCTGGAACGCACGCTCATGGTTGTAGGCGACGTCGACCAATCGATTTATTCCTGGCGCAAAGCCGACTACAAAATCATGCTCAGCTTCCAGAGCGATTTCAAGCCGGCGCGTTTGATCAAGCTGGAAGAAAACTATCGCTCTACTGCGACCATCCTCGATGTAGCAAACAGCATCATCGCCAACAACAGCGAGCGCATCGACAAAGTCTTGCGCTGCAACCGCGGCAAGGGCGGTAAAGTGCAGTGCTTCGAAGCGCAGGATGAGATCGACGAAGCTTATTACGTCGTTGAAGAATTGAAGCGACTGAATGCCCGCGGTCGCGCGTTAAAAGAAGTAGTCATACTTTACAGAACGAATGCACAGAGTCGCGCGTTGGAAGAAGTTCTGGTGCGCAATCATATTCCTTACATCATGGTTGGTGGCAAACGATTCTACGAACGCCAGGAAATCAAAGATGTCTTGGCTTACCTGAAGCTGATCTACAACCCGGCAGACGGTCAGTCATTCAACCGAGTCATCAACGTGCCGCGCCGAGGACTGGGAAAAACCACAGTCGACAGGCTCAATCAATACGCCTTAGACAGTGGCATCACTCCCGTTCAAGCCTGCCTTGAAGCGGAAAGCATTCGCGACATCGCGCCCAAGACAGGAAAGTCGCTGAGAGAATTCGGCGAGATGGTCAATCGCTGGCACATGCTGTCCAAGACCATTCCTGTGTCTCAGTTGCTCGATACTTTGCTCAAGGAAACCAAATACATCGACAAATTGCAGGAAGATGCGACTTCTGCAAAAGATGAATTGGC
>JADYYD010000423.1 GCA_020853845.1 Candidatus Melainabacteria bacterium
GCCTCCCGTAGGAGTATGGGCCGTGTCTCAGTCCCATTGTGGGTGATCATCCTCTCAGACCACCTACCGATCGTCGCCTTGGTAGGCTTTTACCCTACCAACTAGCTAATCGGACGCGGGCTCATCAAAAGGCGGATTACTCCTTTCATAAACACCTCTGTCGAGATGCCTACATATGCGGTATTAATAGACCTTTCGGTCTGCTATCCCCCACCTTATGGTAGATTCCCACGTGTTACTCACCCGTCCGCCACTGGATATTGCTACCCCGTTCGACTTGCATGTGTGAAGCACACCGCCAGCGTTCGTCCTGAGCCAGGATCAAACTCTCCATTGTCAAAGTCCGCTAGGAGTACTAGCGAACAGGAGATTTTCCTGAATTCCTGCTCAAAAGTCTTGACAGGCGCCGTTCATGGCTATTCAGTTGTCAGGGTTCGATACTTTGTCCATAGCGAAAAAAATTCGCAGCCCCTTTCGGGAACCAGACAATTTGAATCATATCAATTCGCGGCCGCAGTGTCAAATCGCGCAAAGCGCCACCTGTAGTCACTTTGGAGATCTTTTAGCACTTTGAAATATATATACTTCCTTTAGAATTGGCTGTATATCGCATTTCCAACAGCTTTTCTCAAAACCGCAATCGAACAACTGCTCGGCTTTTCCAGCTACAAACCGCGGCGCGACTGCCACTTCGAAAACTCTGCGTAAAAAGGTCGAATTGCCGGAAATTTTCTTTTCCTAGATATTACTAATCCTTAGGCCCTCGAAAAATCGCTCGTCATGCGCTCTCAGGCGCATATAGATCGACACGGCGAATCAATCACTACCTTTTATATGGGATATGCACTACTGCCCTCATAAGGCTTTCGAATAGTTAGCACGAGCTAATGTTCGATTTTTGACCGTAGTGGAATCAAATCGTGCAATGCTGTCGTCCAAATTACTCAAATATCGGTTCGCTCTCTGGAGAAATATATATGAAGCGTCTAGCACTCTCATTGCTCGCCGCGGCCACTGTGGCAGGAATTGCCGCACCCGCGCAAGCACAAGGTTTCAATTGGCGAAACTTGCCCGTTTTCTCTCACTGGAATATTAATTCGCTTGTTTCCAACGAACAAGCTCGCATCAATGCAGGTCGCGCAAATGGCTCGCTTACCGCAACTGAAGCCAATCGCCTGCAAGATCGTTTGAATGACATCAACACCATGAAAGCAAGACTTTCGCGTGGCGGTCTGAAATCGAGCGAGGCAAATTACATAAGCACTCAAATAGATCAGCTTTCTCAAGACGTATACAGAGAAAGCAATGACCGTCAGATGCTTGGCACCAATCCCTGGGGCTGGTCCAGGAACTACACGCCGAACAACAGCAACTGGCGCTATGGACACTGGGACAATGGCAGATGGATCTCCAAGAACAACTGGAACCAGTACAACAACTGGAGAACAAGAAACTGGCATAACGAGTGGAATAACAGCAGAGATGGTCAGCCGGGACGCGGCATGACCAGCAGAGAAGCCAGCGCCGACGCCAGACGCGATGCAGCTTTGCAACAGAAGCGCGCTGAATATGGTGCTGACGGTCACATAGATCGCAACGAAAGAAGAGATCTCCGAGACAGAGAAAGAAGAAACGACGAGCGCGAAAGAAGAGACAGAAGAGACTAATTTCGCAATCTAGAATTGAAACGCTCTTGCCGCTCGGCAAGGGCGTTTTCTTTTGCAGACTCAGGGAATCTGGCGGGCCAGCATCATCGGTGATACTCTCTTGCGCGCGCCCATGATGACAAAAACGCGAGTACCGCGCAGTTGCACAAGCAAATAGCCATTGTCTAATTTCACAATGCCGGTCGGAGTTCTTGCTTCTTCCACTTCTTTGGAATCGTGCTCGGCATCAAGGTTACGCCTGTAAGCTTCATATACCGACTCGGCAAGAGCCTTGCTTCCGTAATCGACAACCAACAGTTTCAATCTTTCAGGCGGCATTTGAAATCTGTAGTCGGCGGTAACCGCAGCGCGAGCGCGATCAAGCGACAACTCCGCAACATATGGAGCAGGGAAAAACTTGCGACCGGAATTGGGTCCCATCACCAACTTTTCGGTGCCGCGCACGCGATCTATTACAGGCAATTGGTTTAAAACCAGAGGTGGCAACGAAGTGGGCGAAATGCCGGACTCGAGCGCATTAGCAATCGAACGCAAACCTTCCTTGCTTTCCTCATCTTCCTCCGATGTCTGAACAAGACGGACGAATGCGTTTCCCTTCCAGAAAGAAATACTCGTGTCGTCTTCGCTCGAGCCTGCGCCTCTTATGACAATCGTCGCTGCGCCCTGGCGCATGTAATTGTAAGCACCATAAGCCCCTTCCGGAGTCGAAAAGAAATAAACACTGGCGTAGAGAAAACGCTGACCTCGCTGGTAAGTTCTCTTGAAGCTCTTTTGCAGTCCGAATTCTGCAAGTATCTCGTATGTGTGCGGCTCCAGCCCATAGAGCTGAAATGCCGGAGTCGTATCTTCGGCGGGAGCCGATGCGTTATGCCGGGGATGCACATCCAGCGGACCGGCATTCCAACCTTCCAGTTTCAACGCAGCAAGAAGTCTTGCCACGTTGTTTTGTATTTGAATCTCTCGAGAAATCGAAACAGGTTTCTTGGCCGGTGCCGCCGCCGGAGCTGGTACCGGCTCTGTTTTAACTCCTGGCTCAGGCTCCGGCAGCGAAGTTTGCGCGCCGGTCATCGTCCCGCAAACAGTAAGCAGCAGGGAGATTGCCAAGTATTTCGCCAGAGAGCGCGGCACTAAATGATGTTTCCGACTTGATCGTCAATACCTTACCACCAATAGCGCTAATCACGTGTCGATCCGGAAGCTATCCTAGATCTTTGATGGTTGTCTCGAGCTTGCCGCGCCTGGAAAAGTAGTAGTCGGCAGCATCGTAGAGCATTCCTCCGGCGAATGCTACGCCGCCGACAATCAGGCCTACTCTGCCGGAGTTGGCGGTACCTTTTAAAAACGCATGACCGACTCCGGCGGCGCCGCCTGCCGCGCCTGCCTGCCAGGCGTTTTCCCAACTGCGGCTGAAAGCAGTTCCGATTGCCGCACCAAATCCGGTGCCATCCGTGGTTGCTTTCGCCAGCGCGGCTACATCGCCACGTGAAACTCCGTTGTTTTCCGAGAACCATTCATCCTTGTTCAACTTCTGCAAAGTGTCATATTTCTCGGCAAGATACTTGAGAGAAAACGCATGCTGCGCCCAATATATCTTGTCGTTTTTAGCTGCTCCGATTTCATCGAATTCCATGTAGCCGTTTTTGTTTGCATCAATTCGATCGAACATCTCGCTCATCTCGGCGGCAGAACCCTTTGCGTCTACACGAGTAGCGTCCTCGACTCTCTTCTCTAGAAATGTACCGATTTTTCCTGTCAGACCAAAGCGTTTTGCGGCCTCACCGGCCACGCCGCCCATGCCGAATGTACCGGCATTTATGCCAGTTTCTATGCCTCGCTGAATGAGCGGATTCGGATTGCCGTTCTGCGCTTGTTCGACATCGCGGCGAACGCCTTCGATTTCCTGGCGAGCCCGTCCTTGAAGAGATTCGCCGATCTTGCCGGCTTGCTCTTTGAGTCGGTCTGTATCAATATTGCCGACCTGTTCTTCAACCTTCTTTCTGCCCCGGTTGAACAAACCAGTAAATGTATTCGACAGGTCATTTATGACGTCACCGGCATTCTGACCGGTCTTGCCTGAGCCGTCTTGAACGGCGTCTCTTTCTCCGCGTCCCATAGGAACCTCAATTTTGCGTGCAGGGATACCAGCATATTAGCGAGCGGCGACCATGCCGTCACTGGTGAAATTCCCATGCTTCGTAAAAGTCCCAAGATGCCGGTGGAATCAGGCGTTAAGCAGACGATAGTGACACAATAGTGACACCGTTTGAGAGCGTTTCCGCCGGTCAAACGCGCAGCCTGTAACCCAGCGTTCGTACATTTTCTATGCAGGAATTTTTTTCATCGGCGCCATCGTCCAGCGCCTTTCTCAATCTCTTTATCGAAGTGCGAACCGCATCTGTAGAAGCTTCGCTGTCAAAGCTCCAGACACGCTGCAAAAGCGCTTCCGCACTGAATACTTCGCCCGGGTAGCGCATGAGAAATTCGAGCACGGCAAAATCTTTGGGCACCACATGGATGGCGACACCGGATTTTCTAAGCAATCTTTTTTGCGGATCGAGTTCAATTTGTCCGACTTTCAAACTCTCACCGACAGGAGTGGGCGAGCGTCTCAAAAGCGCACGGATGCGCGCGGTCAATTCGCGCATATTAAAAGGTTTCGTCAAATAATCATCGGCACCGGCATCGAGTCCTTCTTCCTTCTCTTCTACCCTGCCCTTCCCGGTCAGCATGAGGATAGCCGTGGCTCCGCCTTCGGCTCGAAACTTCCGAGCCAGCTCAACGCCCGTCATTCCGGGTAACTGCCAGTCGAGAATGACCACTTCATAGCGGCCTCGTTTGAGATATTCGTATCCTTCCGTGCCATCAAATGCGGTATCAATGGAATAGCCTTGCTGTTCCAACCATTTGCTGACCGTCAACGACAAGTCTTTGTCATCTTCAACTAAGAGAATCTTGGACACGGAACGCCTTAAAACTAATGCCTAACGTCGAACATAATGAATATAGCAGGTGCGCGATACCAGTCGTGCCTGAGAGGATAATTTTGCCGCAAAAGGCGCCGCCGGCTACCGGAGCGGAAACGGTGCTAAGATTGCACACAGCGCACTTCTGGGCACCGGAGCCTGATGAAACGAACTCAATCGCTGACGGGAAAGATTTTGATTCTAATCTGCCTGCCGGTCTTGTTCGAGCTGGGTTTTGTCGGCGTGCTGGTGCATCTTCAAAGCGAGGCTGAGCGCGACGCGCAAGAATCGTTAAAAGCCCGGGAGCTTTCCAATAGCCTGAACAAACTGACCGCCTCGATTGTGGATGTGTGGCAAGCCGTTAGCAACAACCGCAGGCGCTGGCTAAACCAGGGTTTTCTCGATCAGCGCTACAAGCAATTGTTTCCCAAACTGCGCGCCGAATACGCCGCACTGGATCTGAAAATTGCCGACCGCCCGGATCTGCGCCCCATGGTGCAAAAATCTCTTAGCAATCTCAATGAAGCGGAAGTGATACTTGACGAGGCTGTCAACGATTTAAAGAACGGCAGAACGGACAAGATTCTGCACGACTACGACAAAAAAACCGAATATCTGCGCGGTCTCTACAAAGGCCTGATTACTGAAGAGTTCCGCATGGCGGCGCTTCACGAAAAGGAACTCGCCGATACCAGCGGGGCGCGCCAAGTTGCATACAGGCAGAGGATTCTCAAGCTGTCCCTGGTTGTGATGGGTCTCAATGTTCTCGCCAGTTTCTTCCTGGCATTTTATCTATTCAGGGAGATCGCATCGCGCCTTTCTGTAATTTCAAGCAATGCCAAACGTTTTGCATCCGGCAAAGAACTGCAGCCGCCTCTGACGGGCGAGGACGAAATTGCCGAATTGGACAAGGCATTTCGCCGCATGGCCAAAGATGTTGAAAACACAGCCAATCAAAGACAAGAGCTCGTCAATATGCTCACGCACGACCTGCGATCGCCTTTAACCACGATACAAGGATGTTTCGACCTACTCTCCACAGGCTCTTTCGGCGCGCTCAACGCAGACGGAGAAAAATTCGTAAAATTGGCTGAGCGCAACAGTTCCGTAATGATGCTCTTGATCAACGATCTTCTAGATATCGAGAAAATCAAATCAGGTCTCATGAGCTTGAATACGGAGGATGTGGCGGTTAATGACCTTCTTGCGGAGGTCAAAGAGAGCACGGCGACCTGGATATCCCAGCACGGCATGGAGCTGAGTGTAGAAGAGTCGGACTATGTTGTGCACGCGGATGCCGAAAAAATCAATCGCGTGCTCTACAACCTTGTCTCCAATGCCGTCAGGTATTCGCGCGCCGGCGACAAGATTACGATTTCGGCACAGCGCCACAGTAACGATGTAGAAATTCGCGTGGCCGATCAGGGTTCCGGCATTCCTCAAGATAAGCTGGAAACAATTTTTGACCGGTTTCAGCAAATCAAAGGCGATGAAAAAGGGGGGAGCGGTTCCGGATTGGGATTGTCCATTTGCCGCTCAATCGTTCAATTGCACAACGGAAAAATCTGGGTCACTTCCGAAGTCGACAAAGGCAGCACCTTTCACTTTACTCTGCCCGGAGTTTTTGCCCGATCGGAAGAACTGTCCCGCCTCTAGCCATAAAAGCAGTTTCCACATTCGAAAGTTTAGTATTGCCACATTGCTGCCCAATTGGCCCGCGTATTATTTTTTCACTGAAAGGGACGCGCGCCGGGGCGAGAGACAAAGCGCGTCCATCGAGAAAGTTTACCGATGGGGAAGTTAAGGGGGCTCAAACGAAAGTTTGAGCCTTGCCTTTTGCTTTTTGCGCGGGAAAAACTATTGCCGAATGTTTCCCGAATTACCAAGTCGGGAACTATGCAACGCTCGGCCTGTCTACGAGATGTCCGCCACAGCGGATCACCAATTTACCCCTGACAGAGCCAAGAAAACATTGGTTCGGTCACTTGCGACTGAGTCTAACAACAAGACGCAAGCCACTACGCTCAGTCCACTTTATTTATTACAGACAAGGAGACAACTAATGCGTAATAGTAATGCGAGATTGATTTTGGCTCTCAGCAGCGTCGTCATGTTGGTTGGCTGCAGCGCCAAACAAGCAGAAATTTCCCAGGGCATGAGCGACATCGATCGCCAGCGCGATATTCAAAAGCAACAAGTAGAACAGCATGCCGACGTGCTTAAAGAAAGAATCAGCGAAAACGCTGAATCGCAGCAGAAGGCACTGGATGCCACCAAGGCTGAACTGGATGCTCAAAAGAAAGCAGCCGACGAGCGAAAAGATCAAATCGCCGATCAAGCTGATTTCGCCAAGAAAAATATTGACGATCAAGTAAAAACCTCGAAGAAGGTTGTAGATCGAAATGCTGAAGCAGCCAAGGCTGCCTTGAAGCAAGCGAACGAGAGCGTTCAATAGATCGCAGCGTTCAATAGATCGCAGCGTTCAATA
>JADYYD010000424.1 GCA_020853845.1 Candidatus Melainabacteria bacterium
ACGGGTGTTCTGTAGGTCTCGTGAATCCTGCCGAAGATCGGCGCGATGAGCCCGTCTTTAGCCATGCGCATCATGATGCGCGACTGGCCGAAGAGCAGCACGATCAGCACCGAAGTGATACCGGCGATGGCACCAATTGAAACAAACGGCGACGCCCACCAGTAGCCCAGGTGATCGAGAACGCGAGCCATCGGAGCTGCGATTTCGGAGCCGCCCAGCAAGAGGTACGACATGGCACCGGTCATGATGGCAGCAACGAGAATGTAGAGAATCGTGCAAACGACGAGGCTGCCGATCACGCCCTTGGGGACGTCCTTCTGCGGGTCTTTGCACTCTTCGGCCAGTGTCGTCACGGCGTCGAAGCCGATGTAGGCAAAGAAGACGATCGCAGCACCGGTAAACACGCCGTGCCAGCCGAAGGGCAAGAACGGGTGATAGTTGGTGGTGTCGATGTGCCAGATGCCCACGCCGATGAAGAAGAGAATCACAGCCACTTTGATGACGACGAAAATCGCCGTCATTTTGGCGGTGTGCGACACGCCCTTGATCAAGAAGAAGTTGATGAAGAGGATGATCAAGATGGCGGGCAGGTCGAGAGAGGTCAGATGCGTGAGAACATCCCAAGCTTTGACCAGGCCGAAACCGGCAAGAGCGGCGCTTGCCAGACCGATGAAGTAGGTCTTGGCACCGGCGCCCACTGTGAGCGCAGCGCGCGACTTGAACATGCCAATGACGCCGACCGTGATGGTGCCTGCCGCCAAGAAGACCGCCTGCCAGGGGACGTGCTCCGGTGCGTGCGATAGATAGGCCGGAAGGTTCATGCCGAGCGCCTTCATGACGTTCTGCAAGTACGCACTCCAGCCCACCGCGACAGCACTGGCGCCGACGGCGTATTCCAGTAGCAAATCCCAGCCGATGAGCCAGGCGAAGATTTCGCCGAGCGTGGCGTAGGTGTACGTGTAAGCGCTTCCCGACACGGGAATCATCGAAGCCAGCTCCGCGTAAGCAAAGCTTACGAAGGCACAGGCGAATCCCGCCAACAGGAAGGAGAGAATAATGCCGGGACCGGCGTGGTCATGGGCGGCGACACCGGTGAGCACGAAGATGCCCGTGCCGATGATGGCTGCCACGCCATGATTGAAGACGTCCCTCGATGTCAGAACTTTGTTGAGCTTGTGGCCTTCGGCGTCATCGCCCCCTCTCTGGAGGTCCTGTAAGCTTTTGCGCCGCAAAACCTTTTGGAACAGACTCATATTTTGTTCTCCAACACGCTCCAAGAGCAGCGCGGCGCGATCGGTCACATGCCGATGCGCGATGGCGCTGATTGAGAGCAATCGCTTCTAACTTGAGTCTTGCTGCAAGAAATCCGAACTCTGCCGATGCGACGTGTGCCGCTTGCTGAAAGCTGGTCGGAGAGCTGCTGGTTTAGGTTTTCTGAAAGGAGGACTTGGAGATTGCAAGGAAAAGTGATGGCTAAACATAAACAAGTGAGGTTATTGAAATCACTTCTTGAGATCGAGATCTAAGTTTTCGTAGCTATGAGAGGAGCAACAGAGGCCCTGAGCTATGTCTTTCAGCTAATTATTAGCGGAGCCCGCGCCAGGTATTAACCATTTGCTTAGAGTCTTCCAAGCTAAGTCATGGTCAACACTTTCGGAGCTTGGCAAGGCGAAATGCTTTACGGACGCGGGTTGACAAGGTTTCGCCAATGCAAAAGAGCTTAAAACCGGCTAATCACACGGAAAACGAGCGTTGCGTGTCGGTGCGGGCAGGAGTAGGGTGCAATTACATCTCTTTCTTACACCTTCTGCGAATAAGCGCCTAGAACTCAATACCTATCGGCATCTTGAAGCTTACTTACTGTGCTCCCCCGAGCGCGGAAGTGATCTTGGATGTTTTCAGGTATTGGGTTTCTGGAGTGTATTTATCGCTGGAGGTTCTCTTTGAACTCTTGGTGAGTTCGGCTTAATTGCAACAGTTCGAAAGAGCAAGGAGCAAAACATGCAAGAGAACGTTGTTTCTTCCGCTTCCGGTTCCAATTCGCAAGTCGCCGCTTTCATCCGCACGGTCATCGAGGCTGTCGTGGGTGTTTCCGGTGCCAGCGCTGTCCGCACCGCTCGTGTGCGTTTCACCGACCCGGACAAGAACTACAACAACTTCGAGTGGATCATGTGCGATCGCTGCCCCGCCGGTGAATACGACGGTGTGCAGAAGCCCGACCGCGTCTGGGCCCACACGAACGACTTCGACTTCATGGCCGGATCGCCGCTGGCTTTCAGCGCTGTCGAAACGGTCGAGAATCGGCAGGCCCTGGTCGAACAGATCACGGCGTACCTGACCGAACGTTTCTCGCGCGCCAATCGCGTCGAGATTCGCCTGGAGACCGATCCCACCGACTACAGCCGCAAGCAGCGTGCTCAGGCGGGGGATGTGTCCGAAGGGATGTTCTTCGATTACGTCGGCGATTCCGAGAGCGGCATGGAGGGCATTCGTCCCTGGCAGCCGGCTTTCGCGAACCTGCCCTGACGTTCGAGGAGAGCAAAATCGACTCACAGTGCAATTCGGTACTTGAGTTTGTCGACGGGCCACACACAGTAGGGCAGCCCGCCGGCGCTTTCATTACGCCCCCCTGTATAGAGAAGGAGAGCATCATGAAGATTCTCCTGATTGAAGACATGGCGGGCTTCGCTGATCCGATGCGACAGCAACTCGAAGCTCGCGGTCACCAAGTGACCTGGATCGTTGGAGCCGAAAAACTCGGCACCAAGCGGCTGAAGGGCATCCTCGCCGGCAAGAATCGCACCCCGCTCACAGACGAGTGGGATGGCGATACGAGCCGCCTGATCGAGGTGGTCTTCAACGACTTTGAACTGGCGCTGGTGGATGGCGGACTGATCGGACCCGTGGATAGCGGTGCGAAGATCGTGAAAGCCCTCACCAAAGCCGGTCTGCCCGCAATCGCCATCACCGGAGCCGGAGCGGGGAATCCCCTGCTCATCGCTGCGGGTGCGCTTGCCGGGCTGCCCAAAGAGTTCGTCGTCCTTGCCATCAAGGCTGACGTGCTCGTGCCTGCTCAGGTCGTGCAAGACAATGACCAAGAACGACTTTCGTCTCGATTCGACTGCTTCGTGCAAGAGATGCGAGGGAAAGCCGCTGAAGCTCGTCAGTCCGGCAGCAAGTTCGATTTCGGGTATCCCGACGTCAGCTAGCTGACGGCTGCTGGGTAGTCCAACCCTCTCAGCATCGGGGCGCCGGCGGCGCTCCAAATACGGGGAAGCGAGTTGCTTCGGGGCTTACCGCAGCCCTGGAGCGACTCTCACTTCCAACTAACTTCCATCTCTCATAGCTCAGGAATGCCGGTGGCCATATTGGCACCGGGGTTTCTGGCAAACCTGCGCGAAAGCGCATGGAGCCACATTATGAATAAGCAACTGGCGCTATACGCGCTTGACGTGGCTCGCAGCCTCGGCGCGAGTTACGCTGATGCGCGTTTGATCAAGACGGTCACCGAGACTGTCGAAACTGGCAACCTGTTTGTGGTCTATGCAGGGGAAAGCGAGAACATCGGTCTCGGTATCCGTGTCATGGTGCGGGGCGGCTGGGGCTTTGCCACAGCTCGTCACCTCACCGCTCAGGGCGTCGTCTTTGCCGTCACCAAGGCGGTCGAGGCAGCCAAAGCCAGCTCACGAATCCTGAACGGGCGCGTCAAGCTCGCTCCGGAAAAGCCTCATCAGGCTGTCTGGCAGTCGCCCTTCAACATCGACCCGTTCAAAATCTCGACCGACGACAAGGTCAATCTGCTTCTCGAGTGCGAGAAGTTGATGCGCAAGAACAAGCTGGTGAAGCAGACTTCGGGTCTCCTCACGTTCACCCGTGAGAAGAAGTTGTTCGTCAACACCGAAGGCAGCGACATCCTGCAGACGTTCATCACCTCCGGCTGCGGCATCGATGCTCAGGCTGGTTCGCACGAGCATTTCATCCGCTCTTGGCCTAACTCTTTCGGCGGTCAGTACGAATCGGCCGGCTGGGAAATGGTCAAGCGTTGGGACCTGCTGGGCAATTCCGAGCGCGTCGCCGACGAAGCCGTGGCAGTCTCCAAGGCGCGTCAGTGCCCGGAGATGGTGACGGACGTCATCCTGGGCGCTTCTCAGTTGGCGCTGCAGATTCACGAATCCACCGGTCACCCGACCGAGTTGGACCGTGTTTTCGGCGAAGAAGAGAACTACGCCGGTGCCAGCTTCCTGACGCCGGACAATCTCGGCAAGCTGCAGTACGGCTCGAAGATCGTCAACCTCACGGCTGACGCGACCGTTCCGCATGCGCTCGGCACCTTCGCCTACGACGACGACGGTGTTTCCGCTCAGCGCGTGGAGCTCGTGAAGAACGGGCTTTTCGTCGGATACCTGACCTCGCGTGAAACCGCTCACGAGCTCGGCTTGCCGCGCTCCGGCGGAATGATGCGGGCGACCGGTCCCGGCTTCACGCCGCTGGTCCGCATGACCAATGTCTCTCTGGAGCCTGGTGACGCCGGTTCGCTCGCGGACCTGATCGCCGACACCAAGAAGGGCATCCTGCTCGACAGCAACTATTCGTGGTCCATCGACGACCGTCGCCACAACTTCCAGTTCGGCACGGAAATCGGTTGGCTCATCAAGAACGGCAAGATTGTCGAGCCCGTTCGCAACCCCAGCTACTGGGGCATCACCACCAACTTCTGGAACAGTTGCGACGCCATCTGCGGGCCTTCCGAGCACGTGTTCTGGGGCATCCCCACATGTGCGAAGGGTCAGCCCTGTCAGGCCATCGGCACCGGCCACGGTGCGGCGCCCGCGCGGTTCAAGAACACCAAGGTCGGAGTGGCCAAGCCTGCTGAGGACAAGCCGAAAGGCGGCGCCCACAGCAAGTCGCGCTCCGGTCATCACCATGCCAAGCTGCCGCGTCACAACCGGCACTGCGCGGGAGGTTCCAAATGATCACTCAAGCAAAGTGCAAGAAGATCATCGACCTCGCAATCGCGCACGCGGGTGACCGTGTGAGCGACATGCTTGTGACGGTGTTCGAGCAAGATCAGGCGACGTCTCGTTTTGCCAACAACGAGATGACGCAGAACGTCGACACGTCATCCATCACGGTGACGCTCTACGTCAATGCGCGCAATCGCACGGCGGTCACGTCGACGGACAACACGTCGACGCGTTCCATCAAACGGGCGGTGGACAAAGCCATCGAGATGGCTGCTGTTCTGCCGCACGACGCCACCACTCTCAAGGTGCTCAAGCCCTCCAATTGGACGGAGGACAGCGCTCCCATGTTCTCTCGTTACGACCCGCGCATCGCTGCTCTGGGACCGGACGACAGACTGGCACGCGTGAAGTCCATCGTCGAGGTGGCGAGGCGCGGCAGGCTGAAGGCAGCCGGCATCTTCGCGACGTATCTCAACACGTTCGCCGTCGGCAACACCGCCGGTCTCTTCCGCTTCGACCAGCAGACCAACATCGAGTGCTCGATCACGATGCTCTCGGCGTCATCGTCCGGCTGGCAGAAGGGCTTCGGCTGCAATCTCGACACCGTCGACCCGGTGGCGCTTGCTGAAGGTGCTGCCATGCGCGCTCGCAAGAGCCGCAATCCGGTGTACGTCCGCCCGGGCGACTACACGGTGATTCTGGAGCCGTCCGCGGTTCTCGATCTCGTGTCGTTCCTCTACGGCGACTTCACCGGCACGGAGCACTGGTACGAAACCTCGTCCTTCCTCAAGAAGATTGGCAAGTCGGTTCTCGGTGACAACATCACCATCGCCGATGACGCCAGTCACCCCTTGCAGACGGGCTTCCTGTTCGACGACGAAGGCATGAATCGCAAGAAAGTGACCATCGTCAAGGACGGCGTGCTCAAGAGTCCGGTCAAGAGCCGTCGCTCGGTGAAATACCTGGGCGGCAGTCCGACCGGTCACGGTGCCGCTCCCACGGCATCGGAAGGCGAATTCCCGATGAACATCGTCATCGCCGGCGGTGACTCGTCGCTGGAGGAGATGATCGCATCGACCAAGCGCGGCATTCTTTTGACGCGCGTCTGGTATGTGCGTGACGTCGATCCCAACACCAAGCTGCTCACGGGCATGTCTCGTGACGGCACGTTCCTGATCGAAAACGGCAAGGTGACGCGCGGCATCAAGAACATGCGCTTCAACCAGTCGGTCATCGACATGCTCAAGAATGTCGTTGAAATCGGTCAGCCTGTTCTGGCGGCAGGGGAGGAGACGTTCCCGGCGGTTGTGCCCCCGATGAAAATCGAGGGATTCCGCTTCTCGTCTCGTACCAAAGCTTGATGGATATTGGGTCAAGGTTGGTCGCCGGTCTGCGCAGTGCAGTGGAGAAACAGAGCGTGAGCGAGTGCGTTGCCGAAGCAAGCGGTTCGAAAGACCGATTGCGACTGCAATTGCCTCGCTCGACGTTCGGATGAAGCGGCAAGAAAACGTTTGGGGCGCAAGCCTTGGACGCCAGTATTGCCGCTTTGTCTTTTAGTGCCGTTTTTGCTACAGCTTATAGTATTTTGTCTGACAGCAACTGGATTGGCAGAGCAAGGGGTACAAAAAACCAGGGGGAATCGCGCAACAAATCTGGGGAATGGCTGCGATGAAAACGCGCAACAATGGTCTGCCGGAAGGCGGCTCAATCTGGTTTCTTTTAGCCGCCTTTACCGTGCAAGTTTGCGGTCAAGGAACGCTTGCACTGCCGCCGTCGCCGCCAGTCAGAGGTGTTTTGAACAACTCGCTTCCTCTGGAAGAGAAGGCGTATCACCGCTTTGACGGACCGTTTTTTGAGCAAGGCAATTACAAAAGCGAGTACATGAAACAGCTCAGTCCAGGCGGCAAAGTGTATTTTCTGGCCTGCCGACATGATTACGCCGAAGCCCTGGAAGCGCTGAGAAAACTGCCCAAAACCGACACAGGAAGCGCGCTCTACGTGAAAGCGTTTTGCCTGGTAAACCTCGGCAAAAATAAAGAAGCAGCCGCTGCTTTCGCTGCGGCAAAGTCCAAAATAGGCAAAGATTTCAATCCTGGTTTTCGCTTTTATTTGCAAAGTTCCAGGGCCTCACTTTTGACCGGAGACGACAAAGGTAGCTTGAAAGATCTCAAATCGGCGCGAGCAAAAGCTTCCGAGAACGCGCTGGACACGGCGATTCCGGGGCGCCTGAGCCCGCTGCTCGACCGGCGAACGATTTATGTTTATGAATACAAAGGCAAGTATAAAGAGGCGTTCGAAGGATATTTGTCCATGTTCAACATCAGAGGAGATCAGTTCAATCTCCAGGGACCGATTGCTGCAGATCCGGTCACCAAGAAGAAAGCAGCCGCCTGGCTCAAAAACAATTCGCTGCCGCCTAAAGATTCATCCGATGTTGAAACAGCCAAGTTTTTTCTCACTCAGGGCAAGGCTTATCTTGCCGTGGGCAACATCAACGCTGCCAAAACCTCACTCGATAAGGCGTCGGAAGTTTGCACCAGGGACCTGCCCTTGATCTCTTCTCAAAGAGTCGTTGCGGCGGAGAAAGGGAAACTCAGAGGGCTGAATGATCAAGCGCGAATACTTTTGGTGAAACTCTGCTATTTGGACAAAAACTATCAGAAGGGCTGTTATTACTTGCGGCGGCTTTTCGCAAAGGACCCGAAAACCGAAGTCGAGCAAGTCGGCAACATCATCACAATGACCGATGTTCCGCAGCTTGTGCAAGACAAGGACATGAAGCTGCACACAAGAGAATTCGAAAATGTGTTGGACAACCATGAGCTGGTGGCATATTCGCCCAACGCATGGCAGGTCGCACAAACATATTCGTTTTCCAATGACCCGACTCTTTTGAAAGCAAGCGCTTACATAAATGCCGGGCGGTTCAGCGAATGCTATGACACCCTGGAAAAATTCATCGCCGAGAATTCCCAGAAGATGCAGGGCGAATGGAGCTTCCGGCAAGCTTCTCGAAAATTCGCTTTCCAGGCGCAATTCGAGCACGTCGCCAGATTGCTTCGCATACCGGTTGGCATTGCTGCCGAAAGAAGTGAACGAGGATTGAGTCTGGCATTCAATCCTGATTATCCGGCGTCTGCTCAGTGGCTTGCCATCGAGGATGTTCTTCTGGGAAAAAAGATGCGCGATCCAAAAAATGCTTCCAGTGGCGCCAATCAGCTCAGCGCGAAAGAATTCGATGACTGCTGTCACTTTGCAGCAGCAGCCAGAGCGATGGACAAGAAAGACTTCAAGGCGGCGGTGAAAGAATTCGCTCGCATCGGCGCGCCGCAGCCGAAGGATGTTTCCCTTGTGCCCAGCTTTGCGCGCGCCTTGAAAAAATGGTGCGAGCAGCAAAAAAATTGAGCGGCAAATCTGCTGTGCAGCAGAAGACAAACGACGCGCCCGCACCATCGACATGGCGTAGTAGCGCTACCGGAAAAGTGAAACCCGAAAAGTGGAGACCTTGAAGGCGTCCGCAATTCTGGTTCCAACGATTGAATTCGCTCAAGCGAGCCGCCATTCGAATTGCGACCTGCAATCGAATTCGGCTCAGGTAGCTTGGAACGCGGGAAGGAGGAGTCGCTGACCGCTCATTTCCAGCGTCCTACGTCGCCGGAAAGGCGATTACTTCTTCTCGGCGTCGTCGCCCTGCTTGGGCAACTTCTTCTCGGCATTGCCGAGCGCCTTGTCGGAGAAGCCGAGCATACGCCGGGCGCCCTTCAGAAGCGAGGAAGCCAGGTCCTTGTGCGACGGGACGATGATGCAGGTGTAGGCACCGTTCTCATCTTCCGTGCACATGCCGCCGCCTTCCTCGGGGTCTTGCAGTCCGTCGG
>JADYYD010000425.1 GCA_020853845.1 Candidatus Melainabacteria bacterium
ACGAATGTGATTGTGGAATTTTACGGACCGTGAATTGCACTTGATCTATTGCAGATTAATGACATAAATCAGACTCGGTCCGGTGCCGAATGCGTCGCTCTTTTCTTTCGCCAGTTTGCCGCCGCTGTGTTCAATCAGCCGCTTTGAGGGCGAATTGTCCGGATTGCAAGTGACAAAAATTTTGTCAATTCCTCTTCGTTTGAAATGCGTGGTGGCAAGTTGCAACGCGAGCGCGGACGCACGCACTCCATATCCTCTATTCAATAACCCCGGTCTGATAGCAATGCCGACATGTCCGCCGAATTCTTCGATCAATTCCTTGTCGCCCGCATAACGCAGCGAAACCGAGCCGATATAGCGTTCGCCATCGGTAAGCCAGTACAATTCGTGATCCGTTACGGTGTATTCTGATCCGTCCGGCAGTTGAACAATGCGCGGTGATGTGTCGTTTGCTCTGCGAATGTACTCGTCCGGATTATTCGAAATTTCTTCCGCAGACTCATCTGCGAAAGCTCCAAGAGCCATGTTGCAGAAAGTGCCTTCTTGCAGTGCCTCCAAATATGATGGCAAAAAAATTTTTTGGGGTTTAACTAATTGAATTGCCATTCTTGGTTTTCGTTGTTTTGAAGTCTGTCAGCGTCATGCTAATCCCAGTAGCGAGCTTTGTTCTCGACTGTAGTGAACGTTGTTGAATACATTCGATCTATGTAGAGAATGCCATTCAAATGATCTATTTCATGTTGAAGAATTCGAGCATACCATCCTGTTGCATCGATCGTAACTTCGTCTGCATGCTCATTTAACGCTGTGACACGCACTGCTTTGTGCCGTGCGGTGTTTGCCGCAAATCCATTGACGCTTAAACAACCCTCGAAAAAATCGACCTTGTCATCGCCGACCGGCTCCAGTTTCGGATTGATGATTACATGAAACGCGACTGGCTTTCTCTCGCGCTTTTCGAGTTCTTCCTTGCTCATTCTGGTTTTTTCACCGGCCTCGTCCTCAATCACCGCCAATTTGATTGATTCACCGATTTGCGGAGCGGCAAGACCGACTCCCGGTGCGGCTCTCATTGTCTCGCGCATCAGCTCGATGAGTTCTTGAATTTCTTGCGACTTAATTTCATCACGTGACAATTCACGCGCATCTGCGCGAAGAACCGGATGACCGGTTTGTACTATGGCAAGCGGCATAAAATTTTTCCTCAAACCGCCATTGATTTTAGCAGTGTTCAAGAATGGCTTGACAATGTTCCTCGAAACGGGATAATGGAGGTATGGACATCTTATTTGCACCGAGTCGCGAACAAATGAACGGCACCGTACGGACGGGGCTCGGAATGACGCAGGTGTAGATAAGCTGATCAATAGTATCTGTAGTCATTCAACGAGCCCTTTCGACAAGAGAGGGCTTTTGATTTAAATACAGACAGATGAAACAACCAGAGGATAGGGTCATGGAGATAATTAACCCAAAAGACAAAACTTACGACATCCTGCGTACCGAGGGCGGCGTCCCAGTAAAAATGTGGACGCGCGGCGTGCAGTTGGAAGACGAAGCACGCAGGCAGCTCATCAATATTACGAAGATGCCGTTCGTCTATAAATGGGTTGCTGCCATGCCCGATTGTCACTGGGGTATGGGCGCCACCGTGGGCAGTGTCATACCCACCAAGAAAGCTATCATTCCTGCGGGAGTTGGAGTTGACATTGGTTGCGGTATGCTCGCTGCGCGCACGAGCTTGCGTGCGTCCGATCTTCCGGACAACCTGGCTCCATTGCGCCAAGCAATCGAAGCGGCAGTGCCTCACGGCAGAACAGACAATGGCGGACCCAACGACAGAGGTGCGTGGAAAAACGCGCCGAAAGCGGTGGAGGACGCCTGGGCTGGACTAGCCGAGGGGCACAAGCAAATTGTGGATAAGCACCCCAAGTTGGCGAGAGCTAACACAATTAACCACCTTGGTTCGCTTGGAACAGGCAACCACTTCATTGAAATCTGCGTTGATGAGGACGATGCCGTATGGATTATGCTTCATTCCGGTTCAAGAGGAATCGGCAATTCCATCGGAAAATACTTCATCGAGCAAGCAAAGAAGGAGATGGAAAAATGGTGCATCAATGTGCCCGATCAGGATCTGGCTTACTTAGCCGAGGGAACCGACAATTTCAACGAATACTGGAAGGCGTTGATGTGGGCGCAGAAATTTGCGCAAACCAATAGAAACGTCATGCTGGATTCGGTGATTGCCGCTTTGCGTAAGTGCGATCTGCCCGACTTCGAGATTACCTCAGAGGTCGTTAACTGCCACCACAATTATGCTGCTCTGGAAAATCACTACGGTGAAAACATCTATGTGACAAGAAAGGGCGCAGTGAGGGCGCAGCAAGGAGATCTGGGAATTATTCCCGGCTCCATGGGCACCAGATCGTACATCGTCAGAGGCAAGGGAAACCCTGAAAGCTTCAACAGTTGCTCACACGGAGCGGGACGAGCAATGTCTCGCGGTGAAGCGAAAAAGAAGTTTTCTCTTGCTGACCACGCGAAAGCTACCGCCGGTATCGAGTGTCGAAAGGATGCGGATGTCATCGACGAAACTCCGATGGCATACAAGTCAATCGATGCTGTGATGGAAGCGCAGAAAGATCTGGTCGATGTGGTGCACACTTTGAAGCAGCTTGTCTGCGTCAAAGGCTAGCCAGGTCCAAACCCGAATAGACAGTAATCAACGCTGTTCGGCATAAACGCTGAGGCACTGTATGTGGTGCTTCTCGTTTGTGCTGGGCGAACATAAACTCTGGAGGTGTGCTATGAAAGTATACGTTCTGCTTCGTGACGGTGTTCCGCTGGGCTACTGCCTCGCTGCTGCAACACACGGTACTCTTATAAGTTAGTTCGCGATGCGATATTTGTTGAATGGATCTTGCTCTCTCGGTGTTCTTATATACACGTCCGGGGGACCGACAATTTTTCTGCTTAGCGCACCTTCGGCTAGTTCCTTTGCTGTGGGAACCGCTGTTTCCTTGCTTGATGAGGCAAACATCGAGCCCACCCTGGAGTTGCCAACGCGAGACATTAGTTTGTCCGTAGCTGATTTGAATACCTTCATCGCTCCGTCAGCTAGAGACGGTGACCCCGGCACAGGCGGCTTACGCAATCCGAGGCGAACACATGCAGCTAG
>JADYYD010000426.1 GCA_020853845.1 Candidatus Melainabacteria bacterium
ACGTGCGTTCCATCCGTGTCATTGCTTGACACATTGACTGCGTTCATTGCGCCTTCAATAAGCCGCTTGAGCAGTGGTTTCTGTTGCGCGGGAAATTGATAGCTTCCCGGGGAGGCACCCTGATTGTAATTGCCCATCAGTGGCGAAGTTTGCAAGGGCGCACCGGCCGGTTGCTGGCCGGCACCCTGAGGACCTGGAGCCCAGGTCGGCTGCGGAGCATTGGTGGGTCCATTGACCGGAGGCGCCGTCAATGATTTGCCTACATCAAAATCCTTGAGCAAGTCATCCTTGCTCTGGTTGAGAATGGACTGCGCGCCCGCCGCCGTGCTCGAGATCGAAAAGCATAGAGCAACAAGAAATGATGCCTTGGCCGCACTCTTCATCTTCTATTCTCCGCTTCTAGTTTCATACACATGCTCCGGTTGTCCGGAAATCATGATTTTACATTACTGTTTTGCCGGAGCCTTAGACTCTGCTGCTGTCTTTACACGAGCCAGCCGAGCATCGATTTTCTTCTGAAGGAAGGTGTTGGTGACGCCTCGCGCGTAAGGCAAGCCCGTATCGAGCACCGATTGCAATGACAGGCTAACACCTGCAGGGTTTTCTTCAATAATCCAACTGCCGTACATTTCTTTGAACTTGTCTGAGCGGACCATTTTGTAATCAATCCGCTTCATTGGTGTTTCTTCCTGCACCATCAAACAGGTTGCCTCGCCCACGATAGGAATTGTGTTGAATTTCTGTTCCAGAAGGACGCGATTGCCTTTCTGCTCGACGATTTTGCTATAGCTGATATCCGGATCGTTCGAGCGCTCCGTGTGCACGGCGTCCCAGACCGCCTGGGCCGGTGCGTTGATCTCGACCTTTCCGGTCACCGCATCTTTCGTATCCTGGCAAAACCCCGCGGATTGCGCGATGGACAGTGCTGCAAGAAGACAGAAAATTTTCTTCATGAATTTGCTTCCAGATTGAGACGACCGCTACTTAGCTTCAAGATGTTCTATGGAGAAATTAGGTTCCCTGGTCCGATCGTGCAAATTGTACGTTTTCGCGGTGACGGTCGTTAGTTAATCTGCAAAAATTGAACTTTTATTTGCGGAGCGAGCAAACGGTGAGCAAAACAACCCCACATTCCGACCGGTCCGATAAAGCTGGAGAAACGCAAGAAGCCTGGCAGGCGGAGAACAGCAAAATCGCCTATCTTGGCCTGGGTCTGATGGGACAGGCGATGGCGGTCAACCTCGCCCGGGCCGGGTTGAACGTCACGGGTTGGAATCGCACTGCCGGAAAGGCTGGAGAAGCGGCTCTGCTGGAAGCCGGAGGCAAATTCGAGAAGGGGTTGGCGGATGCTGTTGCCGATGCCGACATTATCTTCACTTGCCTGGGCGACATAGCCGACGTGGAAGAGGTCGTGCTCGGCAAGTCCGGCATTGCCGGCAGCGCTAAAAAAGGCGCCGTCGTGGCGGATTTTTCGACCATCGGACCGGAAGCTGCCAAAAACATATATGAACGGTTGAAGGCGCAGCAAATGCATTTTCTCGATGCGCCCGTGACCGGCGGCGACGTCGGCGCGCGCAATGCGACGCTGACGATTATGGTGGGCGGCGATGAAGAACCGTTCAAAAAAGCGCTGTTCGCTTTCGAGAAAATGGGCAAGACCATCAGGCATTGCGGACCATCGGGCTCCGGTCAAGCACTTAAACTCTGCAATCAAATTTTGTGCGCAGTGAATATGATTTCGGTCTGTGAAGCGTTTCAATTGGCGAAACAATTGGGTGTTGATGAAAACCTGATTGTAGGCGTACTTTCGGCCGGCGCGGGTGGATCGTGGGCGCTCACGAATTTGGGACCGAGAATCATCAACTCGGATCTGGCGCCTGGATTTGCGCTAAAGCATATGCTCAAAGATTTGCGCCTTGTCTTTGAAAACATTGATGGCAAAACAGAATTGCTTCCTGGAACGAAAATGGCTCGGGATTTGTTCGGCGCTGTCGAGCAAAGTGGCGGCGCCAAAGATGGTGGCGCATCTGGTGGCGCCGGCGACAGGCTTGGAACGCAAGCAATGATACTTGCATATGACACTCGTGAATGACGCCTCGCTGCTGGTAAAATACGACTACCGGCGTGGGCTTGTGTGGGCAAAGGGCAAAACTGGATGAGTACCCAGACGCGAGTCTTTTTCGTCGATGACGATCGAGTCGTCCGCACTTGTTTGCGACACTTCCTGAAAAAGTTCGAAGACTTTGAATTGGTTGGCGAAGCCGAGGACGGCACTTCCGCTGTTGATTCCATACTCGAACTTTCTCCTGCTGTTGCTCTTGTCGACATTGGATTGCCCCGTATCAATGGGATTGAAGTTGCCCGCAAAGTCAAAGCCGAGCGGCCTGACTGCAAAGTGCTCATGCTGACGTCCAGCGATGATGCCAACGACATCTTTGCTTCTCTTGATGCCGGCGCCGATGGCTACGTGCTTAAAGGCGATCTGGCGGCCAATCTGGAGATTGCTATCCGTTCGGTGAGAGTTGGTTCAGTTTGGCTCGATCCGGGCATTGCGCGAATTGTTCTTGATTCTTCCAACCATAATCGCGCCCTTGGTAATGTTTCGCAATCCGGGATGCTCTCTACCGATGAGGCGGAATTGCTAGGCAAAGTCGCCGGCGCCGATTGTCAGGACGGCGTCTGTCTGGTCGATCCGGTATTCTTGAAGAGACTTAAGCGCCTTTCTCGCATGGACATTAATCAGTCCTGAGGCGCCATGCGGCGTTGAGCCGGATCTTGTACTATTGCAAGCTGTGCAGAATTAAATGCTTGGCCTATAAAATCTCGGACAAGCTAGCTAGGATCTGCCCACTTGTCACAGCCACATTGATGACGGAGATATTTGGCATGCAGCAAACCGCTGAAACTTCCGTGGACACCTCCATTTTGGATGAAATGGTCCACTGGATTAAAACCTTGAAAGACGTTGGCGTTTCACCTGACACCGCCGCAAAGTGCACTAGCGATTTCTTCATCGCTGCAGGCGTTGCGACCACAGAAGAAGTCTGGGACGACGAAGGCGACGAGGAAGAGGAAGAATTCTAAACTTCCCTCGTTCGCGAACATGTTAAGAGATGGCTTTCCCGGATTTCGGGGAAGCCGTTTTGTTTTAACGGCATCTTTGAAGCAATCGACATATGAACATTTGTTCGACTCTCGGTCATTAAATGCGCCATGAAACGTTTTTGGGCTTACAGTCTTCTTGGCTATTGCCATTGTGGTATCCCGTATTGGTCGCCGGATTTGAGTTTTTGGGTCAATGAAATTCGGACTGCTTGCCCGCAAAACGCGCAGGAACGGTGAGATAACCGCCAGAGTGCTCCTATTGAGCATCAACCTTTGTCTTGCCGGCGGATTGGCGGGGGTCTGTCTGACAGGCTGCCAGTCGCAAAAATCGGTAGATCCGCGCTCGCTCACTCCTATGGTTTCCGTTGAAGGTTCGGACACGATGGGCGATTTGCTCAAGATTTGGGCCGATGAATTCATGAAGAATAACCCTTCCGTGCCAGTATCGATCAACAAAGGCGATACTTCGCAGGGGATTGCCGCGTTGATTAACAGAACGACCGATCTGGCATCCGCGTCTCGTGACCTGACTGACGATGAAGTCGTGCTCTCGCACAAGCATAAAGTTCGCCTGAAGAAGGTCGCCGTAGCCAGAGACTCTGTTGCTGTCTTCGTCAATGGCGACAACCCTGTCGAAGATGTGACAATGGAAGAGCTGAAGGACATTTTCAATGGAAAAATAGCCAACTGGTCGAAAGTTGGCGGGAAGGACGAGCCTATTCAAGTGTTTGCCCGTGAAGAGGGCTCCGGCACCACCAAGTTTTTTGTCGGGCATGTTTTGAAGAAAACGAAAATTGCACCGAGTGCCAAAACAGTCGAATCCATTGAAATAATGATGGATTCTATTGCCTCGAACAAGAATGCTATCGGCTATGCAGGCATGGGAGCGGCAAGCGAAGCGCATGGAAAAGTAAAGTCGCTCAAATTGCAGCTCATTAATGGTGGTACCGCAGTTGGTGCCACGGCCGCGACTGCCATTACGGGTTATCCGCTCAGCCGTCCACTGTTCATGTTCATGGACCATGAGCCGAAGCCGTCAGCGCAGAAATTCATCGATTTCTGTCTCAGCCCTGAAGGGCAAAAGCTGGTTGAGACTGCGGGTTACGCCAGCATTGATCGCAAGTAAG
>JADYYD010000427.1 GCA_020853845.1 Candidatus Melainabacteria bacterium
CTGGTCGCCGCTTACACGACCTTGACCGGTCGCTCCAAGCTTCCTCCGCACTGGGCGCTCGGTCACCAGCAATCACGATGGAGTTATCCCAACGACACGACAGTGCGAGGCATTGCCGCAGAATTTCGCAAGCGAAATATTCCCTGCGATACCATCGTGCTTGATATTGATTATATGGACGAATACCGCGTTTTTACCACATCGCACGAACGCTTTCCCGACATGAAGAAGCTGATAAGCGACCTGCAAGCCGATAAGTTTCAAGTGATAACAATAGTCGATCCCGGAGTGAAGGAAGATCCCAATTACTCGGTATTCAAGGACGGCGAGAAGCAAGATTGTTTCGTCAAAAAGGCAGACGGCAAGCTATACACAGGCAAGGTCTGGCCGGGCGTCTCTGCCTTTCCCGATTTTTTGAAACCGGAAGTGCGCAGGTGGTGGGGGGCGCAGCATGGTTTTTACACCGAGCTTGGTGTGAGAGGCATCTGGACCGATATGAATGAGCCTGCCATTTTCGATGCCAACGAGCCTTTGGAGGGCATCGGTGATGTCTTGCCGGAAGAAGAAAAACAACTTTTCTTGCAAGATGCGCCCGAAGGAAAAGTCGGGCATATGGAAGTCCGCAATCTTTACGGCATGCAAATGAGTCGCGCCACCTGGCAAGGTTTGAAAGCCTTGAGACCGAAAGAGCGTCCATTTGTTCTTACGCGCGCCGGATATGCCGGACTGCAGAGATATTCCGCTGTCTGGCTGGGCGATAATAATTCATGGTGGGAGCACTTGCAGATGAGTATCCCCATGCTCGTCAGCGTCGGATTGTGCGGCGTGCCGTTTGCCGGTGTGGATATCGGTGGTTTCGCATTTGATACCACAGGCGAACTGCTCGCCCGCTGGTATTCCGCCGGCCTTTTCTATCCGTTTTTCAGAAATCATTGTGCATTGAGCGGTCGATTGCAGGAACCCTGGCATTTCGGCGCCAAGGTAGAAAATGCGGTTCGCAATTTCATCGAGTTCCACTATCGCCTCTTGCCTTATTTGCAAGGACTGTTCTTCGAACACATGCTCAATGGCTCTCCGATTATGCGGCCTCTGGCTTTCCATGCGGAAAACGACGTGCATGCCCTGGACATCGACGACCAATTCTTCTTCGGCAAAGACATTATCGTCGCTCCAATTTTGCAGCGAGGAAAACGCTCGCGACCGGTATATCTTCCCGAGGGCAATTGGTATCGCTTCCAATGCGGCGAGAAAGGACAGCCGCTTGCCGGAGGGCGAACCTACGAAATTTCTTTCGCGCTTGATGAAGTGCCGGCCTTTGTCAAAGAGGGCAGCATAATTCCGCTTGCCGATCTGCGCATGACCGCGGATGAAACACGCACGGCACCGCTGACCTTTGTCGTATTCGGCGATACCGCCGAAGGCAGCTATCTGGAAGAGGACGGCCTTAGTTTCGGCTACGAGGCCGGGGAGTTCAATCTCTTTCAAATGACTTACAGAAACAAGGAGTTTGCTTGCCAACCGTTGGCATTAGGCTACCCTGCCCCACCGCGTGAGTTTTTCATCGCACATAAAGATGTAAGCCCGTCCGCCCGGAGAACAAAATTCTCGATACCTCGCTAATGCCTGTGCGGGTGATTTTTTGGCGCTTCGTTAAGAGCCCTTAACAAGCCAAGAGCCAAAATAGATTAGACTTTACGCGTCCAGCCCCCTGTGCAAGAAAACCAAAATGAATTCGTGGAACGCAATATCAGCTTCATCCAAGCTGCCATTTTCCCAGGGCGACTTTAAAAACGTAGCTGAAATTCTCGCTTTTCAGGCAGAAACGCAGCCGCAAAAGGTAGCGGTTCGTTACCAAGGCACCAGCTATTCTTATGGGCGCCTCTATGCGACCAGCCTCGACATTATCTCGGCGCTGTTTCGTGTCGGTGTGGTAGCCGCGGACAAGGTCGGCATTCTCTTTCCCAATCATCCGGATTTTATTTCCGCATTTTTTGCAGTAGGCAGTTTGGGCGGCACCGTTGTGCCGATCAACCCGCTATTGAAAGCAGACGAGATCAAGCACATCCTTTCCGACTCGCAGTCAAAAGTTCTCATCGTGCACGAATCCACTGCGGCTGAAGTTGCTGATGCAGTCGAGAACTTGCCCAATTTGGAACATGTTTTTGTCCTCACCTACGGAGACAAAGGTGGCTACACCGCTGTCTCGCTGAGCGAGAGCGCCAGCGCGCGCGTGACGATGACCCAACTATGCATGTCGTATGTTTCGGAGTCGATAAGCGGCACCAACTTGTTCGGCAAGATCACCAAAGTTTCGCCTGATGAAGACCTTGCTGTGCTGGTTTACACCTCCGGCACCACAGGTAAGCCGAAAGGCGCAATGCTCACTCACAATAATATGTTCGCTGCGGTCAATGCTGCTCATGCGGCTTTTCCCGTCAGCGCGGACGATCGTTTGTTAGGCGCGTTGCCGCTCTGTCATATCTACGGATTGACCGTCGTGATGCTTGGCACTTTGCACAAAGGCGGATCGCTTGCCTTGATCGACAAATTCGATGTGGTGCCGGCGCTCAAAACAATTGAAGAAGAGAGAGTTACTGTCATTCCGGCTGTTCCGACCATGTACCAGTACATGATCATGCATCTGGAAAAAGAAAGCTTCGATCTTTCGTCGCTTCGGCTTTGTCTGGCAGGCGGAGCGCCGTTGCCCAAGAGCATGTACGATTCATTGGCTCGCTTTGTGAAGGCGCCGCTTGTCGAAGGATATGGTTTGACGGAAGTTTCCTGCGTAGCCACCCTTAATCCGGCAGGCGGAAAAGTGGTTCAAGGATCTGTCGGACCCGCAGTTCCGCTCGTCAACATCGGCATCTTCGATAAGGACGGAAAGCAACTGGAAGCGGGCAGTGAAAACATCGGCGAAGTTGCAATCAAAGGCCCCAACGTCATGAAGGGCTATTATCATTTGCCGGAAAAAACTGCAGAGGTATTGAAGAACGGCTGGTTCTTCACTGGTGACCTCGGCTATCTGGACAGCGATGGCTATCTCTACATTGTCGGCAGGGCAAAAGAGCTAATCATTCGCGGTGGACAAAACATATATCCATGCGAGATTGAGACAGTAATTTCAAAAATGGAAGGTGTGATCGATGTCGCGGTGCTTGGCGTTCCGGAACCGATTATGGGAGAACGCGTCAAAGCCGTTGTGGTACTGGCAAAAGACGCGAAAGTTTCCCCAGACGAAGTGAAGGAATTCTGCCAAAAACGGCTGGCTGACTACAAAGTGCCAAGAATTGTCGAGTTCATCGAGAAGCTGCCGCGCAACTCGACAGGCAAGATTTTGAAGTCACAACTAAGCTGAACAATGCGAATAACCTCAAAAATACCCCTTGGGTGTGAGCATCACACTTTAGTGTGATCCGGGTGCGTCTCGGTTTTTTGAAAGCCTGGTCTGTTCGACTTTTTCAGATTCTACCTATCCCTCGGTTCCCGTAAAAACGTCAAAAACGGACATTTTGCGGTTTGATAATATAGGATTAAGCTTTAGCTGCTGAAGGTATCTAACAGTCCCCCCGGCACCCCTGCGCTGAGTTTCGCTACGTTGTTGGCAATTCGTTGCCTGCATTTATTTTTTTGGTATTTATATTTCCTGCCACATAGCGCTGTCAATTTTTTACGCCGGGTAACTATACTTACACGGTAGGGTTGTTCAGCTTTTCTTCGCAGAGGAGTCATAGGATGCAGTCGTCGACCAAGCAAGAAACAGTCAATGTGTTTATTGCTGAGGATCATGAAATCACGCGAGTAGGTTTGAGACTGACGCTCGAGCAAATGACCGGTTTCAAGGTGGTAGGCGAAGCCAATGATGGTCGCATCGCCGTCGACAGTGTAATCAGCTCCAAGCCGGATGTCGTGTTGATGGATATCGGGCTGCCGACAATGGACGGCATTGAGGCAACCAAAAAGGTGAAAGAGCTTGCTCCGGACAGCAAAGTAATCATGCTCACCTCTCATGACAGCGACCGAGATGTGTTTGCGGCTTTGGCCGCAGGTGCCGATGGTTACTGTCTCAAGGAAGTTTCCGGAACACAGTTGGCAATGGCGATTCGCTGCGTCGCGGACGGCGCCGCATGGCTCGATCCGGGTGTAGCGAGCAGAGTACTCAAAGCCTGCGCTGTGGGTGGCAACATACCTCAGTCTGCAGTCTCAATGACGCAGAAAACGTCTTCCGGCACTCAGCAGACGCTTTCTCAGCGCGAATTGGACGTGTTGAAGCTGGTAGTCGACGGCTTAAGCAATCAAGAGATTGCCGACAAGCTTGTCGTCAGTGTAGAAACCGTCAAAACCCATATGCGCCACATCATGGAAAAGATGGCCGTATCGGATCGCACTCAAGCTGCCGTAAAAGCTATGCGCGAAGGGCTGGTTTAAACTCGATCGGCGACTAACCGTTCATTTTTCTTGCCATCTGCTGCAAGCGGAAGATGCGCTCTTGTGTTGGCGGGTGAGTGGACATCAGTTTGAACATCCAATTCTGCGGAAATGGATTTGAAATGTACAACGAAGCGTAAGCTGGATTGCCGTCTGCCATCGGTTGCACTTCCACGCCGCGCTCAATTTTGACAAGCGCATCAGCAAGCTCCAGCGGCTTTCCGCACATCTCAGCGCCGGTTGCATCTGCCTCGTATTCACGCGAGCGCGAAATTGCCAGATTGATAAGAGTCGCGGCTAACGGTGCAAAAATTGCCGCTGCAAGCATGACAATCGGATTCGGACCATCGTCATCGCGCGCGCTCATGAAGAACATTCCGTTCTGCGCGATCATCGTCACGACGCCGGCAAGAACAGCGGCGATTGTGGTCAAAAGAACGTCGCGATTTTTTACGTGACCCAGTTCGTGCGCAAGAACTCCTTCCAATTCTTGCTCGGAAAGAATTCGCAAGATGCCGGCTGTTACCGCTACTGCCGAGTGCTCCGGATCTCTTCCTGTGGCGAATGCATTGGGCGAGTCGCTCGGTATCAAATATATAGGCGGCACAGGAATGTTTGCCTTCGCTGCCAGTCTTTCGACAATTTCGTAAAGCACGGGCGCTTGATCTCTTTCGATCGGTTGAGCACCATGAGCGGCCAGCGCTATCTTGTCGGAGAACCAATAACTGCCCACGTTCATAACCAGGGCGACACCGAAGGCAAAAATCATGCCCGTCTTGCCCCCGAATATTCCGCCCACCGCGACAATAAGTCCAGTAAGAAGACCCATGAAAACCAGTGTTTTCAGTGTGTTGGCAAAATGCATAGTGTTTACCTGTTACCCCTTAATTCCAATACCTTCACTTTATTCAGCCGAAAAGCAATTTTGCCTGTTAATAGCGATTTCTTAAACATCTTCCTTTCGGCCCCTCTATAATCGACACCTCACTGCCAAGGAAGTTGCAAGATGGGTGAAAATCGCAAAGAGAAAGACTCGATGGGCGAGATGGAAGTTCCTTCCGACGCTTATTATGGCGCCACCACCCAGCGAGCCGTGCTCAATTTTCCAATCAGCGAGTTGCGTTTTTCGCGAACATTTATCCGCGCACTTGGCCTTGTAAAACGATATGCCGCTGAGGTCAATGCAGAATTCGGAGATTTGCCCGCCAAGAACGCTGAAGCAATTTCTCAAGCCGCGCAAGAAGTTTCTGAAGGCAAGTTCGATAAACACTTTGTCGTCGATATTTTTCAAACGGGCTCCGGCACTTCCACCAACATGAACGCCAATGAAGTGATTGCCAACCGTGCCATGGAACTGCTTGGCGGCAAGCTGGGCGACCGGCATCTTGTGCACCCGAATGACCATGTCAATTTTGGAATGTCGTCAAATGACTGCATTCCGACAGCAATTCACATTGCTGCGCTTATGGACATAAAAGAGAAGTTGAAACCGGCGCTGGAAAAACTGGAAAAAAGCTTGCGCACAAAGAGCGAAGAGTTTATGCCGGTAATTAAAACCGGTCGCACGCATTTGCAAGATGCCACACCTATCCGCCTGGGCCAAGAGTTTCTCGGATACGCAGGGCAGGTGGAACGCGCCATTCAGCGTTTGGATTATGCGACTTCCAGACTCTCTGATGTAGCTCTAGGAGGCACCGCAGTTGGTACCGGAATAAACAGCCGCCCCGATTTTCCAAAAAAGGTTCTGGACAAGATTTCAAAAGCTCTTGGATTGAAACTGAAAGAGTCGGACAATCATTTTCAGGCTCAGAGCACATTGGATGAGGTTGTCGATTGTTCAGGCCAATTGAAAACTATTGCAGTCAGTTTATTGAAAATTGCCAATGATATTCGTTGGCTCGGTTGCGGACCGCGTGCCGGAATTGCAGAGGTTGCGTTGCCGGAAGTTCAGCCGGGATCATCAATCATGCCGGGAAAAGTAAACCCTGTGATTGCCGAATCTCTTACGATGGTTTGCGCTCAGGTTGTAGGTAATGATGCCACCATTGCTCTTGCCGGTGCATCCGGAAACTTTGAACTAAACGTGATGATGCCGGTTGCGGCATACAATCTTTTGCAGTCGATCAATTTGCTTGCCAGTGCAGTTTCCAATTTCGACACAAAATGCATTCAAGGCATAACAGCCACCGACCGTGGACCTCATCTTGTGGAACGGGGTCTGGCTCTATGCACTGCCCTTGTTCCTGCAATCGGTTATGACGCGGCAGCGGCAATATCTAAGCATGCTTTCGCCAGTGGCAAGACTGTTCGCGAAGTGGCGCTGGAAGAAACAAAATTGTCGAAAGAAGAACTCGATAAGCTTCTGGATCCATTCAAGATGACAGCGCCAGGCTTGTAGTTATTAAGCATGCGAAGTGCAACGCTTATTTTTGCTTGTCAGAGACTTCTTGCGTTCCCCAAGGGCTGCTGCACGGTCTTCCTGTTTCGCTCGCGACCTGCCATGCCAGTTGTTGAAGCTGCACCAGCATCTCAACCTTTTCCTCAACTGTTAACGCAGCAACATTCCGTCGTCGATCTTCTTTTCTCTTGAAGATAGCGTCCGGAGATGTGAGATTTATCGGATTTGTGCTCATATTCCCATTTTA
>JADYYD010000428.1 GCA_020853845.1 Candidatus Melainabacteria bacterium
CGCCCGATTGAATAAAGACTGCTTCGTCACCATCGTTTTTGATCCGCAGTCGACTTACAGCGCCGGTTTCTTCAATTACGACTTTCTTGTTGTCCAGCGCTTCTTCAAGTGTCATAAACTTAGTTGCCGTCAGATCGGCACCGTGAATCAAATACATCGACAGATTGCCGCTGGTGAACGGACCCGACATCGTCGCTTCCATGGTCAGAAACTCCTTAATATCAATTGAGTCTGACGATTCTTTGCCGTCAAATGAATCCGGCAACTTTTTCGTATCGTTCGAATTCGCTTTCACCTCCTCATGCGGACGTGTTTTTCTATTGAGCCAAGAGAACAAACCCATAAGCCCTCCTCAGCGAGTGCGAATACACCCGCTCGACTTGATTGTTTTATGCCAACGCCATGCCAGAGTCCGCAGCGCGCCATTGCTGCGGCGATTTTTTTCCAAAACGCAGAAGAGACTCCTAGTGATCCCATCCTATCAGTCACGCCCTCCAAAAATGCGCCCACTTGACAACATTGGAGGATTCTAAGGAAAGGGGAACTGGAGTGCGCTTTTGGCGTCTTGATGTCTTTAGATACATCCAGTCACCCTCGGTAGCTCACTCGGTAACCCTCAGCAATCCGTATAAAATCCTGGGAAACGTGCTGCCAAGCGCGGCGAACGCGCTCATCCCGGGCACCATATAAATACACTCACGACGAGGAAATCCACGTGGAAAATTCGCATTCGGGCGAGCCCCCATCCGTTCGCGCAAAGACTTCCGACGACTTATCCAAGAAAATTCTCGGTTCTATTCAAGGGAAATTTACCGGCGAAGAGACTGCGCACTGGATTTCGAACGTCGACAAGGAGCCGGTCGCCGCGGTAGCTAACACGCACAGTGAGCCGGTTCGCCTGAGCAGCGTGCCATTTCTCGATAAGCTTTTCGACGATTTCCAGCGCTATGCATTCGAGCTTAGCAAGGCGGAAACGGCTGAAAACCGTGAGGTAATTTGCAACAGACCTGTGGCGCCGCCGACCGCTCTGACTCAGCATACGGACTCGCATGTGATTTTTCAGGGAACGCTTGTCAGCGAACCCTGGGCGCTGGTCATGCAGGCGCAGACACGCAAGATTATCGCTTATATAGTACTGACGGAAAACCTCAGTACATTCGCAGGCCGTGAGTCTTTCTTTTCCAGCTACATTGAAATAGATGAGGTGATCGAAGACGGTGCGACGGTCTGGAAAGTCGATGGGCAGACGATTCTCGATTCGATGCTATCTTATCTTTCGAAGAAGTTGTTTGGTATGCTTTTGCGAGTTGCAAGCGGAACCGCCCTTGCTGCCGAGCGTTTCTCCATGGATGCGAATTCCAGAGAGGCGCTCAATCTTTCCGACAGGCTCGCGCAAAATCGCCGCTCGTTGCTCGGCGCCTATGAAAATTACACGGCCAGCGTAGATTATGAGGTCAATCAACTCAGTGCTATTGCCATGAAAGGAATACAGGTCCTGGACAAGGACCACTCGCGCGAGTTGATGTTGCGCACCAACCATTTGAAGATGTGGCGCGAGAAACTTCTGGCTATGGGCGAAGAATTGCAGCAGATTATGGCTGAATAGGGGACGATCTTGCGCGGTTGTCAACCGAAGCGGGCTGGTTACAGAAACATTCGCCCAGTTGGAAAGATTGTCGGCAGCAAATATAATTGGCCTTTGTCTAATTGCATGGAGCAAGCTGATGACAATGAAATTCTGGCACCGAGTGGTACTTTCCTGTTCGATTGCCCTTTCCTGCACAATCGCCGCCTCATCGACTGCGGCAATGGCAAGTGCTGAGGTCTTTTCGAATTTGACGTACGAACAAGCCAAGCAGCAGGCGCAGAAGGAAGAAAAGCTGTTGCTCCTTGATTTTACTGCTACGTGGTGCCCGCCTTGCCGGAGGATGGAATCGACCACATGGGTCGATGAATCCGTCCAGAAGTACATCAAAGAAAATGCGATTGCGATTCAAATTGATGTGGATAAGGATTCGAAAACATCTTCTTTGCTGAAGATTGAAGCAATGCCGACTCTGATTTTGTTCACACCAAAAGGTGGCGGCAAAGAGTTTGGACGCCAGGTTGGTTATATGAGCGCGTCCGAGTTGCTGCGCTGGATGCAGGGCGCGAAGGATGGAAAAACCTCACAAGAGATGCGGAAAGAGGAAACAGCCGGCAGCGATAATTCCATATGGGACCGCATCAGCAAAGCGCGTGATTTGGGAACTGCAGGAAAGAATGCTGAATCTTTGAATGAGTATATTTGGCTCTGGAGCAACATCAGCGCAGATGATCCTGATCTCGGAGCCATCCGCGCCGGATTGGTGCCGATGGAAATTAAGAAGTTATGCGCATTAGTTCCAGCCGGTAAGGCAAGCGTGGTTGCGCTTCGCGACGCCGCCGAGAAAGCTGAGAATCGGCATGACTGGATTTTGCTGAATGGAATTCTCGATGATAATGTTCGCACCATCGCCTGGTTCGACAAAGCGAAAGTCGATCCCAAGCAACATGATGTCATTTTGAAGAACACCGCTCCACTGCAGAGTGTTCTTTACTCGGCCTCAAGATACGCTGACGTCGCAAATGTTTTGTATGCCGATCCTATTAAGAAGGTTAATGAGATCTGGAAGCGTGCGGAAGATATGAAGAAACCGCGCCCCGACACGGAAGTGTCGAAGAGCTTCGATGCTTTTCCGAGTATGGTGATCATGCTTTACGGTGCTTATGTCGGCGCCGGCAAAGATGCTGATGCTGAGAAGATCCAAGCCGAGTGCATTCGCCTGGATGACACGCCGGAATTGCGCGACGCCCTTGCAAATATGGCGAAAGGCATGAGGACTGCTCGTTCGGCTCATGCGAAAGCGGCAAAGTAGACTGCCGAGTCTTCGGCAAAGCTGATATCCGAACTTATTTCTTTGCCCCGGTGTTTGCAGAGTTTGCCGGCTTCGCCGGCCTCCAGCGCATGAATTCATCGATGCCTGTGTTGCTTCCGTCTTCATCTGAGAAAAAGAACAAAGCTTGATCCTTCATGTACCGGTAGGATTTCGGCACAAGAAGCGTCTCTGCCACCACGCGGGTTTTCGTCAGTGTCAGCAACTCGAACATCAGCGTTTTTCCATTGGGTGCAATAAACTCCAATCTCACAGGCACGCCATATCCAAACGGCAGACCGCACAATTTGCTGTACGAATTCGACAGACCCTTTTCCATTGGAACTGCATTTGTATACCAGGCATCAATGGTGGTGCCTGGACGAAAAGATTCGCCTGTGTAGTGAACGCACTCCAAGCCTAGCTTTTTGCCGCCACCAATCTTTTTCAGGGGAGGGTATTTGACGGACGGTGCCCATTGGTTGGCATACGCGCTCACCGTTGTTTGAATGTATGATTTATTCTCCGGGTTGAGCACTCTGAATGTTTCGAAGTCGGGAGCAGTTATCGAGTAGCGGAAGACACCGTTGTCTATAAGTGTTGTGTCCGCTGTAGTGACTGCCCTGAACCGTCCATACGGCGCTGCGAAAGCCATGAACTTCCAGCCTTCCGAAATTTTTGCACGGGGTCCTGCCGGCGAAGGGGATTTAGAAACCGGTGCAGCGATTGTGGGAAAACTGGATATCGTGGTGTTGATCCAGGCGACAACAATGATGGTACGCAGGCATTTTTCGAGTGGTGCGTTTTTCATTTGCAGTTAAACGCTATTCCGCTGCTTGGCGCAATATTTTCGAATAATTGAGTCGAAATCTTCAACGGTGAAAGGCTTGATGTAATACTCGTCCGCACCGGCTTCCAAAAACTGCTTTTTCGCGTCGTCGCGTCCGAGAGCTGAAATCGCCACGATGGGAATGTGTTTTCCTTTATCAAATTCGTACTTTCTGATCTGACGAGTGCACTCCAGTCCATCGATGTCGAAAATCTGCCAGTCTACAATCACCAGCGCATAGTCATCACTTTTGGAAATTTCAGTGACGGCGTCCAGTCCGTTGTCGATTATTTTCGATTCAACGCCGGCACGTTTTGCCAGTGCTTCGTAGACGACTTGCTGCGTCGGATTATCTTCAATAATTAGTATCTTGTCTTTAGTCACGATGTATACATCAGCGATAGTCCGACTTCGATAAGTTGCCTATTTATTTAATTGTACATTTGCAGCCCAATCTATCCATCAAGATTTCGTAAAGGCAAGCTAGCCAAAAATGCCGACAAGCGCGAAGCGTCTCGGAAGGAGGTTCCAGGTTGGTGGCCACTGTCTCTACCAATGTGACCGAACACTCAGATTGGCGCATCACTCCCACGAGGGGTTAGGCGAATTATTCGCTCTTCGGTTCGGTTTATTGATTCTCCTTGCACTTGATCAGCCGCAACCAGGCTATAGGTTTCCAGCCGGTAAATATCACCTCAAAGATCCCACTTTCTGGTGATGCGAACACGGGCGGTTTAAGCCAAATTGATGACAGGGCTCGGTGTCACTGTTTTATGCCTCAAGTTCAAGCCATCCGTCGCGGGTGCCGCCGCTCTTACGAGCGATTTGCGCAAGCCTGTTCACGGTGCGGTTTGCGCTCGCTCCGTTCGAGGTTTTTCAATGCAATCTATGGAAAACAATGAAAAGGATGCCTGTCAGCAAGGCCTTATCCGCGTGCTGATTGTCGACGATCAAGAGTTGCTTCGCCTTGGACTCAAGTGTGTTCTGCAGCAAATGCGCAATGTGCAGCTCGTCGGTTTGGCCTTTGACGGCCCGGAGGCGGTGGAGAAAGCGCGCGAACTGAAGCCGGATTTGATACTTATGGATATTGGTTTGCCTGGTTACGATGGTCTGGAAGCCACCCGTAGAATCAAGTCCTTTCTCGATTGCCGGGTCCTTGTCCTGACCAGCCATTCAGAAGAGCGGTTCATATTTGACGCTCTGGAAGCCGGTGCCGCCGGATATTGCCTGAAGGGCGCATCACCCGCGAAGCTCGAAAACGCCGTCAACACGGTAGCTCGCGGCGTTGCATGGCTGGACGAGAAAGTATCCGCTACCGTCCTGAAGTCAGTCGTATAAGCCTTTCCCGCGTTCCTCCAACAGGCCGGATAGCCTCCACATGCCGCCCCCACGGCTTGTGGGCTGTCTGCCTTATAGGTCTAATTCTCCCCCTGAAGGGTGAAATTGCCACCAGATGGGGCTCCCGCGCGATGTGTTTATAAGAATGGGCGTACTTCTATATGGGGAATGTGCCTACCGAAGGGCAGGGGCTGGGTTCTATACTGAGGGAAACTTACTGGAATTAGCCTCACCTCCATAGATTCAATCCGACGGGACACCGCCGGATGGGAGTTTCGCATGCTGACTAAGGATCGAAATGAAGTGCTTTCGCTGCTCCTGACTGGTGCGCGCATCATCGACCTCGCGGTGATTGAGCAGGCATACGCGTCGGTGGACCGCCTTGACACCCCCTTGAACAAGGTTTTGGTCATGCTCGGCCATGTAAGTCAGTTCAAAATGGATAGAGTTCTCCAGGCGGAGTCAATGATAAGGGAGAATGCTCTTTCTCCCGACACTGCCATCAAGGCTCTCCGTTTGGCGACTTCTCAGCAGCTCAGTTTTGAAGACGCTCTTGCAACCCTCGGCGATGAGCACAAGAAAACCCAGTTGCTGCCCACGCTTTCCAATGAGATCACAAGCCTTTTGTTGGAAGCTGCGGTGATCAATAACGATCAGATTGGTCGCGCTCTGAAAGCATCACTGGAAAATGGAATGCAAATGGGACGCGCGCTGGTTTTCCATCGAGACGTGAGCGCTCTTATGATGAAAGCCGCAATCACATGCTGCATGTTGAAGCAAGAAGAGAAGATCGATCAAATGTCGGCTTTGCGCGCCATAGAGATCGTCAAAAAGACCAACATGACCATCGAAGAAGTTCTTTTCAGATATGACATTTGTCCGGAAGAGTCGGGGCAAGGACCGAAAGTGTACGAGCTTTTCGCGATGGCTGGTTTCATTTCCGACAGCGATCTTATGGAATGCCTCGAACTTCACGTCTTGCGGGGAAGGCAGATCGGGCAGATCTTCATCGAGCAAGGTTTGATCAGTCCCGAAGTGCTGGAAAACGCGATTGTGCTTCAGGGTATGATTGCCGATAATGCGATCAAGGCTTATCATGCTGCCGAAGCGTTGAGAGATGCCTACAGCAAGGGGATTTCGATATATCAGGCTTTGGGCGAACTCGATCCGCCTGTCACGCCTCATGTTCCTTCGTTCTCTCTGAATCAGCTTCTTGTTGCAGCGAATGTTATGAGTCAGAAAACGATGGATAGCCTTTTCGAAGGTTTGGAGCTGTCGTCGCGTCAGGTAGCGAAAAAACTATTGTCCGCCAACTATCTGAACGATAAGAGTTGCGTAACTGCTCTGCGCTGCTATTCGCTGAACACCGAAGGTTTCATCGGCAACCGCCAGTGCGCTGAAATTCTCAGGCATTGCATCTCATACAATGCCAATCTGGACGAGCAGCTTGCAGCGTGGGGGTATTTCGTTCCCAACCGCATGCACTGGATCTGGAAATAATCAGCAACCTGTCGATATGTGATGTGCGACCTTTTCGACGAGCGCACCAGGTTTTGCTTTGCCGGAAAGAAACAGCGTCAGATCGCGCACGTTGTAGTGGTCGGTCGTGTCCATTATCAAATCGATTTTTCCGTCGCCGTCCAGATCTCCGGCCCACAAAAGTGATGGTGCCGTATCGGACGAAATTTGATTGTGGTGCACGAGCGTTTGCTTTATGCCACCACTTTCGAGAATGATTTTGTAATTGGTCCGGCACTCTTTTTCTTCTTTCGAAAAACCACCGGTGGTGCTCAGCGTCGCTTGCTGCTTTGCAAGCTTGAGGGTGATCTTTTGATTGATGTCCATATGCTCTTTCTTGTTCGTGGAGCACGTCACCACTTTGCGCTCGGTCAAGCCGCTAATGCCGCGCAGTAATGCGAGCGGTTCTTGTTTTTCAGGGATTGTGATTTGCTTGCCTGTTTTCAAATTTGGCGCTTCGTCATTGATTGCATCATTCACCATCGTCAGTTTCACCCTGGTGTTTTTCAATTCATATTGCCCATTTTTGGTGGAAAACAGAGCCAGCCACATTTGCCCTGACTGCGCCTTGCACTCGTCGTTGTGATATGTCGTCACTTCCATAATGTCAGCGGCGGCGACGGACTGTATGAAAAGGAATTGTGCAATCAAGGCGATTGATGCGGACTTAATCATGAATGGTCCTTTGGAAAACGGTTTCCAGTGTTTAAATCTCGGACAATTACAACTACCCTACGCGCACCGGAAGAGTTTTAGGACCCCTCAAACCAAAAGGTGCTCGAAAGTCAACGGTTCCTGCAATTCGCAGATCCGGAAATCTTTCATACAACATCTTTATCGCTATCACCGCTTCCAGCTCAGCCAGACCGGCACCGATACATCGGTGAATTCCGTCACCAAAAGCTAGATTGCGGCCGGCATCGCGCAGGATATCGAATTTGTCGGGCTCGTCGAATTGTTCGGCATCGCGATTGGCACTGCCAAGCAGCACCCAGAGCAGGTCGCCTTGCTTGATATCGTGACCGCCAAGAGTCATGTCTTTTCCGGCCAGCCGCGGCGCAGACTGCACGGGACCTTCAAATCGCAAGACTTCTCTTACAGCGGCTTCCGTTCTGGAAAAGTCTTGTTTGAGAAGAGCTGCCTGCTCCGGAAATTTATCGAGGCAAACAATGGTATTGGCGATCAGATTTGCAGTTGTTTCGAAGCCGGCAATGAGAAGAAGAATGCTCGAGGAAATCAATTCTTCCAGTGAAAGCGACGAATTGTTTTCACGCGCCTGCACCAGAACCGACAGCAAATCTTCTTTCGGGCTTAGCCGTCTTTCCTCGATGTGCGGTTCCAAATATTGGGAAAATTCTCTCATGGCTTTGCCCGCAGCCATGAGACGTTTTGGATCTCTTTGCCCTCCGATCAAACCGACAACTTGATTCGACCAGGCTTTTAGTTTTTCCGCATCGCTCAATGGAATGCCTAGTATCAAGCCTATTACGGCGAGAGGAAACGGCAGGGAGAATTTCTCGATCAAGTCGAAAGGCTGCTGCGCACTTTCTAATTGCTCGGCAAACTGGGCGGCCAAACCTTCAATCTGCGGTCGAAGCTGTTCAACTGTGGTCGAGCTGAAAGCCTTGCTGACAAGTCCGCGCACGCGGGTGTGATCCGGCTTGTTTAAGTTGAGCATCCACCTCGATGTGGTCTGCCTGAGAAACTTGATGGAAGGAATGAAATTCGCAAGGATTGTTGACGGAGCGTGTTTCCAGGTTTGAATCTGCTTTTCGAAATTGTTGTCCTTTAAAACAGCCTGAACGTCTGCATAACTGCTGACGATCCAGTATTTGTTCTCATCGCACCACCAGATCGGTGCTCCCGTGCGCAGCCTGGCAAGCTCGGGATAAGGGTCATTCAAGAAGCCCTGATCCGTCATTACAAGCGGATTTACATAGTCTGCCGTTATGTTCGTCATCGTGCAAATACTGAGTGTATTGAGCGGTCGATTATGGCAGGTTTATATAAAGTCGAAATTATCTTTAGTTGATTTCAGCTTTCGCCTGCTGGCACCGGGATGAAGCCGTATGTCAATAAGCTACGATGATGCCTCCCTAAATAGATGATGGATATGATCGATACTAAATTCTCTCGTGCCGTCGCCCTTGCGGTTGCGTGCGCTTTCGGACTTTCGAGTGCTGCTGCAATTGCGGATGATTATTCGAACTTGCGTGAATCAGCAATGAGTTCTAAGCAAGCAAGCGCTTCGTCCGCGTCGTCCTCCGCCTCGAGCACCGCTGTTTCCGACGCTGCCGAAACTGTTGCAGCAATTGATCCGGCGAGTGGAATGCCGGAGATTAAGTACGAACTCGGTAAGCAGCCGCTCAAAGAACATCCGGGCGGCGCCTCAAATGAAGCGACCGCGAAGAACTTTCCTATTTCGAAAGGCTTGGCTGGTGTTTCGATGTTCCTGAAACCCGGCGCATTGAGAGAACTTCACTGGCATGCCAATGCTGCCGAGTGGGCGTATGTCATCAAAGGGCATTGCAGAGTTACGGTTATCAATCCGCAAGGACATCACGAAATTAAAGACTTCGGTCCCGGCGATGTCTGGTATTTCCCTCGCGGTCATGGTCATTCGATTCAAGGGTTGGGCAATGAAGAATGCCATTTCATGCTTGTTTTTGACAGCGGCTATTTTTCGGAGTTTGCAACATTCAGTGTCAGTGATTGGCTGGCGCAAACACCACCGAGCGTTTTGAGCAAGAATTTCGGTATGCCGGAGAGCTCTTTCAAAACCTTCCCAAAAAAGGAAGTCTATATCAGTCAGGGACCTGTGCCGCCACCCCTTCCGCAAGATCCGGAGCCGGGCAGCGATAACCCGCCTCCTTTGACACACCGTTTCAGACTGGGAGCGAAGGCACCAGTGGTGACACCAGGTGGAACTTTCAATCTTGTCGATCAAAGACAATTTCCGATCTCGACAACAATGTCGGGCGCGATTCTGAAAATGAAACCATATGCGATGCGCCAATTGCACTGGCACCCGAATGCCGATGAATGGCAGTATTACATCAAAGGTCGAGCGAAGATGACCGTCTTCGGATCGCAAGGACGCAGCATCACTCGCGAGTTCGGACCCGGGGATGTCGGCTATGTTCCAATGGGTTGCGGTCATTATCTAGAAACTGTCGGTAACGAAGAGTGCGAGGTTCTGGCTGTATTCAACTCGGGCACTTACGAAGAAATTTCATTGACGGAATGGCTGACGAAGACACCTGAGAGGTTGCTTGAAACAAACTTTGGTGTGGCGCCGAAGATCATCAATGAGCTACAGAAAGGACCGCCGATTTTCAGTAATCCGGAAAAGTCGAAGTAAGCCGTAATGCCCAAAAAGAAAACTCCGACTCCGAAATCTTCTAATAAGCCGAAGTTTTCTCAGAACGACTATAAACATCCGGCTGCTGCGTGGGGCGCCGCATTCAGCGTTGGTCGAGTGCTTCTCGAACAGCGTGAGATTGTCGAAGGCGTCGAAGCCGTGTTCAAGATGAATCACGAGGACGGCGGTTTTGACTGTCCCGGATGTGCATGGCCGGACGATCGCAAAGGTCTCAAAATGGACATTTGCGAGAACGGCATCAAGCATGTCACCTGGGAGATGACGAAAAAACGCGTCGGACGGGAGTTCTTCTTCGAGCATACTGTAACGGAGCTTCTCGAATGGAGCGATTTCCAGCTTGAGGATGCGGGGCGACTCACCGAGCCGATGGTGTACAACCCCAATACTGACAAATATGACCCGATAAACTGGGAAGACGCCTTTTCTTTGATTGCGAAGCATTTGAAGGCTCTGCCTTCTGCCGATGCTGCGAGCTTTTATACTTCCGGCAGATTGTCGAATGAAGCGACTTTTCTATATCAATTGTTTGCGCGTGAGTTCGGCACCAACAATCTGCCCGACTGTTCGAATATGTGCCATGAAGCAAGCGGACGCGCCTTGATGGCGTCAATCGGCACCGGTAAGGGGACTTGCGATCTCAACGATTGGCAGAATACGGACGCCATTTTTGTCATGGGTGTCAATGTCGCGACCAATGCGCCGCGAATGTTGACCGCGCTTGGCGACGGCGTCAAAGAGCGCAATATGAAAATCGTGCATATCAATCCACTGATTGAAGTTGCTGCCACTGACGCAATTACGCCGCACGAAATCATGGATATGCTGCTCTTCCGATCGACGAAGACCAGCTCTTTGAATTTGCAGCCACGCATCGGCGGCGACATGGCGATAATGCGCGGCATCGCGAAGTATTTGCTCGAACTTGCCGAAACGGATGTTGCTGCGATTGATAAAGCCTTTATCGACAAGTACACCGCCGGATTCGAGAGTTATCGGGACGTCTGCAAATCGACATCGTGGGATGAGATTGAGCGGCAAGCCGGTGTTCCCAGAGAAGAGATTTTCAAAGCGGCGGCTATCTACAGAAGCGCGCCGCGATGCATAATCAGTTGGTGCCTCGGTGTCACACAACACGAGTTTGCGGTTGATACCATCCGCGAAATTACAAATGTTTTGCTGTTGCGAGCGAACATCGGAAGGGAAGGAGCAGGGCCGTGTCCCATTCGTGGACACAGCAATGTCCAGGGCAATCGAACCTGCGGCATAGATCACCGACCTTCGGAAGATTGGCTGGCAAGGCTGGACTCCGCCTGCGGTATCAGATCTCCGCGCGAACACGGACTTGATACCGTTCAAACCATCGAGGCTATGTACAAGGGCGATGTCGGTGTCTTCATTGGAATGGGCGGCAACTTTGCCTCCGCTACGCCGGATACTGAGTACACTTTTGAGGCTCTGCGCCGTTGCGGTTTGACGGTTCACATAAGCACGAAGTTGAACCGCAGCCATGTAGTGCACGGAAAAGAAGCACTGATACTGCCGTGTCTTGGCAGAACAGAATTTGATCAACAGTCTGCCGGGCAACAGCAGATAACTGTTGAGGACTCAATGAGCATGGTCCACTTGTCGAAGGGGATGAGAGCCCCGGCATCGTCATCTTTGAAATCAGAGTGCGCCATCGTGAGTGGTATCGCCAGAGCGACCCTGCCGGAGTCGAAAACGCCCTGGGAAAAGTATACCGGCAACTATGATTCGATTCGCGACAAGATGGCGGAGGCACTGGTCGGTTTTGAGAATTTCAATCGGCGTGTTCGACAGCCGCTGGGATTTCGTCTGGCCCAACCGGCGCGTGAATTGATTTTCCATACTGATACCGGCCGCGCGAACTTCTCGTGCGCACCATTGCATGATGCCCTGCCACCGCCCGGCAAGCTGATGATGTGCACATTGCGCAGTCACGATCAGTTCAATACTACGGTTTATTCCGGCAACGATCGATACCGTGGTGTAAAAAACCTTCGCACTCTTCTGTTTATGAACGAAGAGGATATGCAGGAGAGAAATCTGAAGCAATTTGATTTCATCGACATCACGAGCTTTGCAAAAGATGGAACTGAGCGCACGATAAAGCAATTCAGAGTTGTGAAGTACAACATTCCCAGAGGCAGCGCGGCAGGCTATATGCCGGAGTGCAATGCGCTTTGCCCAATCGGTGACTACAGTGCGCAGAGCGATCAGCCGCTAATGAAGCAGGTCGTTATTGATGTAAAACCTTCACAGGCAACGTGAGATTCGTATGGCGACGATTTTGATTTCGGACAGGCTGGCTAAGCCAAATAAGCGAAACGTCGTTGCAGTGCGAACATTGAAAGTCAATGCTGGAGTTTCAGAGCCAAGCAGCGACATTCTGGCTGCCGAAGAGCCGCTCGAAATTTCTGTTGCGGGCAATGTAGACGGTGAAGATTTCAGCAGGACAATTGCCATCACTATGCGAACTCCTGGCAGTGACGAAGAGCTTGCGCTTGGGTTTTTATTCTGCGAAGGAATAATCAGTGGAACTGCCGAAATCGATAATGTCTTAGTAAAAGACTGCAATTATGTCTGCCTGTCGCTGCGGGCAGGCGTAAGAGTGGACCAGGAACTCTTCGAGCGGCATTCGTTCGTCAATTCTAGTTGCGGAGTTTGCGGCAAAAAATCAATCGACTTTGTTTTGTCTCGATTGTCGCCTGCCGCGGTCCAGGCGAACTCCATAAATTCAACACCTGATTCGACACCTATGCGTATCAGTGGCACGTTGATATCGAAACTGCCTGATTGTTTGCGCAAACGGCAGGACGCTTTTGAGAGCACTGGTGGAAGTCACGCCGCAGCTTTGTTTGACTTTAGCGGGCAGTTGCTTGCGGTGCAGGAAGACGTCGGCAGGCATAACGCACTGGACAAGTTAATCGGATCACGCCTGAAGCTGGGCAAACTGCCTCTGCGTGACACCATTCTTTTGCTGAGCGGCCGAGCCAGTTTCGAACTGATTCAAAAGGCTGCCTGCGCCGAGATACCGATAGTAGTATCGATCGGCGCTCCATCAAGCCTCGCGGTCGAACTCGCACTTAACTGCGGCATCACTTTGATAGGATTTGTAAGAGAAAAACGCTTTAACGTTTATGCAGCCGAACACCGCATTCATCTGGAATAAGTTCTGGCTGGCTAGATGCGTCTAACGGTTTGCGCCCTATCGCCTTGTTCGTTGCTGTGGACACTCTCCACTTCCATTACTCGCGCGACGAATTCGGGGAAATTGAGCATCTTCGTGACACGCCAGTAATTGTCCATCTTTTGCATTTGCACATCGAGGCTTAGATCCTTGTCGTGCATTTTATTGTGCAGCACAACGGTCACCGTTGCGGTTTTGCCATCGTTTTTGACGTTTTCAACTTTTTTCAAATCGTTTTGGCTTAAGCAAAGACGTCGTTCTATTGCACCGAGGGTCATCATCGAGTCATCGTTGTTTTGACTAACGCTGCCATTTTGTACGAGGGAATATAGGTCGCTTTTAAAACCGGCCACGCATTTTGGTCGGAAAATCCCGGTCATTCCGGCAGCTACCCATCTTCCGATACTGCCACCACCCAGAGCTTCCCTGACAGGATTTGTGAGCATGTCGTCGACCATCGAGCCGGCGAACTCATCGGCGTTGACGAATTTATCGAATTTCGCTTTGTCGTGAGCTTTGAACGCATCTTTCACCTGGCCGATCGCATATTCCGGTGTCGAAGACCAGAGAAAGAAAGCGCCGTAGCCAATGCCAGCAAGCAGAGCTAACACAGCTATTATGCGAAACATTTGTTTTTTAACTCCAAGACTGAGGGTGAAACTACTACCGTTTTCAGCATATATGGATTTAATGCACCGGCGAAGCTGCCTTAATCAATTTAGAAGAATCGGACAGGGCAGAGAAACGCGCTTCTATGAGCTATTTCGTCTGAAAAGCCGTATCCACTGGCTAATAGCAGCACATGGTCCTGCGCGAGATGAGCTCCTGTTTGCCACCCTTGTTTTGGGCACGAACATCCACGTAATAGAGCCCGGGTTTCCAATTCTTTTCCGGCGTAACAACCACCCGAAATTGCTGCTGCCCGTTGTAGTCTCTTACCTCGACAGGCGGTTTCGCCCATGGCACAGCGAAAAAATTTTGAAGAGTTTTCGTCGGATGTTTGTAAGATTCGAGTTTATCTATCGACTCAGGAGTCATCGGTTGCGGCGGCGGTTCCCATGATATCGAAACACACTGAACCTTCCATCCTGGTGCCAGCAAACCGCCAACATAAAAGGGGCGGCTCATGTCCTCCGGCAGCTTGTCGAACTGCCCGTAGTTGTCTGTGAATTCCTGTGTATTGGCAAAACGATATTCGAGGCCGTTTGAGGCCAGTGAAAATGCTATGCCTACGCCGTTGTGAATAGGATCGAGAATGTTTTTCCTGTGTCCGTCGTTAGGTGGTTTTTCGTTATAGTACGCTGACTCTGCTTCGTCGATATCACTCTTTTTAAACGTTTGCACCGGATGCAGTGCAAACTGATTGTTCGGTTTATTGAGCAACTCCTGTGCTTTATCCGCATCAAACTCGGTATCACCTTCATACGATCGCCCGGGCCACCAGAAGGCGTTTTCGGAAACATACCCGGTTCCACCGCTTTGTGTATAGCGTTGCCACGGCTTCTTTCCGTCCGTATCGTAGTGCCCTCCATGATTGGTCAGCACCATATCGTCGGTGTGAACCTGTCCGGCTTGGCTCGCAACTTGATCTAAAATTACGGGCGCCAATCCGTGGCTCTGCCTGTCTCGATTGATCAGCGTGACCATATACTCGCGCGCCTGCTGAAGAGAAAGAAACTTTTCCTGCTCACCCTCAGCCGCGAAACAGGGGCTGACAGCCGCCGACATCAGTAAGAATAAAAGAAATTGGCAGAAGTTAGATCGCATATCCCCATCCGCTCCAATAAGCTTATATCATTGATAGGCTGAAAACTGTGCGCGATGAACCCAATTCAAGCAATTGCCACCCTTAGAAAGTTCGCCAACTACTTGGTGGGGATCTTCCCTTTCCTGGCGTTTATTGGCGATTACATCTATGGTCTTTTGCGCAAAATTGGCGATTTGCCGCCGCTGAAGCCGCTGGTTGCCGGTATCGGGCAGTCAAGTGTCGGGCAGGCGATCTGGAAGTTTTTCGAGCGATTTTACTGGCGTGACTATGCCAAAGATCGCATGGAATTAGGCGCGGCCTCTTCCGAGACGGCACCTGTTTTGCGTCTTTTGATCCAGATGAGTGTGCTCCTGAGTTTGGCCATTCCGTTCACCCAATTACAGCTCACTGCCTTCGGTTTTGGGTCGGTGTCAATTGAAACTTTCTCCGGCTACAAACATGCGATGGCAAGTTGGCCGATTTTGCTCTGGATACTTTGTTTGCCGTGCGCGTGGTCGGCGCTGCTCGTTGGCACCGCCGCGTGCAATCGTATTACATTCTCTGCCACTGCCGTCGGCGCGCTCTACTTTCTTGCCAGTTGCATTTTGTATTTACCCAGAAGTTATTGCAATGCCTTGTTGACCGCACCGATTTTGTTTTCGCTGATTTTCAATCTGGCTGTTCTTCCAGATGAAGGGCGGCGCGCACGAATCATGAGGTTGCTGACTGCCATTACAGTTGGTGC
>JADYYD010000429.1 GCA_020853845.1 Candidatus Melainabacteria bacterium
ACTTCGAATTCGACATTGGACGGGCAGCAATCTTTGATATCTCGCAAATGGCTGCCGATGCGGTGAGCCGATTCGCGCAAATGTGTAAGAGCGCGTTTTCCCAATTCCAGCGATTCGCCTGTTTTTACCTGCCGTAAAGCAACCAGTGCTTTGACCAGGCAGTCACAGCCGTCGCACATATCGGTAAGGCCGTGGTTGATTTCTCGAACTTCGATAGGGTGATCGTCGTAGTATTCACCGAGATCCGTGAGCGCGCGTCTGATTTGATTGTGACTTTGCTCGAAAATTTGCAGGGAGCGCAAGAGATGCGAATGCGCCAGTTGATAGTTGCCGCCGCGCAATTCTTCGCAGAGACTTTCGACACAGAGCAATCCCTGTCTCAGACTGGTGTGTCCTTCGATCAATTCCTGAATGCCGCTGGAGCGGACGACCAGGCGATAGTCGAAAAAATCGACGTCGGACATTTGCTTCACGACGTGTTTGACTTCGCGTGAACGTCCATGAATTCTTTCGTCGTCTGAGGGCTTTTTCTTGTTAGCCACGCCGGATACCAAAACCAACCAGGATTACTCCCAAATTGGTTATACCCACAGCCTTGAGCAGGCTGGAAAGAATGGCGAAACAATTTAAGGAAATTGACAGCCGACTTATCAGTCTAAGCGCAACTGCAAAAGTCGTCTGGCGGCTCTGGCGATTCTTCTTGTGAGAAGTTTCAATTCGCGTGCGAGGTTGGCACTGTCATCGGCGACGAAAATCGGATGAATGCCCGTCCCTTTGTAGTGAGCATTAGAGGCTGCTGTGAGCGCGGCCAGAGCGGCTGTCGTGTCATTGGTGGAGAACATTCTGTCGGCGTCTCTATGATAAAGAAGCTTTCCATTGGAGCCGACATATTCAACTTCGATTCCGCTGCCGCATGTGGTATCACGATCGAATCTAAGTAGATTGGCGTGGTCGTAACCAAAAAGATCGGAGGCAACTCTGTCTGACCTGTCGATGGCTATTGAGTTCATTTGAGCTCCTGCGCGGTATTGCGATGACGGGGAATGTGTTGCCAGCCAGTTCATACTCGTTACAAAGCGGGCTCTTGTCAAGGACCACTTTTCCACACAATCCGCAGGCCGCTTGATTAAACAGAGATCAGAAAACCGAAAACGCTGAATGGTGCCTTCGTTTGCAAAATGGACCACTGGCAAGAAAACCGCTTGCACTGCCAGTTTTAAGACGCGTTTAAGCAGATCGATCAAAAAAACAAGTGTAGAAATAGACCGGCCAAACGTTCAATTAAACAGGGATACGAACGATCGCAAGGCGTGTGCACGCGCAAACAATCATTCGAAGAACGACAGCCTGAGCACTGTCCGCTCCAGTTAACAAGTTCGCAAAACGAACTCGCCCGATGGTCCTGCATATAGATTGAATTGAGATCAGGTGTTTCTCACAACACCTGCGTTCGAGCCTGCCCTCCCTTGTTCATTATGCCTGTGGGTCGCACCCCAAGCGCTTCAGCGAGCGATCGAGCGTTTCCAACTGTGATACCAATTTCGATACCAGAGCCAGACTGCCCTGACCGCGCACTCGCTCGAGATTTTCGAGAAGCCGCTGCCTCTCTTTCCACAATTTTTTCACTTCCAGCGAATCGTTCTTGCGCGCAACAACAGGATTTTGTTCTGCTTCAATGAATCTATTGACCCGCTTTTGTTTTTCTCTTTCTTCTTTGACCGCCTTTTCCGAGCGTTTTTCGCCCTTTTCCACGCCAAAATTGGCAGCATTGGCGTCCATAGACAGATTAGATTGATTGGTGAGGTTTTTGCCCTCGAGCATTTCTTTGAACTTCTTGTCGGCCTGAGCACGCGCGTATTCGCTCAGTTCTTGCTGTTGCGCATTTTTCTTGCGCTGCTCCAGCATTGCCTGATTTTTGCCCTTGGAAGAAAAATTGTCGAATATCGACATTGCCGCGCCCATGCCGAAAAGCATCAGCGGAGAGCAGAAGGCGATGGACGTCAAAGAAAGCTCGCTGCGCGCGGAAAAAGCTCTTGCTTCCTCATCCTTGGCGAGTTGCTCGGCGGTTTTGGGCTTGCCGTTATTCTTATCGCCCGGCTTGCCGGTGTTCTTTTCGCCGAATTTGCCGCCCAGTTTTTCCTGTTCTGCGCGGTCTTTCTGCAATTGCTGTTCTTGTTTTAAACGAGCTTGCATTTGCTGTTCTTGTTTTAAACGAGCTTGCATTTGCTGTTCGCGCTGAATCTGCTCCTGGCGCATGCGTGATTGCTGAAGCTGATCGCGTTGCTGTTGCTCCAGACGGCGGCGCGCCTGGTCCAGTTGTTCGCGCTGCTGCTGTTCCTGTTTCAAACGAGCTTGCTGCTGCTCATAGCGCTCGATTTGTTCTTGCCGCAATTTTGCCTGCGTTTGCCTGTCGCGCTGCGTTTGTTCCTGCAGAGCGCGTCCCTGCGCTTGCTGGTCTTTGTATGCCATCTCGCTGCGCAGTCTTGCCTGTTCCATCTGATCTTTGATCATCTGGTTCTGATTGGCGCGCACCTGCATCATCAGGTCTTGCTTGAGATTATCTTTCTGCATCATCTGAGACGCAAGAGAAGCGGCCGTGCCGTCGCCTGCGACTGCCGGCTTTGCGATCAGCTTCTCAATCGATATTTCGAGTGCGTGTATTTGATTTGTTGGATCTGGTGAGTTCATCAACTAATTACGCCATGGTGCATCCGGGGTGTCTCTCGTATAGGACGCACACTTGCCTTGGTGAACCCATTCTCAGGTTTTCGGCGGCCGGAGTCGATGGGAAAAATACCCCCGGAACAATGAGCTGGAACGGACTTTGGGCATTTCGTCCATCTGAAGTGGGGATTGTCCCATGAATCCGCCATCCATGCGACATGGTATAGTAGCCGAATTTCAAAAAACGAAGCGGCGTGGAGAGTCAGCGTCAATCGATTGGATTGCTTCACCGAAGCCTCCTCGATTGCCTGAACTTCTCCACGCCCTCCGTCTGGTACTGTCAGGGTCGTTCCCGTTCATAAGACCGTCCCCATCAGGACCGCACTTGCCACGCTGAAGTAGATGACGAGACCCGTCACGTCCACCAGCGTTGCGACAAATGGAGTCGATGCGCTCGCCGGATCGAAGCCGAGCCGACGCAAAAGAAATGGCAGAACGCTGCCGGTGACCGTGCCCCAGAGGACAACACCGACCAGGCTGACCGCCACAGTCAAACCGATGAGCATGTAATGCGCACCGTAGACGTGGAACATCTGTTCCCAAAGCACGACGCGGAAGAGTCCGAGCGCGCCGAGGATGAGACCCAGGCAAAGGCCGGTAACGAGCTCGCGCCGCATCACTTTGAACCAGTCGCGCAGCTTCACTTCACCCAGCGCCATGGC
>JADYYD010000430.1 GCA_020853845.1 Candidatus Melainabacteria bacterium
CAAGCCGGTTGACAGCTTCAAAGTGCGTCAAAAGAAATTAGCAAATCAGCAACGCAGCCTGGCAAGAAAGGTGAAAGGCTCTGAAAATTGGAAGAAACAGAAATCAGCAATTCAAAAAACGCATGTGAAAATTGCTAACAAGCGAAATGACTACCTTCACAAGTTATCGACAAACATCAGCCAGAACCACGTTGGAATTTGTCTTGAAGACTTGAAAGTGCAGAATATGACCAGATCCGCAAAGGGAACTAATGAAAAGCCAGGCAAGAACGTTGCTGCGAAATCTGGTTTAAATCGAAGTATTTTGGACCAGGGATGGTATGAGTTCAAACGACAACTGATGTACAAACAGGCATGGCGCGGTGGTCAGGTGGTTTTGGTCGACCCCAAATACAGCAGTCAGAAGTGCTCAAACTGCAGCTTCACGAGCGCCGAAAATCGAAGAACACAGGCTAACTTTAATTGCATCAGTTGCAACTATGTTTTGAATGCCGACTTGAATGCGGCAAAAAACATTCTTGCGGCGGGGCTCGCCGTACTCGCCTGTGGAGATATCGGGCAGGATGCTGCCTGAGCCCAGGAATCTCTCGCCCTTCAGGGCGGAGAGGACGTCAACGAAAAGATTAACTGCAATAGTTTATAACTATATTCTCCATTTATCCAGAGGACCCCTTGGCAGAACCTGCACCTGCGGACACGACCGGCGGCAACAATGCTGACATTGTGGGCAAGTATGCCGATCGCCTAGCCTTGCAGGTCTGGCAGAAGGCAGGCTTCTTCGACCGTCCGCAAACCATCCAGGAGCAACTGGAGCAACAGCGGCGCGGCGGCAGGTGTTTAACTGAATCACCTATACTTTCATTGCTGACAGTCACGCGGTAATGGTGTTTTTGCACGTTTGAAGACGTAGAATATTGCCCGTCCGCCCTCATCTGCACTGAGAGGGTTCAAGGGTGCCAGATCAGTTTCGATTCGGTGAGATTCGATGAAGGACCTGCTAATTCTTTGTCCGACCGCTCGAGAGCGCCGTTCATTGCCGGTGCTTGCAGAACGCATCGGCGTCAATTTGCGTTTTGACGACTTCGGTGGTGACTATTTCGACGATTTGCTCGCAGACAATCCGGACCTAAACACGCCACCTCTAGACATCATCAAATTGATGGACGAGGTCGTGCAAAATCACTATGATGACTCGCTCGCTGGTATCACATCCGGTGTTGGATATCCTGGCATGTCGGCGACTGCGGTCTTGACGGAAAGACTGGGTCTGCCCGGGCCGAAGCCCGCTCCAATACTTCTTTGCGAGCACAAGTACTACAGTCGCGTCGAGCAAGCAAAGATCGTTCCTTCAGCGGCGCCGAAGTTTCATTTAATTGACCCTAAAGACTTGAGTTCGATCGACAAAATTTCCACATACCCTGGATTTTTGAAACCAGTCAAGTCATGCATGTCAAAAAATGCTTTTCAAATCAAAGACAAAAGTGAGCTGCGAAAACACGCAGAAGAAGCGCTTCTACCCGAACTTTTCATACTGCCGTTCAACGATCTCGTTCACAATTTTACCGATTGGGAATTGAACGCCAACTATTTGCTGTATGAAGAATTGCTGGAAGGCAAGCAAGTCTCGCTGGAAGGTTTCGTCTACAAAGGCGAAGTCACGATCATGGGAATAATCGATGCGATTATGTTTCCCAATACATTCTCTTTTAAGCGCTTCCAGTATCCGTCTCGTTTGCCGCAAGATGTGTTGTGGCGAATGGAGCAGATTGCCGCCGCATTCATTCGCGGAATCGGATACAACAATGCGATGTTCAACATGGAATTGATTTACAATCCCAATTCGGACACCGTGCACATTATTGAAGTCAATCCAAAAATCGCATCGCAATTTCCGGACCTTTTCGAGAAAGTCGACGGCAGCAATACTTACGAAGTGATGATGCGGATTGCGCTTGGTATGGACCCGGGATTCATAAGGCGGCAGGGCAAGTTCAAAATCGCAGCAAGCTGCGTCCTGAGAACCTTCGATGACAAATTGGTCAAAAAAATTCCGGACCAGGAAAATATCAAAGACGTCGAAATGAAATTTCCCGGCTCAATGGTGCAAGTCATTGCCACGCAAGGGAAAAAACTGTCAGAGCAATTGCAAGATGCGCACAGCTTCCGTTACGGGCTCATAAACATGGGCGCCGACTCCGAAGACGAGTTGGTAAGAGACTTTGAGAAAGCCGCCGATATGCTTAACTATCAACTGGAGCCTGTGCATTAGTTGATAGCATGACAGCGAAAAAGAAAGTTCTTTTTACAGTCAATCCGGATTTGCTCGAAGGAAAGCGCTTCCAGACGGTTCGCTCGATGGTGACCGGACTGCACGAAAATTGCGATCTCTTCATCGTGCCAATCACCGGATATGATTTCAAACGCAAAAGATTGAACGCTTATCGGCGCGCGCCTCGAGGTCTGTTCGAAAGGCACGGCTGGATCAAGCCGGAAGCCGATCTCTGGATTGTCTACACCGATGGTTATTGGCTCGACGCGACAGAACTTGGATTTAAGAACAAGAGAGATTTTTTGGAAGCTCAGTTCGAAATGCACGAAAGTCAGGCAGAAAACGGCAGCGTCGGAGAAGTCATCAACACAGCGCAAGCGGAAAGAAATTGTCTCAAGTCCTGGTTTGCAAAACTCGATGCAAAAAAATGGGGCGTCGTCCCTACATACTGTTTTTCAAATTGGGGCGAAGTTCATGACCATTTGAAACGCGAAAAATCAGTGGTGGCAAAACCGAATTGGGGTGGTGCCCGCAGTGGAATTCACAAACTTTCCAGTGAGAAGGATCTGAACAATTTTCGCAAATTAGTCGAGACTGCGGGTGAGTCACTTAAAAACGACTACTGCTTTCAGCCCCTTGTGACCGGACCGGAAACGAGATTTTGGTATGTGAATGGCGCCTGCGTAGGCGGGCGCAAAATTTTCGCCAGGAGCACACCCTGGTTGGAGCGCGAAGATGAGCGCGTTATTGAATACTGGAAGCCCCATTCAAGAGAGTTCAGAAAAGCACTGGAGAAGGCCGATAAGCTTTGCCGCAAATCCGGACTGACAATCGGCTCCATTGACTCAATCGGCGATTACATAAATGAAATCAACGGTGCAGGAACGACTTTCACACAGTACAGCAAAATGAATTTGATAACGGACGCACGACAACCACTGGTCGATTATCTGGTATCGCTGCTCAAAGACAAATAGCTTTGACGCGGCAACCAAGCTCGCCTTCAGCTATTTTTCTTCGACGGTGTTCGATTGTTTCATCCTGTTCCACATGATGGCGCCCATGCCGACAACAGTGGAGACAACTATCAACAAAAACTCGCCTCTTATGAGCGCAATACCGTTATCCATGTTTTTAACATCCGTAAGTATTTTCGGGCTACATTCGCTAAAGCTGAGTCGCTTTAACTATTGCGACTCTTGCCAAATAGCTTCCAGATTTGACGGTCAAACCAGATCCAAAAAGGTTTTGAGATGGATTGGTGGATCTTGCAATTTTGGAAAATTAATTGTCGGAAAATGAGCGAAAGATTAG
>JADYYD010000431.1 GCA_020853845.1 Candidatus Melainabacteria bacterium
CCGATATTTCCAAAATGACCAAATGTTCCCCAACCGGTCACACAAGACGTTTAAATTAGAGATATGAAAGTGTCGGTCATAAGGAGAGCGCGCCTGAGTAAATGGCGTCGAAATTGATTTACACAACCGACAGGGGGCTTTACTGCGAGGCGGGCGACTTCTACATCGACCCCTGGCGACCAGTGGAGCGCGCCGTCATCACCCACGCGCACAGCGACCACGCTCGCTGGGGGAGCCGCAACTATCTTTGCGCTGATCCCGGCGCGAAAGTGCTGCGACATCGTGTGGGCAACGAAGGCGAAATTCAAGGTGTTCCCTACGGTCAGCCAGTCAGCATCAACGACACGACCGTTTCATTTCATCCTGCCGGGCACATACTGGGCTCGGCGCAGGTTCGCGTGGAAAGGAAAGGCGAAGTCTGGGCGGTCAGCGGCGATTATAAACTGGACGAAGACCCTACTTGTGCGCCGTGGGAGCCCGTCAAATGCCATACATTCATCACAGAATCAACATTCGGATTGCCTATCTACACCTGGTCGAGCAATGAGGACCTCTTCACCGATATCAACACGTGGTGGGAGAAAAACAAACGCGACGGCAAGTCCAGCTTGCTGCTGGCTTATGCACTGGGTAAGGCGCAGCGGCTAATGATGGGCGTCGACACATCTATCGGTCCAATTTATACTCACGGTGCCGTCGCTACGATGAATCAGATCTACGACAATTCCGGCGTGAAATTGCCTCGGTCAACGCGCCTGTCAACGATGCCTAAAGGCACCAAATATGCGGGTGCGCTGATACTTGCGCCGCCCTCTGCATATGGAACTCCATGGCAGCGCCAACTCAATCCGGTCTCGGCTGCGTTTGCGTCAGGCTGGATGCGCGTGCGCGGCATACGGCGCCGCCGCTCGCTGGACAAAGGTTTTCCTGTATCCGATCATTGCGATTGGCCTTCACTTCTCAAAGCTGTTCAACTTACCGGCGCCGAGAATATTCTCGTCACGCACGGCTACTCGCAAATTCTGGTGCGGTATTTGCGCGATCAGGGTTTGAACGCCGACACTCTTTCGACGCAGTTTGAAGGCGAAGAAAGTGACGGCAGCAGCGAGGTGCACGAATGAAGCACTTCACGCATCTCTTCAATGGAATTGATGAAACCACTAAGACGTCGGAAAAAGTAGCGGTGATGGCGGAATACTTTTCGACCTGTTCACCTTCCGACGGCGCATGGACAGTATATTTGCTGACGGGTAGAAAATTGCGGCAGTTGGTTCCGACTGCACGGTTGGTCGGCTGCGCGCTTGCACAGACCAATCTGCCCGAGTGGCTTTTCGGCGAGTCATACGACGCAGTCGGCGACCTGGCGGAGACAATAGCATTGCTCTTGCCGCCGCCCACATCTTCGTCTGATGTTCCGCTTAAAGAATGGGTCGAGGAGCGCTTGATGCCCTTGCGCGCAATGACCGAAGAAGAGCAATTCACCAGATTGACGAGCTATTGGAATGAGCTAACCATGCCGGAGAGGCTGGTCATGAACAAAATCATCACAGGTAGTTTTCGCGTTGGCGTTTCGCAACTGCTTGTCGTAAAAGCGCTGAGCAAGGCGTCCGGCGTGGACGAAGCCACGACTGCGCATCGTCTCATGGGTGATTGGAAACCGACATCTGATTTTTTCAAAGGACTGTTTGAAGCAGACACCACTGATGCCGACGTCAGCCGACCATACCCGTTTTACCTGGCGCATCCATTGGAGCAAGAACCTGAGGCGCTGGGCGACATCTTTGAATGGCTCGCAGAGTGGAAATGGGACGGCATCCGCTCACAGTTAATCAGGCGCAGCGGCGAAACATTCATCTGGTCGCGCGGCGAAGAACTCATCAGCGAGCGCTTCCCCGAGCTAGTGGAAGCATCTGCGTTTTTGCCGGATGGCACAGTTATCGACGGAGAGATTCTCGGTTGGGCGGAAGGCGAAGTTCTGCCGTTTTCGTTGTTGCAAAAACGCATCACACGCAAATCAATCAGCAAAAAAATGCTCGAAGAAATCCCTGTCGCGATCATGGTTTATGACATTCTCGAATTTCGCGGCGAAGACATCCGCACCAAAGCGATGTCCGAACGCCGCCAGATTCTCACTGAATTATTATCTCCCGGCGCTCTTGATGCGGCTCCCAGTTGTCGCGGTCAATTGCACCCAGCCTTCCGAGTTTCTCCCGCACTCCTCGCATCATCATGGTCTGAACTTGCCGAATCGCGCGAAACCAGCCGCGAACTGAAAGTCGAAGGAATTATGCTGAAACGTGCAAACTCCGCATATGGAGTCGGGCGGCGCAAAGGCGATTGGTGGAAGTGGAAGGTCAATCCGTTCTCCATCGATGCGGTGTTGATTTACGCGCAGCGCGGCAGCGGCAAACGCGCGAGCTTGTACACCGACTACACATTCGGCGTCTGGAGCGAGGGCAAACTCGTGCCCGTCGCCAAGGCATATTCCGGTCTAGATGACTCGGAAATTCGCCAGGTCGATGACTTTATTCGCAAAAACACACTGGAAAAATTCGGTCCGGTGCGAACAGTGAAGCCTGAGCTGGTTTTTGAAATCGCCTTCGAAGGAATTCAAAAATCATCGCGGCACAAGTCGGGCGTGGCGGTGCGCTTTCCGCGCATCGCACGCTGGCGCACAGACAAACCGATGGAAGAAGCGGATTCGCTGGAAACACTCTCGGCGCTCATCGACGGCGAAGGAGGGCGGCAGCGTGAATCCTGAGTACAGAAAACGCAAGCGCCCGAACATAGTCCGGCAACAAGTCGAACGCGAGGCAGCCAAACGAGCCAAATTGGCGGAGAGAGCTGCGATGGCTGCGGAGAAA
>JADYYD010000432.1 GCA_020853845.1 Candidatus Melainabacteria bacterium
CCTGCAATCAACATTGTTTTTCCGTCGACGACCGCTGCGCCTCGACGCAATCCGCGCCCACCTGCTTTCCACTCGCCAAGTGCATTTGGTTTGAACGGATCGCTGATGTCGAATAAGCGCACGCCTTGATCTTCATCCAGCACGCACAATCGATCGTTGTCGATGCAAATATTTTTCGCATCGAGTGTTCCATGTTTGTTTACCGCTCGATCTTCAAATGGAACCGCAACCGGGCGCATCGGGTTTCTCACATCCAGTACTTCCAGTCCGCGCATTCCGGCTGCAATGTATGCGCATCCATCGCGCACCACCGCCTTGGCCGGGACAGCCATGTGTCCGTATGCGGCTACTTCTTTGGGTTTTTCCGGATTGCTGACATCGACGATTCTGAAGCCGCCGCGCCCATTGCAAATGTAGGCATATTTGCCGTCCAGAACTATGTCGCTTATTTGTCCGAGTAAAAGAAGCGAACCGACTGTTTGAATGTGTTTCGGATCGGCTATGTTGACGATGATCAACGACTCGCCTGCTCCTAAATATGCATAATCGTCGCGGACTCTCACGGCTGACAGGCTGCCGCTCTTTTGCAGAACAACTTCGAAGTTCTTTGCAGGGGGAAGCCTCGGTACATCGAATCTTTTGACGGCGAAAACGTCATAACCGGAGAAGAGCTGGGTCAGCGTCGCCAGACGCAACACTCCCGCGTGAACGTAAGCGGCAATAATTACCAGCGTGGCAAAAATCGCCCATAACCAAACTACGGGCGCTTTCCTTGCGGATTTGTGAGGCGCCAGGGGCGCCGATTGTGCACCTTGGGCGTCCATGGACGATCCTAATCTAATCGACATGATCAGCAGTACAAAGTGTCTACTGCGTAGATGTCTTTTTTAGGCCACAGTTCCAGGGCTGAGGTTTTTAGAGAATAGTTTTGAGATGTTTGACCAGCAAATGGTTTTCTGCCGGGCGTCCGGTTGTAACGCGGAAGCAGGTCGGCAGTCCGAAGGCTGCCAGCGGTCGGATAGCGATACCGCGCTTGAGCAATTCTTCGTGAATGCGATTGACCTTCTCCTGGCTGTGCATTTCAACCAGTATGAAGTTGCCGTGCGAAGGAACGCGCTGCAAGCCGAGCTTGTCGAAGGCATCTTCGAGGAACGCCATCGCATGACGGTTGTTTGCCAGTGTTTCTTCCAGGAAATCTTCATCGTGCAAAGCAGCCAGTCCAGCGGCTTGAGCCAGTGAATTAGGCTCGAAGGGCAGTCTGATTCTGTTGACGAAATCGATCAAATATTCGTGACCAAGACCGTATCCGAGGCGCAAACCAGCCATGGCATAAGCTTTGGCGAAGGTTCTCAATGTCAAAACATTGTCCATGCGATAACTCATGGAATCCGGATAGTCCGGATTCTCGCAGGCGAACTCGTAATACGCTTCGTCCATGATTACAAGGACGTGCTCTGGAATCTTCTTGATGAAAGTGTCGAATTCCTGACGCGTGAATATAGTTCCGGTCGGGTTGTTCGGGTTGCACAAGTAGATGATTTTGGTGCGGTCGTTGACGGCGTCGGCAATCGCATCGAGGTCGAAGTGATAGTTCTTCAGAGGCACTGTGCGCAGCTTCACGCCCTGTGCTTTGACAAGCACCAGAAGCCCGATGAAAGTGCCTTCTGATGTGAGTACTTCGTCATCGCCGTGCAAAAACGCGCGGACGATGTTTGCCATGATGCTTTCGGAACCGCTGCCGACTGCGAGGTTGTCTACGTGCACGTTGAGCTTGTGCGCGAGCGCTTCTCTCAACTTGATACTGCCGGACTCCGGATAGCGGCAGATGTCGGGCAAGGCTGCCTGAATAGCTTTGAGTGCCGACTCGGGAGGTCCGAGCGGATTCTCATTGGACGCAAGGTTGATGAACTTTTCAATGCCGAGCTCTTTCTTCAGTTGCTCGGGCGGTCTGCCGGGCTTGTACGAAATCAACTGTTCGATGTGGGTTGGCACGAGTTTGCGTGGTGCCAGCTTTCCACCCTGTGCCACCACCAGTCTCAGTGGGTCGGTCTTTGCTGCCAGTTGTTGAATGTATGTTGCCATGGCTTCCGTTTAGTAATCGGTTGGTAATTCCCTGCGCAAAACCATCGCCCCTTTTCAGGGGCTCTGAATCTCTCAATGTCACTGCGTTTTGGGCGCGTCGGCATTAAGAAACTTTGACGCTAAAGTAACATCTCTTTTTCCCATGTACAAGTTAATGCGGGATGAATTCCGTATTTATCAGATATATCTAACCTTAAGACTTCATTGTGTATCGGGTATATCTGAGCAGAAGTAGCGTAAAGGGGCAATGTATGGACGTTTCAGGTTTGAACGCGCGCAGCCGCGGCAGGTTGCCAGGCTTGATTGGAATAGAAATTGTTGAGGCGGCTAATGAAAAACTCGTCAGCAAACTTGATATCCGGGATGAGCTTTTAGCGCCCAATGGCTATCTGCATGCTGCATCAGTGATCGCACTTGCGGATACAACATGTGGATATGGGACGGTGCTGAATTTTAAGCCCGATGTCGCGTCATTCACGACGGTCGAGCTTAAGGCCAACTTCATAGGAACAGCGCTGAAAGGCACGATTTTTTGCCATGCTGAGAGAATTCATAGCGGAAAATCGACCGAAGTTTGGGATGCCAGGGTGAGCGATGGAGAAAATGGCAAATTGATCGCCCTATTTCGCTGCACCCAGATGCTCCTTTATAGGAAGGCGACCTAGGAAGCATGGCATCTGTCCTGTAAACGACCGAGAAGACCAGCCAATGGTCTCTTGGATAGCTTTGTGATAAGATCCTGCATATTACGCGGGTGTAGTTCAATGGTAGAACGGCAGCCTTCCAAGCTGCACACGCGGGTTCGATTCCCGCTACCCGCTCCATTTTTTACTGACACCTGTAACATCGGCTGAGCGACTTTGCCGATATCTTAGGTCAGAGCAAACACTTGAGGAAGGCGCGCCGTGGTTGATAACAAAATCTCTTTAAATGATGTGCTTGTCGCTCGCAAGAAAATTGCCGGCAAAGCGATTAACACGCCGTTCCGCAAATCCCACTGGCTGTCCGAGCTGACCGGCGCGGAAGTCTACTTGAAACTCGAGAATTTGCAGGTCACCGGCTCATTCAAATATAGAGGTGCATTGAGCGCCCTCACCCGCAGCAAAGAAAATGCGCTTAGCAAGGTTTTCACTGCTTCGGCAGGCAACCACGGTTTGGCGGTCGCGGAAGCGGCAGTCGAGCTGGGTCGCGATGTAACCATCTGCATTCCTGTCACGGCGTCCGCACTCAAACGCCAGCGCTTGAAAGACTACAGCGTAGCTGTTATCGAGCACGGCGACGATTGCGAAGTGACTGAAAGCTACGCGCAAAGAATGGCAAAAGAAAAGAAGGCCTTTTACATCTCCCCATACAACAATAGAGAAGTAATTTCGGGGCAAGGAACAGTTGCGCTCGAAATGTTCGAGCAAGTTCCATCACTCAATAAGATCATCTGTTCCGTAGGCGGCGGCGGATTGATCAGCGGCGTCGGAGTCGTAGCCAATGCCGTCAAGCCGAAGTCGGAGGTTATCGGAGTTGTTGCTGCAAATTCGCCGGCTATGACTTCTTCGATCAATCAAGGTCGTATCGTCAAAGTTATGCAAGAGCCGACCATTGCCGATGGTATCGCCGGTAATATCGAGCCGGATTCGATCACTTTCCCGATGTGTCAAGAACTGGTTGCTGATTGGGCAGTAGTTGAAGAGGAAGATATCAAAACAGCTATCTTCGAATTCCTCGACAACGAAGGCATGCTTATCGAAGGCGCATCTGCAGCAGCAATCGCAGGCATATTGCGCAAACAGGTTCAAATCAAGCCGAAGGAAACGGTCGGCATCGTCATTTGTGGTGGCAATATTTCGAAGCAAGAATGGCGCGAAATTATTGTCGAACACCTGGTTTCGAAATCACGCAAATA
>JADYYD010000433.1 GCA_020853845.1 Candidatus Melainabacteria bacterium
ATATTGACGTAAAACTCAGCGCAATCGCCCAATGTATATTCCAGCACCTCCGGCTGAAAACCGGAAACATCTTCTGCCGCCTCTACAGCCTTTTCGTACATCATCTCGGCGCGCTTGTCGCGCTTTTCAGCAAAGGCAGAGGCGATGCCGCGTAAAAACACTGGAATTGACGTAATGCCCATCAATCCCATTGAATCTTTGTGCGTCAATAGAACATTGCTGATGCGGTGCGCATCATCGAGCCGGTCGGTGCGCAAATATTCCTCTATCAAAAGCGCGGCAGCAAATCCAAATGGTTGAGCGCACTCGGGCAGGTTTTCGCAAGCAATGTCAAACACTTCCTGGGCGCGCTTCATCGCTTCATCCGGATCGAAAACACACAATATGCTCGCCACCTTGAAGCGCTCCTGAAGCGCATTCGCCGCGTTTCCATCAGCAAGGGTAATTGTCGACAAAATTTCGCGCGCTTCATTTTCCCGGTCGGAATCAGCGTATAGTTGCGCCAACTTCATGACGAATGCTTTGTGCCAATCGTCACCTTCTGCAGTCAGAGCCAGTCCTTCCTTCAGCAGCGCTTCAGCATCGTCATACTTGCCAATCGAGCTAAAGTCATATGCCAGCTCCATCATGCGTCCAACGCGCTGCGGCTTAGTCATCGTCAATGTCGCTATCAGTTGCTTCTGCTCTTCCAAGGCCGCCAACAGCTCATCGTCCCGTCCCAATCTCAAATAGAAATTGACGAGCGTGCGGCGAACATTGAGCAGCAACTGCACTGACTCTGCCTGACCTTGAAGTTTCGCGATGGCGCCTTGAATCAGTTCTTCCGCTTCTTCCAGACGACCGGTGGCGCGAAAAATTTCTGCCAGCGAAACTTCAGCCTTCACGACATCCGGATGCGTTCCCTCAAAAATATCACTGAGAGTATCCAGACCACGCTTAATCAGCGATTCTCGCTCCTGCAAAGTTTTTTCATTCATCCCTTGCAGCGCCATGAAATCGGACGACATGATCAGTGCGCGAGCTGTGCTGTAGTGGCGCTCGCCGAAGCTCTCCAGCAGAATCGCCATGGCGTCTTGCACATACTTCTCGTAGTTGTTGCGCCGCTCGACGAACACTTTTGCACCCACCATTTTGAGCAAATAGCCGGCAAGCGCGGGGTGCCTCTTGCCATAAAGTCTTTCAGCAAGCTCGGCAGCATCAACAGCGAGTTCATCTGCTTTTGTGCGTTCATCAGAGTCTCGCGCAAGATCGCTTTTGATAGCCAACAGCCGCGCCAGGTAAAATTCCGGCACCGATTCCACGCGGCAACAGATACTAAGTCCTTCCTCGCAATACTTTTTTGCCTCTGAAAGCGCCTGTGAAAATCCGGCTCTCAGCATCGAAATTTTGACGGCCGACTCATGCTCAATTTCCTGGAAATAAGGCTTTTCATCCCAACCAAACGCAAATCGCGGCCATCCACAGCAAGCTTCATCGCGATATGCGCGCGTAACTTTCTCAGGTCGTTTTTCCGCCAACCTCTTATACATTTGCTCCAGGCGATTGACTGTAACGGTGCCTTCTTCCAGCATCGCCTGCTCGTGCCGCAAGACTGCGATCTGCCAAACCATTTCACCGGCATAAATCAAATTGTTCTCGCTCTCAAGCAGCTCAATAGCATCATTGAGCATCTCTTCCATCTGCACATATTTATTGTGAATGTAGTGCAGATTAGCGAATGTGCTCAAACAAACCGCACGAATCAACTTGCATCCGGGAGCTTCCGAAGAGGAAGCGCGGTCGAGCAATGCAAAAGCCTCTTTCAGATTGCTTTCGGCATCAAGGTATTTAGATAGACATGTGTGAACAACCGCCAGATGGTTGAGCAATTCACACATCTGCTGGAAGGGTAATGCTTCCTCGCGACCAAATCGAACGGCTGTTTGAAAAGTTCGCTGTGCTTCTGAAAAACGTCCGGATTTGTACAACGCAATGCCATCGTCAGCCAAAGCCAATGCCTTTTTGCTCTGCTGCCCAGCCTGCATCAAAGATTCTCCGGAAGCTTAACGTTTATCTCGAGGCCTAGTACTTATGTGGAGTTATGCCCGCTGGTGGATAAACAACTCGGCGCCGCGGATTTTTTTTCAATTTAACAGTTCCACAACAACTAGCGCGTACTGTGCCTACATCGAGAGTGCATTCCCGATTCCCCTCCCCCCGAACAGCACTCCCCTCATCAACATTTCATACCTGGAGAATGTTTCTATGTCTGGCAAAGTTGCAGAAAGCGTTTCAAAACTCGAATCAGCCGTAAACGATAAAAATCAGGATCAAAACAAAGTTACGGCAGCCTTCGATGAGGTCAGTAAGCTGCTTAAGAATCCGGATGACATAAAGGAATTCAATAAAGCAATTTCTGACAATAACAACGACATCAAAGCCTTAAAAGGTCTGTCGCTCGTAAAAATCGATGACAACGGCATGGAATTTACTAGTGCAAATGGACCAGTTCAATTCAATAGCAAGAGCAATTTCAAAACAGACAGCGAGAAGGAAACTGAACCTGCCAAACCGAAGAATCTAGAATTTAAAATAGACGAGAATTCTGGAAAATCGTCATATTCCATCAATAAGGGAGATACGATCTGGGGTGTTGCACAACGCATATGTGCAGAGCGCAACCCGGACAAACCTACTTCAGCACTCGATGTTTATCGAGAGATGAACAGCATCATCAAAGAAAATCCGCAACTTAGAAACCCGGACAGAATCAAAGAAGGTCGCGACAGCTTGACACTTCCGAAAGATACTGTCGAAGCAATTCTGGCAGCTCGCAAGGCAAAAGAAGAGAAGAATGCGGAAACAAAAACTCCACCGCCCACCGACGGTAAAACTCCACCACCTCCAACCGACAATCAGACACCAACACCGCCCACCGACGGCAAAACGCCACCACCTCCCGCCGACAATCAGACACCAACACCGCCCACCGACGGTAAAACTCCACCACCTCCTAGCGACAATCAGACGCCAACAACTACCGTCTGCGCACCGCAGGTCGGTCCCGATCAGCGCACTCAATTCCTCATTCAGGAACAAGGCTGGCTGAACAGCAAAGGACAGAAGAAAGACACTGTATTCGATGAAGTAGACGCTGATGGAGATGGCTTTCTAACCACCGTGGAAATCAACAAGTATCGAGTCGAGAATACGATCGACAAAAACAAAAATCACGATGCGTATCTGAGCGAGTTAGCACAAAAACGCACAGAGATTGAAGCCGTCAATAGTGACGAGACGAGCTTCTGGTTCGAAAACGACGGCATAACGAAGAAAGACCTGTCCGGTTGGACTGACAGCCAGACCCTCGCCGACAAACAAGCTAAGCAAGTTGAGCAAAAGAAACTGGAACAAGAAAAAGCAAAAGCTGAAGAAGTAAAAGCAAATGAAGATGCGAAAGTGCTCCTGCAAGATCAAAAATTCTTCCTCAAAACATCTGATTACGACGGTACAATCTCAATTCCTGATGTAGACAAATACCAGAAGGAATTAGCAAATAAACAGCCCGCCAACGATGAAGAAAAACAACAGATCGAAAGAGAGAAAAAGGCGCTGGCTCAGATCAGAAGCGAATTGCTAAGACGTTCGACGAGCCGTGTCCGTCCGAAAACAGATGAATACGTAAATGACGAAAACGGAGTCATGACGAAAGAAGACAGTCAAACGTGGAAAGTCTAATTGCGAACAGAATAATCACAATTGCTTCAGGATGAATGGGGGGGAGAGCGCCAAAAGCGCTCTCTTTTCTTTTCGGTTGCTTATAAGGTCTGTAGTGAGCAGCTAATCTGTCAGGTCAAGTATTAGTCAGGACAAGTCAGGACAAGTCAGGACAGATGAAGTGCTGATGGCCGTTCTCGGTGTTCGACCAAACTCCACCACTTACGAGGCTTCTCACTATTCCCGCAGGCTTTTCGATTCATCAAGAATATCAAATTAGCTCTCACCTCAAACTGCACAAAAGTGCCGGCTTGCGCCGACACCTTTGCTCATCCTGCAAATCTTGCTAGTAGCGAGCTCCGAGAGCGCCTCAGCGACCGCTCCAGTAAACATCCGCGAGGTTCAATGCAATTTGCTTACTTTCTTAAGCCGTTTGCAAATCACAACCGCTCGCGTTGCAAGGTCAGGCTACGCCGACCCAACGCGTGATCTTTGACCAGACATCGCCAACGGTATTCCTTCCATCACGCAGTCCATTACCATTAGGCGTATTGCCTCTCTGCGCTTCTACTTCGGACTCTTGAGCTGGATGTCCGGGGTTATAGCGCCGAGATACTATTTTTCGAGTCGCCTCTGTATCACCCTTTGCTACAGCCTCATTCCATTCCTTTTGAACTTCATCAAACTTTTTGCGTCTATCTGGCGGCAAGTCTGGATTATCTTTAGCTTGATTACCGTACCAGCCTGAATTGAAGCGTTCGACTTCATTGACATAAAATGCGGCGACATACATTTGAGCACCATCAACGGAATTGACGTCAACTCCCTTCAGTTGCTCTGGGTATTTTTTCAATAATTCTTCCTGCAAATCTTTACTCACCTGCGCAGGTCCATCGGATTTGCCGATGCCCAGCTCGTCTTCGATGCCTCTCTTCATCGCTTCATTTCTTTGAATTGCAGCCAACTGTTCAGCGTCAACGTAGTCGCTTAACGGGCGTCCGCTCTTATCTTTGAAGCTGTTTAACGCCTTTTCGCTCTCAGCCTGTGTCGGGCTCAAATAGCCAGGATCCTTTTCGCCATTTAGAATTAATTGTGCGCGACGATACGCGTCCGGCGTCAGGTGTTTCTTCATATCGTCAAGCATGTCGTGACCGTACTGTTGCTTGTACGATTCGTTAATCTGTTTAAGTGATTCGGCACCGTAATTTTTTAGATTTCCCAAGACTAGTTCTTCTTTGGACTTCCGGTCCATCATGCCGCCTGCTAGCAATGGATTTGGAACAACAGAGTCATGAATCGCTCCGGCGTCCGCGTCTATCCCCTGGCGAAAAAATTCGGGATTTCCGAAAAGATTACTAACCATGGTTTGCGCGGCAAGCAAGGAAGCGTCTGATCTTGAATTGTTGCCCCCTTTTAGAGCTGCCTGGACCTCGACGGAAACATCACCGCTCTCACGAACCTTCGAAGTGTCAACTTCTCGCTCAACCGCACTATCACTTGCCACTCAGTATCTTCTCCATCCTGGGATAAGGATGCATTCTATCCATTAGTTATTAACGAGTAATAAACTCGCGTCCAGTGCAAACCATCTTCGGCAGAAGGGTCTGAACCAGGAGGATTTTTGGTGTTGATGTTTTGCCAAATGTCCAAATTCCCGATGTGTGTATGGAAACTCGACGCGCTCCCTGGCGCAGTATCGTCCAACAACGCGCTCGCCACTTCCATCTAAAACAAGCTTCCTAGATTGCTTTTAGTTTCTCGAGGCGTTTCTTCAATGCTTCCGCAGAGGCACGAGTGCGCTCGCTTCGGCTTTGGGCGTACTTGTCGATCTCAGCTTTGAGATTGTCGAAATCTTTGGGAGAAGCCAAAAATTCATGCCCTCCAAGTTTCCCTCCCTGCTGCCTGTGCAGTTGTTGCAATGCACGCATCAATATAATGTTTTGGCGAGACGTTTCTTGCGCGCTTTCCTTCTCGACCGGGCTTTCTTTCAAGAGTTTCGCGCCGACGTGCCAATAACCTTGCATTGTCTCCTGCTTGGCCAAGACAGACAACTTTGACTTTTTGAACTCTTCTATGGACTGGACGACAGGTTTTTCTTCACGCTCATTCGCGCTCTTCACTATCCTCTCTCTTTGTGACGTGTCCGGCTTAATTTCAGTCCGATTGAGTCTTTCTTGCTTGTACTTTTCGACGTATTCAGAATATCCGCCTGGATATCCACACCCCTTAGCGATGGAGTCACGAGTCAAATAACCTTTTCCATCTCTGTCGCGAAGCATGCGAACTTGCGGTGAATCCCAGTTGTCGTGCATATACTGCACGCTCTGCATCAAGTCTGCAGGATATTTGAACTCCTTATCGCTCTTGTTATAGTCAGCAGCGTTTTCCATAAATTCTTTGAGATTGTCCTTTGAAACTTTTCCATCTCTTCGAGTGAATGGCATATCATCGGCAGTTTCAATCTTGTCGAAAATGTCAGACCGAGTTGGATCTAGCAGTGCGTCAGCGAACTTTTCACTGCGATTTAGCTTCTGAGCTGAATTGTTGAATCGCTCAGAACTAACCTTGCCACTCAGTGCTCTCAAATCGCCATCTGTAATGTCATCGGAGTTTTTCTTTTTAGCACCGTCTTGCAAGTCGCCATTTCTTAGATTGTCGAAAGATAGACTGATATGAGGTAAGAGAACCTTGTCTGCGGCTGACAGCGCTCCTGGCGTGGCGTACTGAGCGCGCTTCTCAGCAATGTATAAGCGTGAAATCTGCCCTTGTCTCCTCAGGTCAGCACCACCTCGTGGGTCGTTCAAATATTCAATCATCAGTGCATTAACATTGCTTTCGCCAAGAGTTTTCAGGAGATTTTCCTGATATGCAACTCTAAGACCTTCATCTTTGACATTAGTGTCCACGTCATCAAGTTCTCGTCTAAACATTTGGTAAGCAGAACTAGGGTCCGTACTAAGCTCACTTTGAATAGTGCGTGCGTCCTGGAACCCTTCATTCATTGCGCTCTGTTGTGACCGAATTTCTTGTCCAGACATTTTCCTTTCTCCAAATGACGCCACTGGCGGCCTGATATTCACCTGAATTCGCGAATGCAACCACTCGCCATCGCAACCATGTTAGAAAACATCTGTTATCGAGTTGTTAATCGCAAGCCTTTGCATGAACAGCGCAGGTGCTATTAAGCCACCAAATATTTGTAGTCGAAGACACTCCAAATACCGCCCTTGTTGTTTTCCTCTTGCTGAGCGACTTTGCGGTCCTCTACTCCGGCTATGATCATGGCGTTGTCGTGCGGATCATCTCCAAAAGTGCCGGAGCCGCCAAATGGATTTAGACCATACGGATAGCTGGGATTTCCCCAATTGGGCTTGCTGGTTCCTTGCTTTTGTTGCTCAACGCCGGCTTGTTGCTCTAGAAGACTCTGAGAAATGCCTGTCGTTGTTCCAATGTAACCATAGTGCCAGTTGCCGTAATCCTCATACTGCGTGTTGTTCACGTTGTCTCCGGACCGTGGTGACTTGTAGTCCCAATCGCCGCCGGTTTTTACTTTGTCATGGAACCAGAAGAATTTGCTGCCGCTGAGCACGTAGCTATCTGCGTTCTTTGCCTCTTCAACATCTTTTTGCAAATTGACATTGGGCGGCACTTCTTGAATAAACTCTGATTCCAATGCTTTGTCAGCTTCAGGTGAGCCATTGGCCAAGACCTTGTTATTGGAATCCGTTACAACACGACTCTCTTTGCCTACTCCGCTGGTAACGATTGTGCCATTGTTAAGTTCGCGGCGTGCGTAAGTGGGCTCATTTTTGGCATCTTCATTGCGAGTTACCACATTTCCACTGCGATCTGCTGTGACGCGGAAGTTACGCCCAAGCGAATTGCCATCCTTATCGATTCCTTCGTATTTCGGGATCATTCGCTTATTGCTCGGATCTTTCTCGTCTACAACTTCTTCCATCTCGCCGGTAAACTTGAAGGTAGTGCCTTGGGAATCAGTGTATTCACGCACACGTGATCCAGTATCAGTCTTATCGATAACCAGAGTACGGACTGGACGATTTGTGCCTTCGATCGTTAAGTATTCAGTGCCATTTTCAATTTTGCTGGTGGTCTTCCCACCGCCCACGTTACCGTAATCGGTTGTTTCATCCCCATTGCCGGATGTTGTCTGGATTATTTGAGTAGCTTTGTCGGTCAGAACGACCGTGCCGGTGTCGCCATCGACTTTTAGATCAACACCTTGTTTTTGCACCGGATTACTAAGGTCGCGATAACTTCCATCTTCCTGACGGCTGTATGTTTTGCCACTAAAGTCGCGGTACGAGTTCAGTGTGCCATTCCCATCGTAAATCATTTCAGATGTGCGCCCGTCAACGCTCTTCACCATCATGCGAACGCCACCATCCGCCTGTTCTTCACGTTCTACGACTGAGCCTTCGGCATTCGTACGCTGATTGTCGGTCAGTTGCAAATCGGGGACAAACGTTTCTGGTGTAGAAGTTGAGCCATCAGTTTTCTTAACGGCTGTCGTGAGGTCGGCGTCCTTGCTCACGGTCGTACCGTCGGTCTTCCTTTCACGTAAACGACGCATTTCATCTTGGGCCTCAATCGAGGCTTTTTCAGATACGTTGCGCGTTTCTTCGCCTTTCTCAGACTTCTCTGTCTTCTGGTCGTATACCATTAGAAACTGCTCCATGCGGGGATTGGAACAATTGCACTTTAGGTTTTAGTTGTTAACGGGTCGTTAATGCCGGAGAATTACGCCAAGCTTGGGCGCTTATCGCCAGGGCGTTTTACTTCCTCGTACTTGTTCTGCCGATCCATCAATCTGTCATCATTAACAGAATTCATCGCCACAAAAGCCTGGCGATAAGTCGAGAGAGGCATCTTCAAAAGTTGTGTACCATCGTGTGGATTGCGCAAATAGACAGAGCGAGTTTGTAGGTCGTATTTTTCAACGGAATAAACATGAAATCCCGAGATGGGCAGCGGATCACTGCCTGCAATCGGGTTTCCTTGCTCGTCAACCTGTTCGGCCATTGGTGTGTTCTTTGCCGCGACCATTCTATCTACGTTAGGTCCGGTGGCAGCCGTCATCACCATAGGGTTGAATGACATTTTTTCAAGCTCTTCGTGGAGTTGTTCTTCGTCCATTTTGCTTGGCTCAATAGTCTGCAAACAGCGGGTCTCGCCCGTAAGAGTGTTTAACGGCATGTACTTCTCACATCCGTCTGCAGCTAACTGCGGCGCATTTACATCTTTGTTGTGTTTCTCAGCCAGCAGCTTTCCATAAGCCTTTTCAAGGACTGCCGGCCAGATGCCGTTGCCATTATTTCCGGCGTAAAGAGTAAGTTCGGCAGGTGTCGGTTTCTCCACCCGTGTGGTGTCACCATTCGGGAAAGTGACAACATATCCGTCTCCATCGGGCTTAATCATCTGACTTATCGACTCGCGTCCCGCCGGCGTGCTCGCCATTCCTGCCAGAGTAGCCATGAAAGAGCAATTTCCTACACCACCTTGCTGAACAGCCTTGGGAGAAATCTCCTTATTTGGTCCGAAAAGGTCTTGGTTTACATTGTCCGTTTGAAATACAGTTTGCTGCACCGCGCCGTTAACAGATTCCATCAACTCAGTTTGCTCATCGGTTCTGGCGCTAGATTTAGCAATCTTACAAAACTCATCTATGTCAGCTACAGTCAATGTTTCAGAGTAGATGATGCTCTGCGAGGTTAGATTTGCCAAAGCATCATAATTCTTCGTCAGCGCGACTACAGCCGCTGCAACATTCTTGTCTAAATTGGGATTGGCGGCGGAGTCCGCCAGTTCTTTCTGAGAGATTTCTCCATCATTGTTAGAGTCGAAAACACTCTGATTAGAACGCACAATGTCGCTCAGCGACTTCGGCTCTTCCTTTGATTTTTGTACATCGGTATTAGTAAAAATGAGATCCGGCAAAAATGATTTTGTAAATTTATCACTGTACTCCGGTCCAAAGATATCTTTCACGAGTCCATTTTTTTGATAGTCCTGAACTTCCCTCTGCGCATTCGCCGACTGCACAGTCGCGCTAGGCTCGGACTCCTTCGGTTTTTCACTCTTCTCCAGGTTATTTGGCACAATAGGCTCCAAAACAAGGATTCAACCAATCACCCTTGCAAGCATGTTAGAAAACACCGGTTATCGAGTTGTTAATCGCGCTACATGGAAAGCAATTCTCTGTTCTCGCCGCTGCGAGTTGGGCCGACATCTTTCGCGTACTTTGTCCGCATCAGCGCGTTGCCTGCTTCTTTGAACGAGCCGCGTCGAACCAGCGAATTGAAAGTGGTGAGTTTGCTCATCGTCTCGGGTCCCATATTGAACATCAAATCAAGAAGCGCACGTTGTACATTGTGCGGCATCTTGTCGTAGCGCGGTTTTCCGTCAACCGGATCGGTTCCATAAAATTGCTTGCACTCATAAACAGCTTTGCGCATCGTCAGCTCCAACAATTGATCGGCTTGCTGTCTGGTGAGCTGGACAGGATTGTCAGAATCCTTGCGGAGCCAGATCTCGTCGTAATCGGCGCCGACGGCCTTAAGCGTTTCCCTGGCGCCTGGTGTTTCCAAATTCAATCCTATGCCGATCGTCCAAATCTTCTTCGAATCTTGATAGGCATCCAGTCTCAACCCTTCTCGCAGTTCAAAACGGCGAGCAAGATCTTCCATTTCTTCACGGGCAAACGGAACGTCGCTGCCGGATATAACCGCTCTAAATTTCTCGTACTCGACACGCAGTTTTTCTACAGTCAAGGGTCCCGAGATTGGAATATCAACTGTTATGCCTTTGACGGAAAAGCTCGCCAGATGTGTTGTTTGCCTGTTTTCCAATCGTCCTTGCTGATCGAAAACGAGCCACTCGCCGCTCATTGAATTGAATCGATGGACCCGACCATCCTTGTGCTGAATTTCGCTGAGTACTGTTTGCTCACCCTGTGGGATCCATTTAAAAGCGTCACCACTATTCGGTCCGTAGCTGAATACTTGCTTGCAATCTTTATATACGGCGAGCAGTCCTGTGTCGTCGACGCTGATTGTTCCGCTTTTACTCGGAAAAATATCAGGGTTGGAAAACAGCGAAAGGTTATTGAGTTTAAAATCGCTGGCGGTGCATGCAGCTAGGCTATCGGCTAACGAGGTTCTTTTTTCTGCTCCATCTATGCGATATTCCGCGAGGGCATCGCCTTGGCGTCGCTGCTGCTTTACGTCCTTCTCTGCGTGTCTGTCGCCGCCCATTAATAAATCCCTGGTAGAAACGAGAGTGCGCACCCTCGTATTCATACATAGCGGGATGTTGTTATGGAACTGCTAAACGGAACCAGAAATCGCTTCCTTTGCCGAACTCACTGTCGACACCCATTTCGCCGCCATGCGCCTCGATGATATCGCGGCAAATGGAAAGGCCCAATCCGCTCCCTTTCATATCACTGACGCCCTGGTTATCCGCTTGTTCGAAACGCTTGAACAAACGTTCCTTATCGGCAGGCCGTATGCCGGTTCCCTGGTCTATCACATGGACGGCAACCGTTTTTTCAAGAACATCCACATGGACATTTACTTTACTTTTCGCGGGAGAAAATTTGAGTGCATTGGACAATAGATTGACTATTACTTGTATCAGCTTGTCTCTGTCAACAGCAACGATGAGGTCGGCCGGCACAGCCTGGCTCACTTCGATTTCCTTTTTTGCCGCATAGTCGGCGACCGCTGCGATCGCAGATGATATCAAATCATTCAAATTGATATCACTTAACTGAAGTGTGACCTTCCCTGCCGCTTTTTCTTCGATGGTGGTGAGCTCGTTTATCAAACGGACGAGTCGGTCGACAGAGCCGGCGCTCTTTTTGAGCTTGACGCGCCCATCATCGTTCATATCGGAAGTACTCTCCGATAGGCTGAGCAAGGTATCTTTCAGAGAAGCCAGGGGCGCGTTCAACTTATTATTGAGCGTAAGATAGTACTGTCGCATTTCGAGATTCGCGGCGGTCAATCGATCAGCCATATCGTGAAAAGACGCATCAAGTGCAGAGATCTCATCTTCATGGCGCAATCGATGTCTCAACATTTTGCCTTTCTGAAAGCGCGATGCATTGGACTGCAAAACCTCGACTCTCCTTTTAATACTCTTAGAAAAATAGAGGACCAAAAGCATGGCCAGTCCGAGATTCAGAACAACACCGGCAATTATGGTATTCGCACTATCAGCAGGCGCAGGAACAGTCGCATCCGACTCAGCAAAGTAAGAAATCTCATCTATGAATGGATTCACCTGCGCCATCAAGCTTCTGCGAAATCTGGGCACGTCGAACGAACCAAGCTTATGAGCAGGACTCGTCATCTCTGTTATATAGCTGCCGATGAGGTCTACCGCCGCACGCAACCTGGATTCGAGGTTAGCGATATGATCTTGATCGTCTTGCGATAGAGGCTTAGAAAGAACTCTCAGCCTCGCCAAAGATTCATCGACCGACATTCTCAGCTTCGCAAAAGCCGGCACTTCGAGAGTGGAGCCCTTGACTCCGTATGTGAGGACCGACGAACCAACGGAGAAAAAAGACATCAGAATTCGACTGGCTTCAGCAGCAACTTCACGCCGATTGGCGATTCTGTTAGACGCTCTTTGAGCG
>JADYYD010000434.1 GCA_020853845.1 Candidatus Melainabacteria bacterium
AGGTCTCTTTGATTTTCGCGCTTATTTTTGTTCGCCTCGCTCCAGTAAGTTCTGGCATCAGCGCTTCTTAGTTCGGAATCCCCGAATGATGACAATTCCTGATTGCTGATTTGGCCGCCTGACTCTAAAGCGTAGGTTGTTGCTGTCTCAGCGGATTTGTTCATTTTTGAAAACCGGAAGCAGGAAACGAGCGACAGTCGTTAGCGGTGCTGGATCTGGGAAGTCCACGCACATAGATTAGAACTGGCAATATGGCAGTATCGTGGCAGCGCGAAAATCGCAGCTCCAAACCGGCGCCTAAAGGAATTCGATGCGCCTTAAGGAATGCGATGCCACCGCTGAACTTTTCTAGACCATCAGTCGGTGTTTTTCAGATTTGTGTTTGCGTAATCTTTTCGGCTTTCTGAAATAGTTTTGCCAGCTCAGATTTCTCATTCGCCTTGAGTGCGTCGGCCGCTAAATTGAGTTTTTCAACAAGCTCAGCAATCGCTTTTTGTAATTCTTCCTTGTTCTGTCCAAACAAGTCCAGCCACATCTCCGGCGGGCTTTCCATCAGGCGCGCCAAATTTTTGAAGGCTGGACCGTGTAATTTGAGGTCGTGCTCGGTCACGTTTTGATCGCAAATAGCAGCGCCGAGTGCGATGGCAATTAATTGAACCAGGTGGCTGGTGCGAGCCAGGACCTTGTCGTGTGTTTCCGCTGTGGCTTCCACTGGCTCGAGGCCGAGACCTTCAAGCCAGCGTCTAAATCGTTTGACTGACATCTGCGACGACTTTGAAATTGGAGTCAGACAAAACAGAGCTTTATCAGTTGCCACTGCTGATGATGCTTCCAGTCCGGATTGTTGCGAACCGAAAAGGGGATGACCGCCAATGAAATCCGCTCCATTGAGATCTATGGATTCAGCAGCCAGACACATTTTTGACTTGGTTGAGGTGACGTCGACAACCAATTGCCGGCGCGACAATTTCGGGGCAATTGTCTCCAGAAGTTCGATGTTTTTTTCAGGAGGAGCCGCCAGCACAACCAGCGACGAACGCTCTGCCGCCGCCGTTGCTTTGGTTTCCGCGCAGTCGATGAGACCCTCGCCAAGAGCCTTTTGCAAAACTTCCGGCGAGTCGACGGCAATTATATTTGTTTTGGCAGAGTGTTTTCTGATCAATCTGGCGAGCGTGCCGCCGATCAATCCCAGTCCAATTATCGTTACTGTCGGGAAATAGCGTTGAGGATTGCGGGCTTGGGCGAGCGTGGCATCAGACGACTCGGAGGTCGGCTCTGCGTGAACGTTCGCGCCCGCTTGTGCTTTTGGGCTTGTTGTTTCCGTCAAATTTTCCTGCAGTCCGCGGCTGCCCGCCAACATTGTTGTGTAAATGTCGATGAGCTGCCTGGCGATAACGGGATTGGCGGCGACGGATGCTACGCGAGAGAGCACTTCCTTTTCGCGTTTGTCGTCCAACACCGGTTTGTTCATGCGCTTTTTGGCTTCGCCGATTTCCTGGCATAGCATCAGGCGCTCGTTGATCAGCGATGCGATCAACTCGTCAAGTTCATCAATTCGTGCTCTTGATTCTTCCAATTTGATGCTCGGCTTTCGCCAATCGGCCAGGTCGTTCTCTAATTCTAATTGCATTGACATTACCCCCGCACCGCTTTGCGAGCGACTTTTCTACGCAATGTGAGCCTCTGGGCACTTTGCGAACCAATTCCTTGAACGACCGTGATCTGTCTTTTCTTGGCGACATCTCCGGCGACCGAGCGGCCGATGGCGGCTGCGATTGGCTTGATGGACTCGACCAGCTCGACCATGTCTTCCAGGGAGAGAGCCTGGCGGGCGTCGGATACTGATTTTTCCGGCTCCGGGTGGCACTCGATGATCAGACCGTCTGCGCCGCAAGCGACTGCAGCGCGGGCGAGATCGGCGATCAGCTCGCGTTTGCCGGCGGCGTGGCTGGGGTCGACGATGACCGGCAGGTGTGTCAGTTGTTTGAGAGCGACGACGGCGCCCAGGTCGAGCACGTTGCGGGTGAATGTGTCGAAGCTGCGGATGCCGCGCTCGCACAGAACGACATTGGGGTTGCCGTGAGCCATGATGTATTCTGCGGCTAAGAGCATCTCTTCAATTGTGGCGCTGAGTCCGCGCTTGAGAAGAATTGGTTTTGTGGTTTTGCCGAGGGCTTTGAGCAACTCGAAGTTTTGCATATTGCGGCTGCCGACTTGCAGCATGTCCGCCTTTTCAGCGCAGGCAGCAATTTGCTCGACAGACATTACTTCGGTGACGGTGGGAAGACCATGCTTTTGACTCATGGAATTGAGGATGTCCAGCCCTTCTTCGCCCATGCCCTGGAAGGCGTATGGTGAAGTGCGGGGTTTGTGAACGCCGCCGCGAATGGCGCTGACAGAGCCTTTCAGCTTTGTCGCTACGATTTCCATTTGCTCGGCATTCTCGACGGTGCAAGGTCCGCCGATGACCACGACCGGCTTGCCGCCGACTGTTACCGAGTCGCCGATTGATACTTCGGAAGTCTGAAGACCTTCGGTTCTGGCGGCTAATTTGATTTGGTTGCTAATCTCGCTCACTTTTGAAATCCTCGTTGAAATAAGAAAGCCCGGGAATCTTTCCTCCCGGGCGTTTCAGGTAACTGTGTTTTGCACTCAACGTGCCAGCTTAAACCTGCCCGGGCGTTCCCCCTGCAAAAAAGAAGAAGTACCAGTAGTAAGAAGCAGATGGGCATTGTGTCTTTGAAGACTCAATGTGAGGGAGAATCAGATTGTGTTTTGTATTTGTGTTCATCATCTTCAGCTCTTAAAACAAAAACCGCAGACCTTGTTGATCTGCGGTTCACCAGTTGGGACAAGTCAGTCTAAATCACCCCTGGCGAACCTCTAAGTACCAAAAATAAAAACCAAAATTGCTCACGATATTTTCTCCCGGGCGTCCCGGTCGCTGTAATGCACTCATACTATGTGCAGCTCGACGGACTGTCAACAAATTTGTGTCTGTGCGTGCAGATGTGTAAAGTAGCTGCGTTTCATAATGGTGTGCCGGATGCGCTACTGAAGGTCCGCATGGATGGCGCGTCTTCACATACAAAGGCTGGCCGAACGTTCAATAAATGAATGATGGAGCGCTTTTCTGAAGATCGCCGTTCTCCATGGTCGGGGCGAATTCCTTATATATGGATTTGCAGTTTTGCAGTTCACTCTTCAACTAGCGTGGCAAGTTGGTTATAGTGACGTCGGCAATGCGGCACTATTTCACTATTTTTGCGTCAGCATTCTGAAAGCAAAATTTGATATCCCATTAGGAAAGTCTGGCTGAGGTTTTTCCATGAACATTCTGGTTGCCATCGATGATTCGTCATTCTCAGATGTGGCTGTCGATTCGGTGACGGAGCGGACCTGGCCGGAAGGCTCGAAGTTCAAATTGCTCAGTGTCGTGGAGCCTTTCCATCCCGAGTATGCCGGCTGGCACACGAATTACATGCCGGTCGCCGTCGAAGCTCAAAAGGAACTCGTCGAGGCAGCGAAATCACTGGTTAATGAGCGCGTGAAAAAGCTGACGGAAGCTTTCGGCAGTCAAAGCGTGACCGCTGAGGTCAGGGAAGGCTATGTGACGGACACCATATTGGAAGCGGCCAAGGATTGGCCGGCGGACCTGATTGTGGTCGGCTCGCACGGACGGACCGGAATCACCCGGCTGCTTTTAGGAAGCGTCTCCGAGGCTGTAGTGTCGCAGGCGCCATGCTCGGTGGAAATCGTCAAAATACACAAAAAGCATGCCAAAGCCTAGCGGCAGATGCCGATAAACTTTGGCACGAAAAAGACGCCCCGGCTGGAGCGTCTGAACTTTCTTCATCCGAAATACCCTGGTCAGGCTTTAAGCGCTGGCTAGGCGTGCTTTTCGGCTTCTTCCTCGGGAACATTGTCCCAGGGGTCGAAATAGGCTTTCTTGCCGCCCAT
>JADYYD010000435.1 GCA_020853845.1 Candidatus Melainabacteria bacterium
CCCAAAACGCCGCGCGCATCGAGCAAATTGAAAGTATGAGAACAGCGCAATATTTGTTCATAGGCCGGCATGACCAGACGTTTGCCAATCAGGCGTTCAGCTTCTTGCCGGTGCAATGAGAAAAGCTGTCTCAAAAGCTCAGGATTGCTTTCAGTGAAATTGTAGGTAGATTGCTCGACCTCATTTCTGTGATAAAGCTCTCCATATTTAACTTTGTCGTTCCATTGCAATTGATAGACGTTGTCTACGTTCTGCAAATACATGGCCAGACGCTCCAGACCATAGGTGATCTCAGCAGCCACGGGTCTTACTTCCAGACCTCCTGCCTGCTGGAAATACGTAAACTGGGTAATTTCCAGCCCGTCCATCCAGACTTCCCAACCTACGCCCCAGGCGCCGAGAGTCGGAGACTCCCAGTTGTCTTCGACAAAACGGATGTCGTGCTGCAAGGGATCGACGCCGATGGCGGCCAGGCTGGCCAGGTAAATGTCTTGAACGTCATCAGGAGAGGGTTTCAGTATCACTTGATACTGGAAGTAATGCTGCAGGCGATTGGGATTTTCGCCATAACGTCCGTCGGTAGGTCTGCGGCAGCCGTCTACCGTGGCCATACTCCAGGGTTCCGGACCCAAAACGCGCAGAAAGGTGCCGGGACTCATCGTCGATGCCCCTTTTTCCAGGTCGAAGCACTGCATAACAACGCAGCCTTTCTTGCCCCAGAAATCATTTAGGGTTTGAACAACCTCTTGAAACGTCAGCGCCATCTAATTCATCTCTCCACTGATTGCGAAACGCCAGTTTACCAGAGCCTTGACGACTGCGCACCGGGCTGGAAACCAAACGCAATAAAGCCTGAAACATGGGCGCAAACATCAAGAATCGGGCATCACGCCAGCAGCCCCGGCAGGCGCTTATCGGACACTTAAATATAGAATCAGGCATTTCAGGCTAGATATCGGTTGATAAGTGGGAATAAGAAAGAAGGTTAGGGGGCATAACCGCTGTACCGACCCATCCACGGGAGCATTTCGGGCTATCCATGACTCAAGCAGAAGCGAGAACCGACGGTAAGAAGGGGGCAACATCCAGCTCCCAGACCAAAGAGCTGTCCCTGAAGGCAAAGACTCTGGTCGACAACATGAACAGCGTTCTGGTCGGCCAACAAAAAGCCGTCAAATTCGCAGTTACCGCCTTCCTGGCAGGAGGACACCTGCTCATCGAGGATGTGCCGGGAGTAGGAAAGACACTCTTGGCCAAGTCGCTTTCCATGTCCGTCCAGTCGCAATTCAAGCGCATCCAGTGCACTCCCGACCTTTTGCCCTCCGACATATCCGGGGTGAGCATTTACAGCCAGCAAGAGGGCACGTTCACTTTCATGCCCGGACCGATATTCACGAATATCCTGCTCACCGACGAAATCAACCGCGCCACGCCGAGAACTCAATCGAGCTTGCTTGAGGCAATGGAAGAAAATCAGGTGACGATCGACGGCGCCACGCGCAAACTTCCAGAGCTGTTTTTTGTTATCGCCACCGAAAACCCGATTGAATACCACGGAACTTTTCCCTTGCCGGAAGCGCAGTTGGACCGTTTCATGATCTGCATCTCGCTTGGTTATCCGGATCTTCAGCAAGAATTGGAAATTCTCGACAAAACATTGTCGCAAACAGGTTTCGTTGTCGAGCCTGTATTGACGGTTGACGAAGTAATTCTCGCCCGGCAGGCCGTCCGGCATATCTATGTAGAGCAGTCCGTAAAGAATTACATCGTAGACATTGTTCATGCCACGCGCCGACATCCGTCCATTGTTCTCGGCGTCAGTCCTCGCGGTACTCAGCTCCTTTTGAGAGCCGCTCAATCAGCGGCGTTTCTGGAAGGGCGCGACTTCGTCAAACCGGATGACGTGAAAGGGCTTGCTCCCTATATCCTCGGGCATCGCATCATTCCAAAGATGCAAGACAACAAAGTCAGCCACGCCGACCTTATTTTGAGAGTGCTAGAGGATGTCGCAGTCCCTGTCTAACGCTCCTGTGGAGCTTCCACCTCAAACAAGCGCGCCGGTCGAGCCGTATATCGTCAGCAATGCCGCTAAAGCGGCTCCGCCACAGGACAATCTGAAAGGCTGGCGTCTGAGAGTGACACCGGATCTGGTGATGATTGTCAATGCTCGATTTCTCGGCGCGCTGGTCATAACCGGATTGCTCTATGTTTTCTCCACCGAGTCCAACAGCCAGTGGATGTACTTGATGTCCGCAGGCATGATCGCGACACTGGCGCTCAGCATCATTTTGCCGATCTTGCAAGTTTCCGACATGCGGGTGAAAGCTTCACTGCCACCCAATGCGCGTGCCGGAGAAAAGGTGGCGATCAAAATTTCGCTCGAGCGCATTTTCGGAGTGGGGACTTTTCAAATTCTTTTCCCCTTGCGATGGTTACGCATGACGGTAAACGTGATGCGCCTGGGTTCGCTTTCTCAATCTCCTCTATCCAAACCGCTTTTGATCCCGAGCATGGGCGAGAAAGAAACGCTGCAGCTTCTTGCCGGGCCGCTTCGGCGCGGTATTTACAGAGTGCACAGCATCACCTTCTCTTCTTGCTTTCCACTTGGGTTGGTTTTCTGGCAGAAGGAAATAAAGTTTCGCTTCGACAATCCAGACAGCGCCGAAGTGCCACCGGAAACAGTCGTCTATCCCAAGGTCTACCCGGTAAGCGGAAACTTTCTTCAGCAACTGAATGTGGTGACACCCAGTGTCGGGTTGCTCTCACGCAAATCCAGTTTCAACCAGCAAACTGCAATTGTACGCGGCGTTCGAGAGTACATAAGAGGTGACAGCCCGCGCATTATTCACTGGGCTTCGAGCGCACGCACAGGCAAATTGCTCTCCCGCGAATTCGAAGCGGAAGGGCTGCCGGCCTTTGACTTGCTGATCGACTCAAAATGGGACTGGGGCACAGAGGAAATGTACGAGCTGGCGTTAATCACCGCCGCTTCTCTAATAACTCTGGGGCACAGATGGGGACTCTCTCCCAAATTGATTGTAAGAAACCAGGTGCTGGTCATAGAGCCGCCTCCCATGGCGCCCGGACTGACTGCATCAATCGAGATGCTGGCTCGACTGGAGCCGTTCAAACGCACCGAAGAGATTGCTAAAGTGGCTGCCCGTCGCGGTCGCCGGGTGGACAAGCTGGACGACTTGATACGAAAAGCCAAGGAAGGAGCATTGATCTTTCTTGCCCCAAGAACGGAAAAAGCGCAAGTCGAGATGGTTCTGGTGCAGCCGGTCGGAAAGACGGACGCCGACAAGTGGCAGACCCAGCAAAAAACTGCCGAGCCGGAAATGCAGCGGCATGTAGAGGACAAATCCCAGTTGGCCAGCACAATCGACATGCGCAACGAACCGGACGACATCTCCAGAGTCGGCAAACAAATATCAATCATCACCGGCGCCGAGGACATCATCAAGCTATGAGCAAAGATGCACCCAAGGCAAAAGTAATAGAGGTGGAAAACTCAGTCGAGTTGCGCATCGTCAATTACATAATGGTGGCACTGACGATCATGGCATACTGCATGTATTCCGATGCTCCGTTCGTAATCACGGTCGCCTGTCTGACCGTCTCGGCTTTGGGAAGCTATCTCAGCTACATCTTCCGCTCGCGCAAGTCGCATATCGTCAACATTTTCATCATGGCCGGCACCTGCGGGGTCCTCGGTCACTTTGTCTTCGAGGCGATCAAACAATTTTTTGGAAGCGGTCAATTTTTGCCGGCATTCATGCAAGTTCTGTGCGGACTGCTGATTGTTTTGACTTTCGATTTGCGGCAAAGGACGGACATTTACGTAGCAGTTGTGGTGGCATTAGGGCTCATGGGATGCGTTGCCTCGCAGACAGGCAAAAGCAATGCCTTCGGTTTGTTTCCCATGGGCTTCATCGTTGGTGGAGCGATATTTCTATATCTGATTTCTATTTCTCACAGCCGTGAGGGCAGCCCTGCGCAAGTATCCGCCTCCACAAGACCGGTTCTTCCCCAGGCTCTCAACTTGCCCCAGCCCCTGTGGAAACGCCCGGCCACGGGCGGCGCGCTTGTCGCCGTCGTCAGCCTGCCCGTTGCCTCCATGCTCATATTCTGCTTGATGCCGCGAGCCGGCACATCGGTAGTCGACATGCTTGCCGATCAAGCACGCATCTTATTCGCCCGTGCCTATGAAAAAATGCACCCACCGCAAGCGCCCGGCCAGGCTGCGATGGTGCCGGTTCCACCTAGAGGACAAACACCGGCGACAGGCAGAAAACCTGCTCAACCCGGGCAAAAACCAGGCACCACGGGCAATGCGCCCGGAAAAAACGCCAAAGGTTCAGGTCCGGCGCCGGGCGGAGACAAAGATGGACAGGCAAACAACCGCAAAGAAAAGCTGAGTGGCTATAAACCCGGCACCAAGCCGGATCCTGTTGCCGGCAAGCCGGGGCAGAACGGCAAACCAGGCAAGAATGGCACAGGCACGCCGGAAAAAGGCGGTCCCGGCTCGGAGCCAGGAGTTCCGGCTCGGCCCAAACCGCAAATGGCGCTCGCCCAGAAGCGCGATGCCGCCACCCAGGACGTCGTGCTAATGTCCGTTACGAGCAATCGGCCGGTATACCTGCGCGGCATGGCCTTTGATACATATGAAGGCCAGCGCTGGACGAACAGCAAGAGCCAGCAGTGGTACAGCGCGCCGAAAATGGATGAAGATGCGTATGTTATAGCCGGTCTGCGCTCACTGCGCTTGCCAGCCAATTTCAGGGGCTCGGAAGTAGAGCAGAGAATCGAAATCAAAGAGCCGATGGACCTGACCGTACCTTGCGGCTGGATCCCGCAGGTAGTGCACTTCCCCGGCGAAATGCGAGTGGCAGGCGACGGTTCGCTGGAAGCGAAAAACAACCTCAAGCCAGGGCTTTTCTATACTGCTGTCTCTATGGTGCCGTCGGCCGATCTCGATGAATTGCGCACAGCAATCATGCCGACACCGCAGCAACTGGTGCCCATCAAGGTGGCGTCGGCGCGTTTTCTTCAATTACCGGAAGATTACGAGCCGCAAGTCAAATTGCTGGCCACAGAGGTAGGTGGAAAAGACGGCAATTGGTTTGTGCGCGCGGAGAGAATCGCCAACCATCTGAAAGCCAATTACAGCTACTTGAACAACAACACTGAGTTGGATCCCGATGTCGACTCGGTTGCCAACTTCCTTTTAACGACCAAAAGCGGCAGTTGTTCGATGTTCGCATCGGCCGAGGCGGTCATGCTCAGAGCCCTGGGCATTCCTTCGCGGGTAGTATTTGGCTATATGCCGGGAGAGAAAGACCCAAATTCGGACGCCACGCTGGTTAAGAGGAAAAACGAGCACGCCTGGGCCGAAGTGTTTATTCCTACGCACGGATGGATTCCGATAGATCCCACACCGAACGGCACTCTGCCTGTTCAGCCCATGCAAGATGCTTCCGGCGGTCGCACTGTTCTGCGCGCTACACACCAGGGAGCCCCGCCGATTGCGCCTCCCGAGGACCAGAATAAAGACAAGCCGAACTGGAATTGGGCAAAGAATCTCTCGAAGAACCCCTATTTGATTGCCATCCTGGTGGCTGCTCTTATTTATCTTTTCATCGAAGCGGCTCGAAAAGCTTATCTTTACTTCAATTCACAAAAGAAGGCGGCCGAAGAAGTCAAAAACATGAAGCCTTCGACAGCCCTGTATTTGCGACTTTTGAAAGATCTAGAGAAGGTGGCGGTCCGCAAAACCAGCAGTGACACGCCGCACGATCTGGCCAGCGCCGTGCGAGCAAAAGCCAGTGAGAGTCCGGCATTCCCGCCGGCGCTGAAAGCGGAGCTGCCGAATCTGGTTGACAATTTTGTGGATGCTTATTACCTGGATCGGTTCAGCTACAAGGAAAGTAACATGGAGGAATCAGCGCAAGAAGGCAACAAACTTGGCGAGATCGGAGATAAAATACACGCATTGGTGCTTGAAAGCACCCTGACAAGTGCGCAGCGCAATTAGTTGAGGTGCTTACGTTTATGGCTATATAGCTGTAAAGTGTATATGTAGCCCCCGCTGAGCGGACAATCGTTTTTTTCAAAGCAGCGTCTTAGTACAGGAAGCCGGCAAGAGAGGCAAAAAGAGAGGAAATATGGTTCAACAGGTCAAGACAGGAACCCAACAACAGCAGGAGTTTGTTCCGCCGTATCCATCTTCGATCGCCGAAACCGGCTTAAAAGAAGGCTTTCTGGAAGAACTAATTCTCAAGGACATTTACCTGGTCAACTTTGCGATGGGTCGTGAAATCGCAGCCAGAACAATGCTCCCCTTCAAAATCATTGAAGAGATTCTGGAAGTATTGAAACGCCAGCTTCTCATTGAGGTTCGTAGTGCCGGCGGTCTGGCCGACTATGAATACACGCCGACGGAAAAAGGCAGAGACAGAGCACGTTCTTATTTCGATCACAACGCTTACAACGGCGCATGCCCGGTGCCGTGGTCGCGCTATGTCGACTCGCTCAAGTATCAGACTATCCGCCGCGAATCAGTGACGCCGCGCGATCTGGAAGTGGCGTTTTCGGACATCATGGTCAATCGCCGCACAATCAACTCGGTCGGTCCTGCGATCAACTCCGGGCGCGGGATGTTCTTGTTCGGAGAAGCAGGCAACGGCAAAACATCAATTGCCGAGCGAATCGTGCGCAGCTTCAAGGGACACATATTCATTCCTTATGCAGTAGAAATCGACGGGCAAATTATCCGGGTGTATGACTCGCACAACCACCAGCAAGTTTCTGCCGCCAACTATCCGAGAGATTACGACCACAGATGGGTGCGCATTCAGCGTCCTTGCGTAGTGGTCGGCGGTGAATTGACGATTGACATGCTGGAGCTGCAGTTCGACTACGGTACAAAGCTCTACGAAGCGCCGATTCAACTGAAATCGAATTGCGGATTGCTGCTCATCGACGACTTTGGCAGACAAAGAATCGACCATAAATCACTGCTCAACCGCTGGATCGTTCCTCTGGAAAAACGCGTCGACTACTTGAGCTTGCACACTGGTAAAAAGCTGGAAGTGCCGTTCGAACAGTTGATTGTGTTCTCGACAAACCTAAACCCCGCCGACTTGGTTGATGAAGCATTCTTGAGACGGATTCCGTACAAGATCAACATCACCAACCCCACTGAAGACGAATTCAAGTGGATCTTCCTCCAGTATTGCCAGCGCACCGGCGTACCTTACAACGAGGAAGCAGTCAACTACTTGATCGAATCTCAGTACCGCAGCGGCAAGCGCAACATGCGTTGCTGCCACCCGCGCGATATCGTGGATCAGGTTGTCAACCTGTGCGCATTTCTGCAAACCGAGCCAAGGCTGTCAAGGGAATACCTAGACCACGCCTGCGCTGTTTACTTCGCCGCCATGGGCAAATAAACAGGTTGGCAAGCGGAACGCGAGAAGCGCGCCTACCTTGTCCTGGAATTTCAATTGATATCAATTGAAATTCCAAACCCAAAGTCCCAGGACTGAGATTTGAGAGCTTGCCGCTTGACAGCAAGCTCTCTTCTTTCTCATGTGAATTCCGGACGGGGCGCCGCATGCTACGATTTAGAGCGCTTGATATGTAGAAGAATTTCCTCAAATTGCCTGAAAAATCTGTTTCTACCGAAGCAAGCTCTAGCTCGACCGAAAGTGGTATCCCGCCACAATTGCCGGCCGTGGATTTTGAGGCAGCCTCAAACGACTCCAATAATGCAGAGACACAACCTGAGGAAGCAAAAGAGAAAGAGGATTCTGACAACATAACGCAGCCTTCAGAAACACCTCAGAAAAGCGCAGAGCCCGAAACTTTTAACTACAAGCCGGAGAATCTCTCGGCTTCTCCAGCAAATTTTTTGACCACCGCTACTTCCGTAGCCTGGATAGCAGCTCTAATTTACAACGGCGCCGCCGGCATTTCTTTGCCCTGGTGCATAACACTGGCAACCGTCGCCATCTGGGCGCTAACCACCACCCGAAAGAAAATACAAAAGCATGCATTTGCTGCCGCACGCATCGGAACACTTGAGGAAGCGCACTTCGCCAAGGTTTTCTCCGCCACTTACTTATCTGTTTCGCTGCTGATGTTTGCCTGGTTTTTCGTGCACGGCTTCAAAATTCCACCTCCACTGGTCACTCAAAAACAATTCATAGATATCGAACTCACTTCCTTCGCCGATTTCAAAGACAACGATGCGATGGTTGCCAGCACCGACGAAAAGGACAGCCAGAGGAAGCGCAGCGGCAGCACCGACAAAGTTTCCATGACACCACCGATAGTGCAACCGCAAAGCACTGCCAAAGAGCGCACCAGCCAAGAAACCAAAGAAGCAGGACAAAGAGCTCTGCAAGCTCTCGCGCCTCAAAGACAAACGACAGCACCGACACCAATGGTGTTGAAGGGTGTGCAAATACAATCCGCAGTTAATTCAGCCCGTGCCGACATTCAAGCCCAACAACAAAAGCCGGACCTAAAAGCTCAACAAGTCTCCGATATAAAACTTCCCTCCGGATGGAAGAGCGTGCAAGCCGATAAGATGCTGGCCATGCAGAACAATATAAGTCCCGGTGTAAGATCGCAGCAAACCCGCGCAGCTAGCCAATCTATGTTCATGGAAGAGTCATCTCCAGTTGAACTTTTTGAGATGGTCGACAATGAAGGCGACTCGAGCACTGAGATTTTCCAAGCCGGCGGTCGCAGTACGGGCGGCAAAGGTGCTCCATCCACGCTGCAGGAATATCTCAAACAACTCCACAAAAAAATAAAACGTGCATGGACTCCTCCGGATGGCGATCCACGAGTAGCGCAGATCTTATTCCGCATTACCAGGGATGGGCGACTGAAGCAAATCAGACTTTTGCGCAGCTCAGGAAATCCCGACTGCGACGAAACGGCCATGAATGCCATTACTGCTAGTGCCCCCTTCAAAAATCTCCCCGTAGACTTTCCTTCTGATTCTCTGGACATCAAATACACGTTCAACTATAAAGTCGATTCTCTGTCAGAAGTTCCAGGCGCAGGTGCACGCTGAAAGCGCATAAAAGACCGGCAGCGGCACGCTTGTAGCTGCCGCCGCCCAGTTCCCCCTGCAATGGTTTCCTAGTCGTCTTCTGCCGGGCAGCAAGTTCTTCCCTTGCCCTCTTCTTTGGCGCCTATCGGCTGTGCGGCAGTCACCTCACCGTAATACACGTCTTCAGGATCGATATCGGGACTGTCTTTGGCGTCACTCGCTGCAGAATAGATTTCTCCTTGCTCCAGGTTTTCATACCAGTCAAATAGATTCCAACCGTCCCTGATTTCATCGAAATTGGAAATTGCGTACTCTGCAGCAATCGACTCGAGCGCAGACGAATTCGGGTCTTGCATCACTGCTTCCAATTCATCGCGGTCCAGGTCTCCGTCGCTGTTAAGATCAAGTGCATCTCTCTTTTTCAGCAACAAGACCGGCAGCACACCTGTCTTCTCCATAATTCGCATGGCGTCATGCCGCTTCTCGTGATCGCCGACCAAATTAATGCGCGCCGCGGCATCTTCGGCCTGCCGTTCCAAACCCGGACTACTGTAGGACTCCATCTGCAAAGAACTACTGTTCATGTCGCTTTTGACAAACTCATAAACTTGAGCGCAAAAGCCTCTTACTGCTTCGGTCATACATGCTCCTCCAGGTCTCAAACGACCTGCATCAAATCATCGAAAATCAGATAGCAACGTCCTAATTTTCGAACTTCGTCACATTGCTGTCGGGCTTATGCTCAGTCCAACGGTGCCCCTGAAACGGCACGGGTTTGCCATTCCTGTCCACTTGCTGCGTGTACACGCCGTCTTTTCCAATGCCTCTCAGCACAATCTTTCCTGTGGAAGCATCCCAGAGATGAACATAATTCCTGCCATTGCCTGCGCTTTCCACTTGAATCTGATATTTGCGCACGCTGCCGTCCGGCTCTGTGAGCTCGATTTCCTTGATGCCCATCTTGCTCAAATCTTCTACGGCACGCAGCTTTTCCTGCTCCGAAGCGTAGCGTTTTTCCAGGACGCGCATGCAGCGCTCAGCATCTTCCGGCAGCGCATCATCGCCGGCATTCGGATCATCTTGATTCTCCGGATTGGTCTCATAAGGATTGACGTGCCTGGGGTCCGCTTCACCTTGATGGGTTTGCTGCCACTTCCTCAACTCTTCTTGCGACAGCTCGCCATCACGCTCGTCTCCGTCGCATCCGTCGATACTGTCAAAGTTATCGAGCGCATACTCTGAAGCAATCTTAGTAGCGGGATTGACACTACCATCGGTGCTGTTGATTGTTTCTTCCAACTCTTCCTTCGAGATTGTTTCATCCCAGTCGTCACTGTCGATTGCCGAGGAAATACTGACCAGAAGACGCGGCAAGACGCCGGACTGCACTAGTGAGTCATTTAAATTCATCTCGTCTTTCTCAGTCCTCACACAGCTTTCGTACAATCTGGAAATTTCATTCCAGGCGGCTTGCTCTGCTGCGGTGTCTTGGGAATCTCGGCTGTCTACTAATTTATGGATATTGGCACTGATAACATCGGGACCGTAAGCTGGCATAAGCGTTCTCCTCCAGGCCGGCAAGCCTGCCGCCTGTATTAAATGCATAGAAAGGGGGAGTACCTTGCTGGGAATTGCCCGTCGATTGCGTTTGCTCACTGGCAACGCTAACAAAGTAGTCCGGCTGCCTGACATTTCACTGACATGCGCTGCAACATATCCAGAATGCTTTCAATATGCTGCTACCCGGCTTTGCCCTGCGCGTCAGCCCTGTGCTTCGGCAGCGCTATCTCAAAACTCGTCCCTTGCCCCTGTTCACTCTGCACAGAAATGGTGCCGCCGTGCAGCTCGACAAGTTTCTTGCAGATCTCCAAGCCCAGTCCGAATCCTTGTTTATGCGCACCCGATTGCTCTTTAGCCTGCTTGAAGCGATCAAAAATGAAGGGGAGACTTTCTTTGTCGATTCCCGGCCCTTTATCTTCGACGATGATCCTGTCGCAATCTTTATCAGCAACAAATCGCACGCTGACCGGCTTGCCTACGGGCGAAAATTTGATGGCATTGCCGAGCAGATTGACGAGGACTTGCGTGATGCGACTGCTGTCGCAGTAGACAAATGCATCGGCATCATCGCGTTCTATATTTATGTCTTTGGCCCTGGCCAGCATCTCCACTGCAGGCAAAGCTTCATCGACAAGATCGTTGAACG
>JADYYD010000436.1 GCA_020853845.1 Candidatus Melainabacteria bacterium
CGAGCCCTTTGGGCAGACGCGCCAACACCGATTCGAAACGGGCAGCCCGAACGGCTTCCATCAGCTCCTCGTCCGATTTCTCCAGACCGAATCCGATGTTGAATCGGATCGTGTCGGCGAAGATTTCGGGGTCTTGCGGCATCAGCGTGGTGCATGCGGAAAGGTGATGCAGGCGATGTTTTTGCACGACGCCGTCGGCAAGAACACGCACATCGTCCGAATTGTCGAGCCCGCGAAGCAAGCGCAAAAGCGTGCTCTTGCCGCTGCCCGACTGACCGACGATCGCCACTGCCTTTCCTTTGACCAACTCGATGCCGATGCGGTCCAAATTGACGCGGCGGTCGGTTTTGTCGTGATAGGAAAAGCTCAAGTCCTGCACGGAAATCTGCCGCCAGCCCTCGGGGAGTTTGGCATCCTCAGGCGGTTTTGGCGTGTTGTCCATGTCCGTGAGAATGAGGTCGGCAGCGTGCACGTCCGCGGCAATGCGAACGATGCGACCGTACTGAGACGCGAAGTTGTAGAACGAGTCGCCGATGCGCCGCAGGTAATCGAAGAGCGTGAACAGCGTGCCCGCCATGATGATGCCACCAACGGCGATGACGGAGTACGTGTAATAGCTCAGCACGGCGCCGGTCATCACTGCGATCATGACCGCGGTGATTGCCCACTTCCACTCGTTCAAGGCATTGTTGTGCTTGTAGAGCGGCAAAGGAATCAGCATGCGGCGCTTCACTTCTTCGAGCGTCTTGCCCTCGAGGCGAAGCGTGATCACGGTGACGATGTTGGTGATGTAGTCGTGAATTGCTTCGGCGACGTAGTTCTGCTTCTTGTTCAGCTCGTCGTACTGCTTGGACAGCGTTTTGTCGAAGCGCACGATGATGTACATCGCTCCGACCGAGGTGAGCGCCACTGCCAGCGCCGCCATCGGCATGAAGTAATACAGGATGATCAGGGTGCCGAACAACCGGCAGATCATGTACGTGATGTCGAACGTGCCCTGGAAAAAATCGGACAGAGCGCTGTAGGCTCTGTTGATCTTGTCGATGCTCTCGCCCGAGTGGTGCTCGCGCTGCCACTTCAAAGGCAAGTTCGTGACGGTCTTGAACATGTGCGCCTTGTAGGCGTACGTTATTCGAAACGCCACGTAGCGCTCGAGCAGTCGCGTCGGACCGTGAATGGACCAGAAAATCACTTTCAGTCCGACGAACAGACTCGTGTAATAGATGACGTCGTGCAACAGTTGAGCGTTGCCGGCCGCACCCTGGGTGAGGTCATTTTGCACGGCATTGAGCATAAGGCCGAGCAAATACGGCTCCGCCAGTGCCGTAGCCTGAGCGATCATGAAAAGGAGGGTGTAGCCCAGGATGGCGAGTCGGTATCCTCCGGCAAATCGCCATCCTGTCCGGATGATTAGTTTGAGACGCTCCATATCATTTTTTCTCCTGAGTCACAGTGCGAGCCCGCAGGCAAGCGAACTTTCGAGGTTCGCTCCCTGCAGGCATTCGCGTCAGAAGCCGTTAGGACTTTGCCGAGGTGTCCGTGGCTTTGGTGGAGGCATCTGCGGGCGGCGCCGCAGGGGCAGCAGAAAGAGCGGCTTCGGCAGCGGGCTTCGCGGCTTCAGCCTGCAGCTCGTTGAGCCGCTTCACGTTCTCTTCGATGGACTTTGCCGACGCCTGGAGAGCGGCGATTTCGTCCTTGTTGAGCTTCAGTTTGATAACGCGCTCGACGCCGCGCTTGCCGATGACCACCGGCAGACCGGTGAAGACGGCAGGCAAACCGTGCTTCTCACCGGTGTGGACGGAGCACGGATAGAGCTTGCGGCCGCCGGTGATGATCGCCTCCACCATGGCAGCCGTAGCGGCGCCGGGAGCGTACCAGGCGCTGCCGGTCTTCAGGTGGTTGACGATCTCGGCGCCACCGTTGGCGGTGCGCTTGCACATGGCGTCGATTTTCTTCTTGCTGATCAGCTCGGTGATCGGGACACCGTTGACGGTGCTGAAACGCGGCAAGGGGACCATCAGGTCACCGTGACCGCCCAGAACCATAGCCCGCACGTCTTCGGCGGAAACCTTCAGCTCTTCGGCGATGAAGGACTGGAAGCGCGCGCTGTCGAGAACACCGGCCATGCCGATGACGCGACTCGTGCTGACGCCCGTCTCCTTCCAGACCAGGTAAGCCATGATGTCCAGCGGATTGGACACGACGACGAAGATGGCGTTCGGCGAATGGCGGTGGCTCTGGCGCGCGGCGCCGGCGACGATGCTGGCGTTGATCTTGAGCAGGTCGTCGCGCGACATGCCGGGCTTGCGCGGGCTGCCGGCGGTGATGACAATCACCTGCGAACCGGCGGTGTCCTTGTAGTCGGACGTGCCCGTGATCTTGGCGCTGCCGCCGGTGAGAGCAATCGCCTGCGTGAGGTCGAGAGCCTTGCCTTTGGCGGCTCCCTCGTTGATGTCGAGCATGACCACATCGCAGAGATTTTTGGTCGCCAGATACTGCGCGACCGTGGCGCCGACGTTGCCGGCACCGATGATTGAAACTTTTGTCATGGGATTTCTCCATTGGCACAAGGCAGGCACCACCGCTCCAATGCCGGATTGCATCGATGAGCGGGGTGCTTGCTAAAGTGCGCTTGCTTTGAAGCGGAAGAACAACCGGCAGTGAAGGGAGTCATTGCCGGTTTGTTCGATGGATTCTCAGAACGAATCAGAACCAGCCTCGCAGCCAGCGCCAGATGCGAACCCGCAGCGGCTCTTCGGTTTTTGCGGGCCGGGTGTCTTTCTGCTTGGCACCGCCGGTGGAGGCAGGCGTCTTGCCGCCGGAAGGCGCTTCGGCCTTCTTCTTGGCCTTGTCGCTGCATCCGCAACGCGCGCACTTGCAACCACCATCGCTAGATTTGCGTTTCTCGCCGGGAGAAACAGCAGGCTGCGCGGGCTTGTCGGCAGGCTCTCCGGCAGTTTTGGCCGCCGCATCGTCCGCCTTCACCGCTTCCGCCTTGCGCCGGTCGCCGACGAAATTGAGAGCCGAACCGGCTTTGAAGAAGCCGATCTGTTCCTCGGTAAGCGTGTGATTGGCCATCACTTCATCGGTGACTTCATCCGAGTGGATGATGTACACCTTGACCGGCTTGCCTACCGCGAGGTCTTTCAGACCACGCACGGTGATGCGGTCATCGGAGCGGCGCACCAGGTCGTAATGCGCCGGGTCACTGAAGGTGAGCGGCAGCACGCCCTGCTGCTTGAGGTTCGTTTCGTGAATGCGCGCGAAGCTGCGGGCAATCACGACCTTGCAGCCGAGGAAGCGCGGCGACATGGCGGCATGTTCGCGACTCGAGCCTTCGCCGTAGTTCTGGTCGCCGACCACGACCCAGCCCATGCCCTTCGCCTTGTACTCGCGCGCGATGTCCGAGAGCTTGCCGACGGCAGCGGTCTCGACGTTCTTGCCCGTGCCCGGCTTGTCCGTGAAGGCGTTGTTGGCGCCGAGGAACATGTTGTCCGAGATGCGGTCGAGATGCCCGCGGTATTTCAGCCACGGTCCGGCCGGCGAGATGTGGTCGGTGGTGCACTTGCCGTTCGACTTGAGCAAAACCGGCAGCGCATCGAAGTCTGCACCGTCCCAGCGAGAGAAGGGCGACAGCACCTGCAGGCGCTCGCTCTTATCGCTGATGGCGACGCTGATTGAAGTAGATGACGCGCCGTCCTTGCGGGAAGCGGCAGCATCGACATAGCCGAGTTCGGCATCATCGAGCTGCGAGAAACCCTTGACCGGCAGTCCGGCATGAGGCGGAGGCGCCAGCTTGAACTTGCTGCCGTCGGCGGCGGTGAGCTCGTCTTCAAGCGGGTTGAAGTCGAGCGTGCCGGCCAGCGCGAAGGCGGTCACAATCTCGGGGCTGGCGATGAAGGCGAGCGTTTCGGCGTTGCCGTCATTGCGCCTTGGGAAGTTGCGGTTGAAGGACGTGATGATCGAGTTGCGCTCGCCGTCCTTGATGTCGTCGCGTTTCCACTGTCCGATGCAAGGACCGCAGGCGTTGGCGAGCACGTTGGCGCCCACCGACTGCAAATCCGCCATCTGACCGTCGCGGTTGATGGTCTGATGCACCTGCTCGGAGCCGGGCGTGACCATGAAGCCGACCGGGGCCTTGAGACCGTGTTCGGCAGCCTGTTTTGCAACGGCAGCCGCGCGGCTCATGTCCTCGTAGCTCGAGTTAGTACAACTGCCGATGAGCGCGTAGCGCAGATTGGCAGGGTAGTTCTTGGCGGCGACTTCGGCTTTGAAAGCCGAGAGCGGGCGCGCCAGATCGGGCGTGTGCGGACCGACTATGTGCGGCTCGAGCGTGTCGAGGTCGATCTCGATCACCTGATCGAAATATTTCTCGGGCTCCGCTTCGACCTCGGCATCGGCAGTCAAATACTGCTTCGACGCCTCGGCCAGCTCGGCAATCTCGCCGCGTCCGGTCAGGCGCAGGTAGTCGAGAATGTGCTCGTCGAGCGGGAAAACCGAAGTTGTCGCGCCAAGCTCCGCGCCCATGTTTGTGATGGTCGCTTTGCCCGTGGCGCTGATGGAGCGTGTGCCCTCGCCGAAGTACTCGACAATGGCGCCGGTGCCGCCGTCGACCGTGAGGATGCCGGCTAGCTTGAGGATGATGTCCTTGGGCGCGGCCCAGCCGTTGAGCTTGCCGGTGAGTTTCACACCGATGAGCTTCGGCCAGCGCAGACCCCAGGGCTCGCCCGCCATGGTGAACACAGCATCGGCGCCGCCGACGCCGATAGCCAGCATGTTGAGACCGCCCGCATTGGGAGTGTGCGAATCGGTGCCGATCATGAGGCAGCCGGGATGAGCGTAATTTTCCAGCACCACCTGATGGATGATACCGGAGCCGGGCTTCCAGAAGCCGATACCGTATTTGGTACTAGCCGACTTGAGGAACTCGTAAACTTCCGAGTTGGTGTCGAGCGCGCTGAGAAGGTCGTGCTTGGCACCGACGCGGGCCTGGATGAGGTGGTCGCAGTGCACGGTGGTCGGCACGTAGACCTTGTCGAGGTCGGCCTGCATGAACTGCAAAAGCGCCATCTGCGCAGTTGCGTCCTGAAGAGCGACCCGATCGGGACGGAGGAAAACCTGCGATTTGCCGCGGACGGGGTGAGTTTCACCATCATTCCAGCGGTCCAGGTGAGACGAGAGAATCTTCTCAGCCAGCGTGAGCGGGCGTCCGAATCTCTCTCGAGCCAACCGATATTTCTCCGGAAGGCTTGCATAAAGCGGCTGTACTTCCGCTTTCGTTACGTTTCGCTTGGTCATTTGCCACCTCTAAAGTTAGGTTTTGCAGGCTTGATGACCCATCAAATCTGCATGGCGCATGTTGGTAGGAACTAGCAGCGACGCGCGTTTCTGTAATCGAGAAGTGTTCTAATCCCCTGCTCTTAACTTGCTCTTTGCTGCACGGCCTTAGTTTCGAACCTGCAAAAGTTCAAAGGTGCGCGCAAGAAGTGCAAGGAAGGAGAATTTGAACGAGAAAAGCTGTCGCGTGCTCTTGGAAAGAAGAAATGAGAAACGTAATTTTTCTAGCTTATAGAGACAAGTGATTTCGTCTTGAAATCATGAATATTTGATGAACTCTGCATCTTGGCGACTTTCCTCTTGGAAAAACGACAACTCGTTTTGTGGTCAGCCTGTGTGGATGCGGGAGTTCATGACATTTTGGTGTGAACGGACTCGCGCGGATGCGCGACCGCTTTGCAGCGGGCGTTGCTAAGAAGCGCTGTGTGATGCAGCTAGCGTAACTTTTGGGTCGATACGTAGATACTATGGCGCTTGACAGTCGTTTCTGCCTTACCATAAAGTAAGGACTAGTTATTGGAGTAAGGATGTATGAGCAGCGCCACTGTTACGAGTAAAGGACAAATCACAATCCCAATTGATGTTCGAGAAAGAATGGGAATTGAGGCTGGAGATCGAGTTGAATTTATTCAGATTGCCGATGGAGAATTCCTGTTGCGACCGGCAGTGGAAGATGTGAAATCGCTGAAGGGGCTTTTGAAAAAGCCTGCTAAATCAGTTTCTATCGATGATATGCGCGACGCAATTCGCAAAAGGGGTTCTGGAAAATGAATATGATAGGCCTCGATACCAATGTGCTCGTGCGCTACATCGCGCAGGATGATGCGAGGCAATCTGCGGCTGCCGCAAAGTTGATTGAAAAGCGATGCACTCCGGAGTGTCCAGGTTATGTCAGTTTAGTCACGCTCGTTGAGCTGGTTTGGGTGACTGAGACATGTTATGACGCTAAGCGAGAAGAGGTGGCGACAATTCTTCGAACTTTGCTTTGCGCGCGTCAGTTATTTTTAGATGAGGCAGAAACTGTTTGGAGAGCTTTACGGCTGTTTGAGTCGAGTACGGCAGATTTTGCCGACCATCTTGTGGAACGGTTGGCGGCAAATGCTGGCTGCGCCGAAACGTTCACTTTCGACAAAAAAGGGTCAAAGGCAGGAATGAAAATTTTGAATTTATGACGAGCCGAAGCTAGCTTCTCCAGCTCATATCGGCCACTTCTGAAGTTTCAAAACATCAGCAAAAATCTTCTTTTGTTCGTCTGATGTGTCGGCTAGGCAGAAGAGAATTTTCTTGCCGCGCAAGGCGATGGTCGTATATCCGTTCGGAATTTTTTTCAGTTTTTCCAGTTCTAAATCCGTGAAGCCGAGCACCTTCAATTGTTCCAGTTTGGAAACGGAAGTGAGTATGGCAGCGCGTTCTGCGTGTGTCGTTTCGAGTGACTCGATACTTTCGTGCGCGTTTGCCGGAGTGTTTATCGAGCACTCGCGCAAGCGAGGCATCGCTCTGTACAGGTCGTTTTTGAAAGCGCCGAAATCCTTCATCTCGTCCGCCAAGATCACGTAACTGGAAGTGAGGCTGATTAGCCTGTTCGCCTCGGGATACATGCGGTAATAGACGGCCGTTGCTTCTTTTGCAAAGGCTGCATCCAGCTTGCGTCCCTGCTTTAAATAATCGGCGTAAAGCGGCATGACGACTTGCGAGTAAAGGTTGATAATCGAATCGGAGTACCAGTTTTTCGGTGTGCGTCCGAAGGCTTGTTTGGAGAACCAACCTTGCCCAAGCGCCGTCGCGACGCCCTCGTAGAGTTCCGCGACAGGAAGCGCGCCCTGGCCGGGAATCGCAAAAAGTTTGATGGTTTCTTCTGCGTCTTTCTTTGAAAACCAGAGAGCGTGCACTGCTTCGTGGAAAACAACATCTGCCGTCGATTGAAATCTGTCGTTCGGTCTCAACTCGACGACTTGAACAATGCCCATGCTCTGACCGCTGCTTCGCTTGTTTGCCGGCAGCGGCGAAAGCGCCACGATGAACGGTATATGACTGGGATATGACGAGTTCAAAAACTCACGAACTTGCGTGAGTCGCTCGCACATTTTTGTTCTTGCCGTCTGCGTGCGAAACTCATCGAGTTGTTTGTTCAATGTGGCTAGATGCGGTTTCCAGATTAGTTGTTCGAAAACCGGGTCGAAGTGATAAACGACGGTTTGCAGCGTGGCGATTTCGTCGAGAGAAAGTTTGCCCCGCAAGCGGTCGAGCAGCTCCGGGAGAGTCTTGCTGCGAGCCGCTTCGCATAAGATCACCTCATCAACACTTCGGCTTCGTCCAATTTCATCAATGTACTTGAAGTGCTTTTCTTCTCTATCGATCAGCTTCTTGTAAGAGTCGACATAGTGTTTGTCGCTCTCAGTCTTTACGCGTTTTTCATACCACTCTTTCACCCAGCTCGAGGTGTGATGCCGCTCGGCAAGGATGTTTATAAACATCACCAGAGCACATGGCTTGCTGGCAACGAATTCGATTTTGAGGGTTTCAGCGAGGGCCGGCAGGTTGCTGAAAAACAGACACAGTGTCGGCAGAAGAGCGCGCGCGATTTTTTTGAATCCGATCAGCATAGAATCTAAGTTTAGCTCGAATTGACCGCGAATTTTGGGAGTGAGAGGAACATACTATAAAAGATAGTAAAACATCGGGGAGAAACAACAGCACAAGGGACAAACCCCGGTGCTGATGATGCGTCCCGCTCCAAAAGTTTACCGGCAAGTAAATCGCAACGGTTTCACCTCCATTTGTGAGAGGAACAACGCGATTAGCAGTTTCCCTCAAAAAAGTAGTGGCTGACGAATGAGAAAAGCGATTCTTTCTGTTTTGACCGTGTCCCTTTTATTCGGCTGTGCCGCGCCAAAACCAAAGGTGGATATTTCCGCAGAGGATAAAGCGGTTATTCTCACCAAGCCTGAGCTGGTCTCAGGTGAGGCGGTGCTGGACATGGAGAAGATGTCGCGGGAGA
>JADYYD010000437.1 GCA_020853845.1 Candidatus Melainabacteria bacterium
TGATGATGGCGCGCTGCAAACCTTCAAGCGGGCTGGCTTGCCCGACGACCGGATTGCTTTGCGCAATGATCGCTCGCACTTGAGTCAATACTGCTCCGGGAAGAACGAGCAGCAAGGCCATCGGAAGAAAAAACTGATCTCTGAATCTGCTCCAGCGATTGCCACCTTCGGTGGTGAAATTTTTCATGAAGCGCGAGCAATAGTCGATGGCTGTGACAGCTTGATCGCGGGCGATGTCTGCAGCAGCATTGCCTACGCCATTCGCTTGCCCTTGAGTTTTTGCTTTGCCTTGCTTGTGTGTGTTGACAGGATCCTGCAGCTTGTTAACAGTTCGCTCGGCCTTGTTTTTCGCTGTTTTCCCCAACTGAGCATTGGAAAGCTTGCCGGGTACTTTTTCCAAGGCTTCGGCGGTTGCATCTTTCTCTTTCTTGCCAGTTTCTTTCTCGTATTGTTCGCTTTGATACGCCAGATCCGTGCGTTTCTTTTTTGCCTCAACAGCACTCGTGCTGCTGAAGGCCATCAGAAAGATAATTAAGATCGCACAGATGAAGCGCAGCATTTACTTGCCTCCGGAGGCTGCTGCTTTGCCCATCTTCTCACCAAGGTCGGCGGCTTTCTGTCCGGCCGCTTTCACCAGTCCGGCGAAATCAAACGCATGCTTTACCGAACCGGTGGCCAGGAAATTCAGCGCGGTTACCATAAACAGTCCCGTGTCATCTGTGCCTTTGAAGCACGCCAGTAAGCAAATTGTCGAAGTCCAGAAAAGATTCCAGAAACATAGCGTGAGGACGCCTTCGCACCAGTTGCCGAATGCGTCGCGCATAAATTTGACGGGATAAACCCAGAGGGCTGCCATAATCGGACCGACAAAAAACAGGTAGTAAAAGAATGCCATCTGGAAGGCGCAAAGCAGTGCCCAAGCCGTGGCCATGCCGGCATTGCTGCTGAAGAGTACGGCACGAGCGGCGATGCACGATGAGGGCATGCTGGCGTCGTCTCTGTTGGCGGGAACGAGATAAAGTCCTGCGCATGGATCTTGAAGTTTGCCCCAGAGTTTGCCTTCCGCCGGAGAAAACATGCCGTTGTGGATGGGACTGAGATCGGCTTCCGGAACTTTGAGCGAACCTTCGTTCTCGGAAAGATAGCGCACGCCGAATGCACGAATTTCAGCGCACATAGCGTCTTCGTACATGTCGGAGCCGAAAAGATTTTTGTACTCTGTGGAAATTGTAAATGAGATGCTATTTGCGAGATCGACAGCGTAATTGACGATCAAATAACTGCCGGGAATGAGAAACACTGCGATGATCGATCTCTGAATGCCTTCTATGGGGCTGACCATCCCAACGACAGGGTTGCTCTGAGCAATGATGGCTCGCACTTGCGCCATCACTGCTCCGGGCAACAGTAAAAGCAAAGCCATCGGAACGAAAACGTTGTCGCGAAATCTATTCCAGCGGTTGCCTTTTTCAGTAGTAAAGTTTTTCAAAAAGCGTGAGCAGTAGTCTATTGCCGCCACGGCTTGGTCTCGAGCTATGTCCGCTGCTGAGTTGCCGGCTTGTGTCGATTGCGCTTGACCTTGTGCTTTGGATGCGGGTGCTGCATTGTTGGGTTGGTTCATTTTGGCGGCGGTTCTTTCCATCTCGTTGAACCGTGTATCGAGAATCTGTCTGGATACTGCTTCGCCCGGAACTTTAGTAAGCGCTTCTGCTTGCGCTTCCAGGCTATCGCGTTTGACGTCTGTGCCTTGATATTTTTGCAATTTAATCGCATTGGTTTGAAGATCGGTTCCGCCTGGTTTGTTGGCCGGCGGCAATGACGCTTTAGCTGCCGTGATGGTGGCGAAGGCAATAACCAAAAGGAAAAGAGAGATGTTTTTCATTGTTTCTGATTGGCTGAGATTCGACACTGTTGCAATTTCCTTGACAGGGGGCGGGGGCTGGCGGTATGGGTTTAGCCTGCTCCACCCTTCTTGCCGCTGGCAGCGGAGCTGATTTCTTTCGCTTTTTCCAAAATTTTGTCGACCATCTCGCCCGGTTTTACTTCAAATGGAGCAAACGGCACGTACATCATCATGACCAGGAAAACAACCAGCATCATCGCTTCCCACTCTGTATTGGGAACGTATTCGCCGATTTCTTGCAACCAGTGAATGCGAGTCACAAAGACGAAAACGATCAATATCCACCAGAAGCGCCACAGTGAAAGAGTGACTACCGAGTTGACCCAGTTAATGAAGACCGGCTTGAATAGTTTGCCTACGCTGCCGGGCCATGCGTAAAGAGCCGCTGCGATCGGTCCCATGAATAGTAAGTAACAACTTAAAGCGAGCTGAAAAGCTGCCAAAATAACCAATCCATAGCCGAGTGACATATTGATAATGCCGGCGGCCATTTGAAAAATTTGGTCTTTAAAAGGCTGCGGGTCGAGCCTATCTTGCGGTTTTCCTTTGGCTTCTCTGTCCTCTTGCATGCCGCGTGCCCAGCTCACGATTTCAGCAGCGGAGAATTGTTGAGCAATCGACATCGTCATCGAATTTCCGACATCGATGCTGTAGCTCATTATCAACTGCGTTGCAGGGATGAGAAAGAGAGCGATGGTGCCGCGAAGAATGCCGCTGAAGGGTCCACCTTGTGCATCTTCGTCTTGTCCTGCAAACTGGGTCAGCAAAACTTTCATGTTGAGGATGACTACTCCGGGCAGCAAGAGCAAAATCGCCATCGGCAAATAAACGCGCTTGTACATCGCCTGAACCATGCCGATTGCCGTGCTCAGTGGGCGGAATGCTTGCGCGCCGTTGCCTTTGCCACCACCGGCGGCTTCATTGGCGACGTTGACATTTCCCGCCGCAATCATCGGAATATAGTCTTCAACAGCATCCAAAGAAGCATTGTGGCTTGCATCACCGGCACCCTGCGCTTGACCCATCATGCTGGCGATCGTCGCAGGCATTTGCTGGTTGGGCGCGCCGCCGATTTGTGTCAGCCACTCAGGTTGATTTTTCGAAGACTTGCCGGCGTCGCGGTTTATCGCTTTTCGACCGGGTGGATATTCTTTTTCTTCGGGAGTGTAATTGTTTTCGTGTCCTTTATTGCCGCCTTGCTTGCCTTTCTCGTTTTTCTTTTTCTGCTTTTGCGGCGGCATTGTGAATATGTAGAAGCGCTGCATGGTGCGATCCGGTGCCGGCCTCGATTGATGGACAACCGGGTCACCGTCGGCATTGGCGTCCGTGCGCGGTTGACCGTCATGCTTTTTTGAAAACGGATTAGCCTTGTTCCATTCGTCTTGATGATGTCTGAGAGCCGTTTTCAGGGCGGCTGAATTCTTCTTGGGCGCAGCCGTCGCCGCCAGGAGTGTCGTCGGCAGAATGGTCGTGATGCATACAAACAAGAGAGCCAGCTTGAGAGCTTCCGGAGCCGTGTTTTTCTTTGCGTGAAGGAGGCAGGCGGACAAGCGGCGCGAAGCCCCTGCGCAAAGCGCGATGACGGTGTTTGTCATTATTGTTTTAAAACCAGGGGAGAAACTGCCGGCCGCGGATTGCTCTCAGCCGATCAATTTGGTTTTGGTAACGGAGGTCTACTTTGTGCTAAATAA
>JADYYD010000438.1 GCA_020853845.1 Candidatus Melainabacteria bacterium
AGAACAGACGCTCGAACGGCGCTAATATTCTTCCGGGCTCGTTGAGTCTGCGAAAGCACTTCGCTTTCGGCATCAACTTACTAGCAATCAAACCATCGCTCGACTCTGGCGAAAACGCAGTCTTACTGCTGCGCGCGCCTTGCAGGAGGACATTATGATCACACGCTCTCGGGCGGCAACATTGCCGCGCGCACTTCTAACATTAATGATGGCGCTCAATGTCGGCATCGCAACATTTCAACCGGCATCAGCCCAGCATGCAAACGGACCTAAAGATACAACGCACCACACCAAATCGAAATCGGGGTTAAAACCGAGCACTCCAGGCAGTTTGCTGGCAAAGTCTGAAACCGGCATGCTGCTCGGAGAATGCCCGCTTCAACACACTGACGTATCGGCGAAAATCTCCGGCTTCGTTTCAAAAGTAACCGTAAAACAAATTTTTCACAACCCATACGACAGAAAAATCGAAGCCGTATACACGTTTCCCCTTTCGCATACCGGTGCAGTTGACGACATGATCTTGAAGGTCGGGCAGCGCACCATCCACGCCACTATAAAACGCAGAGAGGAAGCACGCCAAATATACAACGATGCAAAAAACACCGGTCATGTTGCATCATTGCTGGAGCAAGAACGTCCAAATATTTTCACGCAAAATGTCGCCAATATTGAGCCCGGAAAATCCATTGAAGTAACCCTTCAGTATGTGGAGATGCTGCCGTTCGAAGATGGTCGCTACACATTCACGTTTCCAACAGTTGTCGGACCGCGCTTCAACCCGGGAAAATTGACTGATACCGCACAAGAGAGCTTGAATTCGGTGGGAGAAACACAACTTGTTTCCGCAAACCTGCCATACAACTCCTCTCCGAGACCGGCGATATTCGGTGGTGAGCCAATTCAGCAACAAACTTCAGCAGTTCCTGATGGCAACAGAATCAATCCACCAGTTGTTCCGCCTGGATATAGAACTGGTCATGACATTTCTATCTCCGTCGATCTGGATAGTGGCGTCCCCAATCGCGACATCAAGTCTTCGCTGCATGAAGTCAGCGTGCAAGCATTCAGCGATCACGCATCTCATATTGGGCTGAAGGACAAAGCTGCGATTCCCAACCGCGATTTCGTTCTTTCATGGAATGTCTGCGATGGCGCCATTCGCAGTGGCTGCATGCCTCACAAAGAAGGTAAAGACGGCTATTTTTCACTTGTTCTCATGCCACCACAAAGAGTGGCAACTAGAGACGTCGTTCCAAAGGAAATGATTTTCGTCATTGACAAATCAGGTTCTCAGTCCGGTGAGCCGATTCAAAAAGCAAAAGATACGATGAATTACATTCTGGATCGTTTAAATCCTCAAGATACTTTCCAAATCCTCTCCTTCAGCGACAAGTCTGAAACTCTATTTTCAGAGCCTCAGCGCGCTTCAATGGTAATGAAGGCGCAGGCTCATGCCTACATCAACCAGATGCAGGCAGATGGAGGTACTTACATGGGTCCGGCGATTGAAAAGGTTTGCTCAATTCCGACTGAACCAGGAAGACTTAGGATTGTGACTTTCATGACCGATGGTTATGTCGGCAATGATATGGAAGTTCTAGGTCTCGTTCGCAAACTGCGCGGTAATTCGCGTTGGTTTTCATTCGGAACCGGAAACAGTGTAAATCGTTTCATTATCGATGGAATCGCGCGAGAAGGCGGCGGTGAAGCAGAATACGTTTTGCTCAATCGCCCCGGCAAAGAAGTAGCAGAACGTTTCTACAAACGCATCTCGACTCCAGTGCTTTCTGATGTAAAAGTCGAAATCGAAGGTGTCGACGCCAAAGACATTTTTCCGCGACAAATTTCTGATGTTTGGGCACGCAAACCTTTGTATATTTTTGGCCGATACGGTCGAGCCGGCATCGGCAAAATCAAATTAAACGGATTCGCCGGTGGCAAACCCTACAAACAGGAGATGAACATCGACTTTCCCGAAAACATTGCCACCAATTCCGGTGTCCCATCGATGTGGGCAAGATCAGCCGTAGACGCATTGATGGCAGAAAATTGGTTTAAATCTCAGATAGGCCAACCCAACCCGGAGATTGAAAAAGCGATCGTGACTATCGCACTTGCTCACCATATTATGACGCAATACACATCGTTTGTAGCTGTCGATTACAGCAGCATCACATCCGGTGGCGAACCGCTGAGAGTGGATGTGCCGGCAGAAATTCCTGAAGGTGTTTCATTCGAAGGGCTATTCGGAAAATCGTCCGATATCCCGTCGCCGAAATATTCGGAAACTGAATCTTCAGTATCTCCTGCAGTCAGTCTGCAAGCCAACAATGCATTGACTCTCTCCGAGTCCATTCAACAGTACATCCCGAGAGGACCTGGCTCACCGAGTTCAATCGCAGGCTGGCTGTTAGCTAGCTCACGAGATGCGAATCTGTTTGAAGGAGGCAACATTTCGTATTCATTCAATTCTCTCCCAACTGCCACTTCAACTCCGACGGTGTACGGTTCTTCCGGTAGCAGTGGACTGCAAACAAGCTACGGAGCACAAGGTGACAGTGGGATTTATTCATCAGAAGAAAGCGACGGCACAAGCACTGCCGGCAACGCATACATCAGCGGTTCCACAGGCGCCGGTACAGGTTTCCAGGGCGCAACCAACGGATTTATCGGTCCGCAAGGAGCAGACGCAACGTCCATCATCGGTGTAAATACTGCAGGAACAGTCAGGTTCAACACTCTCAGCCTATTCGAAACAGCACTTTCGACAATCAGCTGGATGCTCGACCTGGCAATTTTGATTATCGGCAGCAGTGCCATCATCCGAGGTATCAAGCAATGCAAGCAAAATGCCGGGTCGGGCAGAGGATCAATTGGTTGGGGTGTTCTCTGGTTAGCACTCGGTTACTTCTTCAGCCCGCTGCTGATCATAATGGCAGCAGTCAGTGGATTGCAGTGGTTAGCCAGAGGCAAAAAAAGAGGAGGTAATCTAATATAACAGCGTAAATTGTAAAACTTTTCAAAATCAGTGCAAACAAAGGGCAGGCTTACACCTGCCCTTTTGTTTATCGGATGGCGTCCGAAACCGAAATAGATTTAGCGCCAGTATCTTTCGAAGAAACCGATACGACGTCTTTCGAAGTCATTCATGTCACGATTGATTTCATTGCGCAACGACGCCAACTGACGGTTTAAGTTGTTGCGTTCACGGAATGAGAGTCCACCTGATGCTCTCATGCGAGATTCCAGATTGCCGATACGATTCATTTTATATTGCAATTTCGCTGCTTCACTTCTGCTCAAACGACGGCTAGATATACCGTTGTTGATGCGTGCTTGCAATTGGGCTTGTCTGGAATTTATATTGCCATAACCTCTAAAACCCTGTGCGTTAGCAGGAAGAGAAATCAGCACTGCTGAAAGAGCGATGAGACTGGTTGCAAAAATACGCTTCATAGAAAACTCCTTTTAACACCATCGAGACCCAAAGGACCTCAATAAAAAACTCAACAAACCCCCGATGCGCAGGGGCTTTCACCGTATGTATAAACTGACGGCAAGAGATTTACTGTGGTTCCTGCTTGCCGATAAATGGAAACGAAACGGAAAAAACTCCAGGAGCGATAACTCACATTCGGTACACTTCAAAAATGAGGCTCCGATAATTGACTAAAAACAAAATCTGGTCAAGAATAGTTTTGCCACAGCAAAATAAAAAGTCCAGGGGCAATAATGGCGCGCACAAAATCCATACACAATCGAGCTGAACTTATCGAGGAAGCGGCTGTAGAGTTGTTTTCGAGATACGGATACGAACGCACCAGCATCGAGGACATTGCGAAACACTTAGGTATAGGGAAAGGATCTGTATATCTGGAGTTTCGCACTAAAGAAGAGATTTTGATGCGGGTCGTGGAAAAACACGCGCTGAAAATCCAGGCAATGATGGATGAGCGAACTGAAAACATAAAAGGCTCCCCTCTTGAAAGTTTGAAAGATACGTTCTTGATGTGCGCGCTTATGGTCTATGACTATGTCACCCGCGACTTTCACACACCCGAAGCTCTGCTCTATACATCTCTGCAATTCAAGCCGAGATTTAGCGCCTTCTATGTAAAGAAAAGAGAGCGCGTACTGAAATTTCTCAAACGCGCAGCAGAAGCTGGGGAGATAAGCCCCAAGAAAGCTAATGAAAAAACCGCTATTACCTTTTTGATGGGGGCGGCAAGTTTGTTCCCTCCTTATTTCAACAATTACACAGAGTCCGAGCAGCGAATGACACGCGATGAGCTGGAACAAAACGCCAAAGCACTTTTAAAAATTTTGGTTAACGGTCTTCGCGAAACTAGCAAATGAGCTGATAACAGCATTCTTCAGGCATCCCAATGGCAACGTATCTTCAAGAAGCTCTGCAAAAAAGAGTTGACGAAAACGGCGAAATTGTTCGCTGGCTTTTTCTGGTCGGCGTCGCAATCGCTGCCTTGATTGAAGTGATAGACACGAGCATCACCAACGTGGCGCTTCCGCATATACAGGGCAACCTCGGAGCCACCACCAGTGAAGCGGCATGGGTAGTCACATCCTATTCAATCGCCAACGTAATCACTATGCCGCTGGCAGTTATGTTCGGCGATATGTTCGGCAAAAAACGATATTTCATTTTCTCAATGATTGGTTTCACGATCGCCTCTGTTTTGTGCGGAATTTCAACAAATCTTCTCACGCTGGTGTTGGCTCGCGTCATGCAGGGACTGTTCGGAGGCGGCTTGCTGGCTAAGGCTCAAGCTTTTCTATTTGAAGCGTTTCCCCAGGAGATGCAAGGTTTTGTGCAGGCTGTTTTCGGTATTTGCGTCATCGTTGGTCCTGTGGTCGGCCCCACTTTAGGAGGTTGGCTCACCGATAATTACAATTGGCGCTGGATCTTTTTTATCAATATTCCGATTGGAATCATCGCCACAATTCTTTGTCAGGCGTTCATACCATCCGACAAACCTCGCCAGGCAGACGCTCCCAAGGTGCGTATCGATTGGCTGGGCATCATGTCCTTAAGCGTGATGCTAGGCAGTTTGCAATATGTTCTCGAAAAGGGTCAGGACGAAGATTGGTTCGCCTCTCATCTTATTGTTCTTTGCACCGTAGCCACTTTCATTGGCGCGATTGTGTTTTTCACGCACGAATTGCGCACCAAGCATCCGGCTGTCAATTTACGCATCGTTCGATTTCGCTCAGTTGCCATCGGGCTAGTTTTTCAAGCCGTAGTCGGATTCGTTCTTTTCGGTATCAACTATGTAATTCCGAACTTCGCGCAGGTGATGCTGGGCTACACAGCCCTGCAAGCGGGACTTCTCCAGATGCCCGCATCACTTGTCACCGGATTTATGTTTCCAGTGGTCGGCGCAATGATTGGCAAATTCGATGCTCGAATTATGGTCTTTGTCGGCATCGCCTGTCTGAGCTTGTCGAATTGGTTTCTTCTGCCTCTGACCTTGGACTGGGGCTGGGAGCACTTTCTATTGTCCAGTCTCATTCGTGGCTTCGGTCTGGTGCTGGTGTTTCTACCACTCACCATCGCTGCTGTCGGCGATTGCCCGCCGGAAGACATTCAAACTGCAGCATCCTTGCTGAGCCTTGTGCGAACCCTCGGCGGTGGCGTAGGTATCGCAATGCTCGCAACAATTCTCACCAGGCGCGAGGATTTCCATCGTGCCGTTCTTGTCGAAAAAATCACACCTTACGGCACGGAAGCACTGAATCGCCTGTCTCAGATGACAGAGATGTTCATCCACCAGGGGTGGGCAATACCGGATGCCAGGCAGCGCGCGCTGGCAATCATGAGTAGTCAGGTGGACACCCAGGCAGCGGCACTTTCGTTTGCGGACATCGCCTGGCTCCTGGCGATTTTTACAGCCTGCACCATCCCATTTTGCTTGCTTTTGGGCTCCGGCAGGCGGGGGGCGAAGGTCGAGATGCATTAAAGTTTATTCGCGAATAATTGACCCAAATTGAAACTTGGTCAATAATTACAATGTCCAGCACTTATTGAGAGTTCCTGAAGTGACTACAGGCACGGAAACCATGACCGAAATCGAAGAAGCACGCCCCTTGCAAAAGGAGTCTGCCGGTACAAAAGTCCATCCGGAATTGGCATCAAATAAGAAGAAAAACCCGCTTGCAATTGCGCTGGCGAGCATACTTGCCTTGGGTTGCAGCATCGGCGGATACTTGTGGTGGCAGCATGCTTCCTCTGTAGAAGAAACCGATGACGCCTTTATCTCCGGTCGAGTGCATCAATTGAGCGCCAGGGTGGCTGGTACGGTCACGGAGCTTCTTGTCGATGACAATCAGCACGTCAAACAAGGTACCGCACTTCTTCGCGTCGATCCAAAAGACTTGGAAATCAGCCTGGCGACGGCAAAGGCAGCCGCTGCGCAGGCGGAGCTGAAAACTTACGAAGTGCAATCGAACATAGTCGCCAACCAGAGGCAAGCCGAGGCACGCGAATTTGAAGCGCAGTCAGCGGTTGCCAGCGCCAATGCCGGCGTCGACAAAGCGAAAGCCATGTTGTCAGAGACTAAACTAGGCGTTGCTCTGGCGGCAACTGCAATCAAACAGAGAGAAGCTGAACTTACCAGATGCATAGCTGATTTCGACCGATACCAATCCCTTGTTCAAGACCGCGCTGCCACCACTCAAAGTTTCGAGCGAGCCAGACAAGACAAAGAAGTTGCCGAAGCCGGATTGCAAGCAGCGCATGAAGCTCACAAACAGGCAAAAGCAAGGGTTCATCAAGCCATGCAAGCTGTAGCCGACGCGCAATCCGATGTCATCCGCGCTAAAGGCGCTGCCCAGAGTGCTGCTGCCGCCAAAGCCGAAATGGAAATGTCGAAGCGGAATTTGAGCGTGCAAGAAGCAGCGGCGCAAAAAGCCAAAAGCGAAATGAATAATGCACAGACACAACTTTCATACACGAGTGTCATTGCACCGGTAACAGGACGCATCGGACACCGAACAGTGGAAATCGGACAACACATCGAAAGAGGGCAGGCTCTGATGAGCATTGTTTCCGATGACAAATGGGTGGTCGCGAATTTCAAGGAAACTCAGCTCAGCAAAATGCGACCGGGCCAAAAGGTCGACATCAAAATAGATGCATTTCCCAATGCTCACATCACAGGCAAAGTCGATTCTATTTCACCCGCATCCGGAGCACAGTTTGCGCTCCTGCCTCCCGATAATGCCACCGGCAATTTCACGAAAGTGGTGCAGCGTGTCCCCGTCAAGATCGTTCTTGATCCGGAATCTCTAAAAGGATACGAAGCGCTGTTGGCACCGGGGATGTCCGTCATCCCTACAATTCACCTGACCCACTAAGATAGAAAGATAAGAATGTACCTCAGGCGCAAAATTGTTTTAACTGCACCGAATGCGGTTACTTTGCTTGCCGCATCGGCAGCCTTGGCCGCGTCCGTAGTGGTGGCATCATCGGTTGCGGTGCCGGCGACGGCGGCGTCAGTTGATGCGGGAAAAGACAATCGCGATGCGGTCAGGGATTTGAAAAAACCTCTCAAGACCGTAGTTCCGAATGCAGATCAAAAACATCCGCCAAAACATGTAATAGAACTGCGTGCTACTCAATCGGTAAGGTCTTTAGGAAAAGAGCCCGTTCAGAAAGTACCGGAATCGCTGGAACGAATCAAAATGGATGGTACCGCCGAGAGTGACGAAACCGGCGTTTTGATAGAACACCCGCCGCTGGACTCTCTTATCCCGCTCGAAGGCAACCTGAATCCGTTTTCCATCGATGCACGCTTTATCGAACGAGTCAGTTTGAAAGACACTCTCGAAGCCGCGCTTGGTCAGAACCTCGATATTGAGGAAGGCTTTGTGCGCTCGAAAGTAGATCGGTATTCTTATTTGTCATCCGCAACCGGATTTCTGCCTAACTTCTCCAGCAGTTACTCTTTGTTTGGTCTGAACGGCAACATTCCCTCCACCTTGTTCGGATCGACGCCAGCCACCACCGCCGGCAATAGAATCGATGGCGGCAAAGCCAAACTGCCTTCCACAATTCAATTGCTCAATGCCGGTTTTACCTACAACCTTTATCAAGGCGGCAGAGTCGTTTTTGGAACGCTCCAGCAAAAACACCGCTGGCGCGCATCACGCGCCGCACTTTCGGCTAATGTTAACGACACCCTTCTGAGCGCGACGCGGCGTCACTATGACTTATTATTGCAAGAAGCACTGCTGGCAATTCGCACTCGCGCCGTCGCTATTTCCGTCGAGCAAGTGCGCTTAAATCAAGCGCAGGAAAGAGCAGGTACGGCAACTGGTTTGGACGTTCTTCAATCGCAGGCGCAATTGGCAAGTGATGAACAAAATCTGGTAGAACAACAAAACCTCAGGCGGCAAGCAGCCATTCAATTGGCGCATGTGCTCAACACGAGTTTCTCCCAGGATTTGGAATCGTGCGAAAAATATTTGCCGAAAAAACGTCTGATACCACCATCTATCCCCATTGAGAAACTTCTGATAAGAGCGATTGATGCTCGCCCCGAATTGAAGCAGTATGAGGAATTACGTTTGGCGGCCAAGCGCGCGATTATCGTGGCCGCGGCGCCGATGCACCCCAATGTCTCTTTTGGTGGAACCATTTTTGGTGTCGGAGCGGGAGGCAATATCGATCCGATTTACGCCATCAACCTTGGTGTCAAATGGAATTTGGGCGGCATGGGCACCACCGACCTGGCAAACATGCAGCGAGCCAGGTGGGAAGCCAGGCAAGCGGCTGTCCAAGCCAAGAAAACATTCTTGAATGTCTTTGACGAAGTTCGAACTTCCTACAACACCAGTCTTACTTCCGATAAGAAAATCGATCGCGCGACTGTTCAAGTTCTCGCGGCAGAAGAAGAGTTGCGTATTGCGAAAAAGAGAATGTCGGCAGGCATAGGTTTGAACATCGATGTCCTGAACGCCCAGCGCGATCTCACTCAGGCAAGTGTCAATAAGGCACGCGCCGTTGTAGACTTTAACGTCGCTCAAGCACAATTGCTGCGCGATATTGGCGCGGTTTCTATCGACTCGCTGACTACCGGTCTCAAGATTAACTAGAACAAGAATCGCTTATCAATTGAACGACTGCATCTTCTTCTTGTATATGCGGTCCATGCTCGCAGTCATCCCATAAGACCAAATTCGAACCTGCGATATTTGCCGCGAGGTTTTCAGAGTTTTTCACCGGCATCAGGCGATCTTCTTTCCCGGCAAGGATAGTAGTCGGCATGTTGAAATCGGCAAGGTACGAACTGCCGTCAAAATTTTTAAAGGCATGAGAATGTCCGGCCAGGGCAAGTGGTCTTGTCGGCAACAAGTTAGAAACGTCATAAATGGCTTTGAAAGTCGGCATACAACGCTCAAAAGCTTCGGGTGAATACATCAGCCTGAATGTAGACATGTAAATATCCCACAATGTTTTGCCTTCCGGAGCCGCAAGTGCGTCGGAAATCTCCTTATTCGGCTTTGCATAGAAAGTACCACCGGCGGTGGTAGAAATAAGAAAGAGGGATTTCACTTGCTCCTGATAATCGCGCGCATACTGCAAGGCGATGCATCCACCCATGCTGTAGCCCAGCAAATGATGTTTGGCCACCCCTAAAGCTTTGACCACCTCATGCAAATCGTCAGCCATCGCCTTGATTGTGTATTCTTCGGGATTTTCAGGAATGATACTAAGGCCGGTGCCACGATTATCGTATGTGATTACTTTGAAAGTACGCGCCAACTTGTTGACGAAAGTTGCCGGCCAAATTCGCAGACTGCCACCGTAACCCATCACCAAAACGAGGTAATTTCCGGATGTCGGGGTGGTAGTGGTGCGGTAAAAAATGCCGCCCTCTGTCTTATGCTCGACGATGACTATACTGCTGACATTTGCTGATTTATTCATAGCCGCGAATAATACCAGAGCTTGTCACCCTTCTCAAGAAGGTGGCTGAAATTTGTTTTGGCGCCGAACTCGCGTCTGAGATAATGAACAAATGACCTACCATTGCACTGCCATCTTCGCAAGAGGCGACCAATCGATGATCGACGCCGCCCGCCAGAAATGGAAAGGTTGCCTGGCGCGCCTGGTTGACAAGCCTTTCAACGGGATTGCGTTCGCAGATCCGGGGGCAGACTGTTGTTATCCGCTTGTTTTCAACGCGGACAAGCAAAAAGAACACGAGCAGGTCGCGGTTTCCATGAAGACCGAGCTTGCGCGGTGGAGTAAAAAGTTTCCCTCTACAATTTTTGTTTTGATAGAAACTGACAAAGTTGGTGGCGTAAGCGAATTTGAAGGCTTTGCGGTGCGCAACGGCAATAAGCTGTGTACACACGACGACAAAGATGCGCTGAGAAAACTTGTTGCATATTTGGATGTGGAACTTGCGGAAGGACAAATATTCGATCCATTCACGCGAGGATATTTCCACATCTGCAGAGACGAGAAAAAAGCTTAGTCAGAAGAAGCGCCGGGATGATCTTCTTCTTCCCCCGAACCTGATTGAGCGGGCTGTTCACCGGCATTTCCAAACGCCATTGCCGCAGCAATCTTCGCGATTTGATAAACCGGAGGCTTGCGCAGGTTCGACATTGCGATCACAGCGGAATTTGATTCCGGCAGAATCATTATTGAAGAGGCTACACCAGGGACGCCACCATTCATCATGAGAGTAAGCTGTCCGTTCAATTGCGGGTTGTTGCCTTTAGCCCAGCCAAAAGCCCACTTGGAAGGTTGTCCTGTAGTAAGCGGCGGTCGATAATCCCAAAGAACCTTGTAAGCCTCGGGGGAAAGAATCTGTCGATTGAGCAGACCTAAAACGTAATTGATGAGATCGTTTGAAGTGCTACCCAACATTCCCGCCGAAAATTGAATGGCAGGATTTTTGTATTCGATGGACCGCAGGGGACCTTTGCCCATGTTGTCGCCGTAAGCTTGTGCGAGCCGCCCTGTCGGCTGCAAAAGAGTGGTTGAGCCGGTGCTGCGCATATTGAGTGGTGCGCAAATGGTTGACTCGACAACCTTGAGATAGGGCTGCTTCGTTACTTTCTCAATGACTGTGCCCAACAACCGATAACTGTAGTTCGAATAAAGATATGCAGAGCCAGGCTGCGAAACAAGCGGTGTATGGTCCAGAATATCCAGTTGCTCTCGCCAGGCCACTTCTTGCGAAATCTTACTGGGAACACCAGCAGTCATTGATGCGAGCTGCCGTATTGTCAGCGACTTGTATTCCGGTGTCAGCCCGTCTATGTACTTGGAGAGGGGATCGTCCAGTCCGACCAATCCTTTGTCCACAAGCGATAGGAGCGTAATTGCAGTAAAAGTCTTAGTCAAAGAGCCGAGACCAAATATGGTGTCATTAGTTGCAGGTTGTCTGGTTTCTAAATTTTGAAATCCATAAGATTTTTGAAAAACAACTTTGCCGGATTTGATTATTGTCAGCGAATAACCCACCATGTTCAGAGCCTGCATTCTGTCATTCACCATCGCATCGATTCTTTGCAGACGCAATTGCATGTCTGCATCCGTAGCAGAATTGGGTTGGGCAAAAGACGGAGAGGCAGAAAGAACTATTGAAGCAAAAAGTATTGGGGCAACCTTACCGAATTTCACTGTTTATCACCTGCCGTTGAGTCCTTGCCACCATTTTGCTTAGCATCAGATTCGCTCTCTGCCAGGGGTTTGTCCTTATACCAGTTTGGCGTGAAGCTGTAACCAAATCCAGCATTCTTGGCGCCTAATTCCGGGCGATAAGGATTCTGACAAATAAATATCAAATAGACGTTGAGAGAAAGAAAAACGGCCACAAACATAGTCATGATTGCCTGCGCCAAAAAACTCTCGACGAAGAAAAAGTAAGTAAAGAGAACAATCATGACACCACCAGCAATCAATACAGCCCAGAGCACAGGCGACAATCCACCTTTAGCTGCAACCATTCTGTATTTTCTGGCGGCAGATAATTCTTCGATGTTTCCCAAAATGGTCGAATAGCATTGCGACTCTTTGTCATTCGAAGGAACATAATGTGTGATCTCCTTCCAGAGTCCCTGATACGCAGGAATAGTCGCTTCCTTCTCCAGGCCATCTTCCACCCGCGCCCAATCCTGATCTATCACCGCCACAGCATAATCATAAATATGCTTGTGAATCTCATGGCGCGCCGGCTGTTTGAATGTATTGGAGAGATGATAGATATTAGTCAGCATGTTCGCCTCAGACACAGCCATTTGACTGGCTGCATCGACCTTGCCTTGGGAATTGACGACAATCAATCCGACTAGAATGGCATACAGGGTGCCGACAACTGAAAGCAAAAAGCCGCCCACTTCATGACACGATTCGAGCTGTTCGCGCGAAAAGCGCTTTCGAATGAGCCATAAACCGGCAACAGAAAGCACGGTTGTGGTGCCGACTATCAAAATACAAGCTATTAAAGAGGTCATGCAGCGAATACTACAGTCAAAGCGACTGAGATTTCAACGATTTACGGTCGCCTGTTGTCAACGCAATCAACTCTTTGAAAGTCCTCTTATGGTATGTTTGGCAGCGGTTTGGCCGAATCTTAAACCAAGATTCGAACAGTGCAATTTCAAAGGAAAATTCCGATGGATGTTTATCTCATCGATGGAACATACGAGCTCTTCCGGCACTATTTCGCAGTTCCCGGCGCGACGGACGAGAAAGGCAACGAAATCGGCGCAGTAAGAGGAGTGCTTGCCTCCGTCCTTTCTCTCTTGGAGAAAGGTGTTACACACCTGGGAGTGGCAACCGATCATATTGTCGAGTCGTTTCGCAATGATCTATACGACGGCTACAAAACCGGTGAAGGCGTTCCGGATGAATTGATGTCTCAGTTCCCTTTGCTCGAAGAAGCGTTGGGAGCTATGGGCATTCTCGTCTGGGCGATGATTGAATTCGAAGCTGACGATGCGCTCGCTGCCGCTGCCGTGAAAGCTGCTCAGGATAAGAGTGTTGATAAAGTGATTATCTGCACACCGGACAAAGATCTCAGTCAATGCGTGGTGGCAGACAAGATTGTCCAGCTCGATCGAAGAAAAAACGAATTGAGGAATGCCGAAGGAGTTGTCACCAAATTCGGTATCAAGCCGGAATCTATACCCGACTACCTGGCGCTCGTCGGAGACACATCGGACGGTTATCCTGGTCTGCCTGGTTGGGGCGCAAAAGGAGCAGCATCTGTTTTGTCTGTTTATCCTCATCTTGAAGATATACCGAGGGATGCGAAATCGTGGAGTAAATCCATTAGAGGTAGTGCAAAACTCGCAGACACTCTATTTAAGTCATGGGACGACGCAATTCTCTTCCGGCGTTTGGCCACATTGCGAACAGATGCCCCCGTGTTCGACGATATAGATGATTTGCGCTGGAAGGGTCCGACTCCGGCTTTTGAAGCGATGTGTGCGCGTCTCAAATCTCCTAATCTTTTCAAAAAAACAAGCGCAGTGCCTCGGACAGGCTGCTGAAATCTGCCACCAAAAATCGAGCGACCGGCGACCTCTTAGTCACTCTGAAAGTTCCAATTGATGGGCGAAGTAACGGAATGATACAGGCTGGAACTATGGGCAGGGTGCTCAGTCTTAACTCACAGACCGAACACCGAAGCGGCTGCGCCGCCCGTCGGTTACTAGATTGAGGAAGGACAACTCCCGTGCGGGAATTAGGAGTAAATTATGACAACTATTATTACACCCCAAGCGCCGCCTACAACAACAGTAGAGACAGACAGCTCCGGCAGCGCTATTGTCGGCACAATTCTCGGTATCGCTCTGGTCGCTGCCATCGGTTATGGCATCTTCGCTTTGAGCAATGGATCTTCGACCGTCGTCGAACGCAACACTGACACCACAACCAACACCACGAGCACAATTCCGATAGAGAAACCTGTTCTCGTACCCACACCGGCTCCAGCACCGGCACCAGCTCCTGCAGCGCCGGCAGCACCTACTGCTGAATAGTTAGCTAGACAGCTAATAATCGCAAAGTATTCGAAACAGGTGTTTGCTAACGCAAACAGTTGGATCGGACAACCAGAGGACGATGATTGCACTCGTTAGCAGTCATCGTTCTTCTTTTGCGCAAAATTTATGCCAAAACTTTTGGAGAACCTTTCATGGTGCGCCCCCAATCTATACTATGAGAGCCGTCTGAATGCTGCTGCCAGACAATTTGCCGGACTGGAGTATTTTGAATATGGTGATATAGAAGACCGACTCGATCGTAAAAACCGCGGGTATGAAATGTGTTTGGAAAATCGAGGGATACCATATCCAGATGGTGGCAAAATTCATGACACAGCGTGCTCAGCAAAACGCCGTACGAGGTCGGTTTTTTTTGAATTGCAGTGCGCATCCATAATCGAATGCGCAGTGTTTCAGGATCGTAGTCTCCGAAGGTTTCGTAAACCCAATCTTTCCCCTCGTCACGGGGGCGAACATTGAGGATCTTCACCGTCGGCTTAACAACGCCGTAGGCGATACTCAGTTCATCAATCAACAATTTGCATGCCGACTGGACTTCCTTTTTGTCATCATCGGCAAGCGCCTTTTTCAACCGCAAAGCATAAGTTCGAAACGGCTCTTCTGGAGGTAGACTTATTGTCTTCAATGCATCGCTGCGGATATATTCTTCTTTTTCGAGTGGCTTCCGGGGCGGCTTTTCCGTATTCATGCAAGTGATTGTATCGCAGAAATCTTTCCTGGTCCATTACAGTAATCCCCGCAAAACACGGCCGGAATCAACGTGCTTAGTCCTTCGGCATTCACTTTCAGTCCGCTCCGGTGGCACCACATCCGGTGGCGCACACGAGTTTGCACAGGGCTTCTGTTCATCGCAATGATGATTTCGCTTCAATAAGTTTCCTGGGAATTTCTGATAGTCTTTAGCGGTCAAAACCAGGGGACTGAGCGATGTCACAGCAAGCAGAAAAGGAAAAGTCACTAAAAGTGGAACTGATTGAAGAGCGATTTTTCTTCGTCAGACACGGACAGACCGATGCCAACCTGGCAGAACTCGCTGCTGGCGCCGGTTGGGACATCGAACTCAATGCGACAGGTCTGGCTCAAGCGCGCGCGCTGGCAGAAAGTAAGGCGATGGAGCACTTGCGCTCGGTTAAGACGATTTGCGTAAGCCCGATGATTAGAGCCAGGCAAACCGCAGAAGTCATCAACGAGGCGATTAAGGCTCCCGTCGTGGTTATAGAAGAGCTCAAAGAATGGTTTTTGGGCGAATGGGAGCGACGTTCATGGCACGAACTGGACTTTAGAGTCGGCAATCCCCCGGGCGGAGAGAATAACGAAGAGTTTGCTGAAAGGGTCGCAAAGGGTCTGTCCCTGGCGCTCACGCATCCGGGACCAGTGCTCATAGTCGCCCATGGCGGCGTTTGGCACCGGGTCGCCCGCCATTTAATGCTTCCCTACGGCGAAATCGACAATTGCCAGCTCAA